>QBMO01000017.1:0-11153 GCA_003242075.1 Alphaproteobacteria bacterium
GCGCTGCGATCTGTTCGGCGCCATTGGAATGTCCGTCTAGCCCGGGCTTGCCGACGAGGAAGGTGAGCTGCCGGCCGAGCTTTTCACTTAGCGCCGCCACATCGCGCTTCACCGCCTCGCTGTCTTCCGCCTCAGTCTCGATCACCAACGCCACGCCCGTCGGCCCGCGATACTCGCCGTATACAGCGCGCAGCGCCGCCGCCCATTCGCCGGTGGTGACGCCCGCTTTCGCGGCGGCGATGGACGCTGGCATGATGTTTTTATCCGCGCGCGCATCCGCTTCGAGCGTCGCTAACGCCGCTTTTGCTGATTTGCTATCACGTTGCGCGCGCCAAGCCTTCAGCCGCGCGATCTGTTCAGCTTCGACGCTGAGATCGACGGTGTGAATGTTCTTCTCGCCCGCCTCGAGCGGCGAGGGCTCGGCTTCGGTGAAGGCGTTGACGCCGACGATCTTCTGTTTGCCAGCTTCGATCTGTTCGATGCGGCGGCGATTGGACTCCACCAACGCCGCCTTCATGTACTCGACATTGGCGATGGCGCCGCCAGCGGCCTCGATTTTAGCCAGCTCCGCGCGCGCGCCTTCGATCAGCTCCGCAACCTTCGCCTCGATCACCTTCGAGCCTTCGAAGATGTCTTCAAACTCCAGCAAGTCGGTCTCGTAGGCCAGAACTTGCTGCATGCGCAGCGACCATTGCTGATCCCAGGGCCGCGGCAGGCCGAGCGCTTCGTTCCACGCCGGCAGCTGCACCGCGCGCGCGCGTGCGTCCTTGGAGAGCGTGACCGCCAGCGTCTCGAGCAAGATGCGATAGACGTTGTTCTCGGCCTGCTGCTCGGTCAGCCCCAGCGAGTTGACCTGCACGCCATAGCGGAAGCGCCGCGCTTTCTCGTCGGTCACGCCATAGCGTTCGCGGCCGATCTCATCCCACAGCTGCACGAACGCGCGCATCTTGCAGGTCTCGGTGATGAAGCGCAGGCCTGCATTGACGAAGAAGGAGATGCGGCTGAACACGTCGGCGAAGCGGTCGCCCGCGACTTCGCCGCGCGCTTTGACCTCATCCAGAACCGCAATCGCCGCCGCCAGCGCGAAGGCCAGTTCCTGATCCGGCGTCGCGCCAGCTTCTTGCAAATGGTAGGAACAGACGTTCATCGGATTCCATTTCGGAATCTCGTCCAAGCTCCAGGCAATCGTGTCTGCAGTGAGCTTCAGGCTCGGGGCCGGCGGGAAGATGTAAGTTCCGCGCGAGAGATACTCTTTCAGAATGTCGTTCTGCGTCGTGCCGGTGAGCTTCGTGCGCGCCGCGCCTTGCTCGTCCGCCAGCGCCACGTAAAGCGCCAGCAGCCAAGCGGCCGGCGCGTTAATTGTCATCGACGTGTTCATCTGGTCGAGCGGAATGCCGTCGAACAGCGACCGCATGTCGCCCAGATGGCCGACCGGCACGCCGACCTTGCCGACTTCGCCGCGCGCCAGGATGTGGTCGCTGTCATAGCCGGTCTGGGTCGGCAGATCGAAGGCGACGGAAAGGCCGGTCTGCCCGCGCGCGAGGTTGGCCCGGTAGAGCTTGTTGGACTCGGCTGGCGTCGAGTGACCGGCATAGGTCCGGAAGATCCAGGGCGGATCGGGTGAGTGCTGGAATGGCGGCATCAGGGCGCCATGCTGCATCGCAAAATGCTCGGCGGCTAGACGTTGTGTTTTCGAAAGCGACTGAGGTTCCCGCGATTCGCATCTGGCCGGCGGCAGCCGATGTGGGACGGCGCTCGGCATCCGGAACCGTGTGCCTCGTGAGAGGGGAGTTTTAAAAGTTCCAATTCGCGCGTGAGCGTACTTTGCGTGCCGTGACGTCACGAAATGCCGGTGCGTCGTTTGCATCTGGGCCGGCCAAGGGCGGCTTTCTTGGCCAGGAGAATTTGAAGTGAAGTCAGTGAGAATTTACGTAGCAGCTGTGGCGATGGTGGGCGCATTTGCGTTCGCGCCAGCGGCGTTCGCCACCAATGGCGGCGGCAATCAGTGCCAACGCGATTGCGGCGGCAACAATGGCGGCGGCAACAATGGCGGCGGCAACAATAACGGCGGCAGCGAAGGTGTGTCGGTCGACACCAATATCGACATCGACAACCGGTCGTCAACCTCATCGTGGGCGCAAGGCGGCAATGGCGGCTCGGCGAACAACACCAACTCCAACACCGCTTACGGCGGCGCTGGTGGTGCGGGCGGCGCAGGCGGCGCTGGCGGCTTGGGCGGAACGGGCGGCACGGCGAACAACGCCAACGTCAACAACGCAAACAATTCGAGCAACGCCACTGGCGGTTCTTCGAGCGCCGATAATAACGGCAACAATAACGGCAACAACAATTCGAGCTCGAGCAACGAGCAGTCGCAAGGCCAGTCGCAATCGTCGAACAATGCCAACGACAATTCGAACTCGAACAATGCGAGCCAGAGCGTCAACACCTATAACGAACGCGACCCAGTGAGCACGGCTTACGCCGCGCCGCTCGCTGTTGGCGAAGACACCTGCATGGGCTCCAGCACGATGGGCGCTCAAGCGGTCAGCTTCGGTCTGTCGATCGGCACCACTTGGCAAGATCGTAACTGCCAGCGCTTGAAGAACTCGCGTCAGCTGATGGCGCTTGGCTATCAACGCGCGGCGACTGCGCTGATGTGCGTCGACGAAGACGTGCGTCACGCCATGGCCGAAGCTGGTACGCCTTGCCCATCTGGCGGCGTGGTCGAGGCGTCCTACGCCCCGCCGGCGCCCCCGGCGCAGGTTGTCTACGTGCAAGAGCCGGTCGCTGTCGTGGTCCACGAAGAGCCGGTGACAGTTGTCGAACCCGCGCCGCGCCCGACACCGCGTCGCGCATGGCGTCCGGAAGACGACGAGAAATAAACGAGCCTACGAAGTGAAGAGCGGCCCCGGGAAACCGGGGCCGTTTTCGTATGCACCGGCCCCGGCGTGCGGCATTGACGATTCCGCCTGAAACTGGCCATTGTGCGCCGCAGCAAAACTTGAGAGCGGCCATGACCCAACCGAACCTGAAAGCCGTCAAAGACATTTACGCCATCGGCGAGATTCCGCCGGCCTTTCACGTGCCTGAAAAGATGTGGGCGTGGGCGATCCGCAAGGAGCGCCATGGCCGCCCGCTCACCGCCATGCAGCTTGAAGAAGTGCCGGTGCCCGGAATCGGTGAGGACGAAGTGCTCGTGCTCGTGATGGCGGCGGGCGTAAACTATAACGGCGTGTGGGCCGCGCTCGGCCAGCCGTTGAGCCCGCTCGACGGACACAAGCAGCCCTATCACGTCGCCGGCTCCGATGCCTCCGGCATCGTCTGGGCCGTGGGCGCCAAGGTGAAGCGCTGGAAGCCGGGCGACGAGGTCGTCATCCACTGCAACCAAGACGACGGCGACGACGAAGAGTGCAACGGCGGCGACCCGATGTTCTCGACCAGCCAGCGCATCTGGGGCTACGAGACGACGGACGGCTCGTTCGCGCAGTTTTGCAAAGTGCAAGCGCGCCAGCTGATGCCGCGTCCCAAGCATCTCACCTGGGAAGAAGCGGCCTGCTACACGCTGACGCTGGCGACGGCCTATCGCATGCTGTTCGGCTGGCGTCCGAACGTGCTGCGTCCGGGCCAGAACGTGCTCGTATGGGGCGCGAGCGGCGGTCTTGGCGTCTTCGCCGTGCAGCTGTGCGCCGTATCCGGTGCGCACGCGATCGGCGTCGTCTCCGATGACAGCAAGAAAGATTACGTGCTCTCGATGGGCGCCAAAGCGGTGTTGAACCGCAAGGATTTCGATTGTTGGGGCCAGCTGCCGAAAGTGAACGGCGAGGGCTTTGCCGAATACATGAAAGAGGTGGGCAAGTTCGGCAAAGCCGTACGCGCCATCACAGGCGGCAAGGATCCAGACATCGTCTTCGAACACCCGGGCGAACAGACATTTCCGGTTTCGGTGCGCATCGTGAAGCGCGGCGGCATGGTCGTGATCTGCGCCGGCACCACCGGCTACAATCTCACCATGGATGCGCGTTATCTCTGGATGCACCAAAAGCGCGTGCAGGGTTCGCACTTCGCGCACCTCTATCACGCCAGCCAAGCCAACCAGCTCGTCATCGACCGCCGCATCGATCCGGCCATGGGCGAAGTCTTCCCCTGGGATAAAATCCCCGACGCGCACGAGAAGATGCTCGATAACAAGCACACGCCCGGCAACATGGCCGTGCTCGTGAATGCGCAGCGCAGTGGGCTCCGGACTTGGGAAGATGTGCTGGAGCTGAGCGGCGCGAAGGGTTGAGCGAAGTCAAAGCCTCGCGCGCACGCTAGCCGCATGTTGACGCCAAGGAGCGTCAGCCATGCTTACTCCCGAGCAACGTCAGCACGTCGCGGCGATACTGTCCGCATCCAATGATCTCACCATTGCCACGGTGCGTCCTGACGGTTGGCCGCAGGCGACCACGGTGAGTTTCGTCAGCGACGGCGCGACGATTTATTTCGGCACCTGGTCAAGATCGCAGAAGGCGATGAACATCGCCGCCGATCCACGCGTGTCGGTGGCGGTGACGGCGCCTTACACCAGCTGGGACACGATCGAAGGCGTATCGCTGGCGGCGCACGCCGTGCGGGTGACGGAGATGGCGGAGCTGAACCGGGTCTTCCAGCTGATGATGGCCAAGTTTCCCCAGCTTGGGCAGTACGTCAAAGCCGGCGAAGACGCCGAAATGGCGCTCTACCGGATCGAACCCGAGATCGTGTCGATACTCGATTACAGGCGGGGTTTCGGCCACACTGAGCTGGCGAGCGTCGCGCCGTAAGACCGGCAGCGTTGACCTCCGCCGCGTCAGAGCCCCTAATCGCGGCGCCAGAGCGCGGCATAGCCTGCGCCCGGCGGGGGAAACGGGATGGTTCGACTTATCTTGGCGGCGCTTGCGCTGGTTCTAGCGGCTGGCGCGGGCTTCATCGGCTATCGCACTTACACGTTCACCGCGCCGCCGCCGCCGGCCGCGGTCGAAATCCNCCAGCGCAAGCGCCGCCAAGATAAGTCGAACCATCCCGTTTCCCCCGCCGGGCGCGGTCGAAATCCCCGACACTGGCGCTTACGCCATCGACGCAAGTGCGGCTGCCATGCGTCTGGCCGAAGCGATCCGTTTCCGTACCGTGTCGCTGGTCGAAGAGACCGACGAGCGCGCGCCATTCGTAGAATTTCACGCATGGCTGCAACAGCGTTACCCCGCCTTTCACGCCGCCGCGCGCCGCGAGATGATCAGCGAGCTTTCGCTGCTCTACACCTGGGAGGGCAGCGACCCAGGCCAGCCGCCCATCATCCTGCTCGCACATCAAGACGTCGTGCCGGTCCCCGACGACACGCGCGAGAATTGGCAAGTCGATCCGTTCGCCGGCATTATCCGCGACGACGCCATTTGGGGCCGTGGCGCGATCGATGACAAAGGCTCGCTCGTAGCACTCATGGAAGCGGCGGAGTTTCTAGCCGCGCAAGGGCGGCGGCCGGTGCGCACCATCATCTTCGCCTTCGGCCACGATGAAGAGATCGGCGGTGACGAGGGCGCAGTCGTCATGGCGCAAGCTTTGGCGCAGCGCGGCGTGCGCGCTTGGTTCGTGCTCGATGAAGGCATGGCCGCGCTCGATCAGCATCCGCTCACGGGCGGGCCGGCCTCGATGATCGGTATTTCCGAACGCGGCGGCGGCAATTTGCGCATTCACGCGGTTGGTCAGCCCGGTCACTCGTCGATGCCGCCGAACGAAACGGCGGTATCGCTCGTCGCCGAAGCCGTTGACCGCATCCATTCCATGCCGATCGAACAACGTCTCGAAGGCGGGCCCGCGCTCGGCATGATGCGCGCGCTGGCGCCGGAGCTCTCTTTCACCAACCGCATGGCGGTCGCCAATGAATGGCTGTTCGCGCCGCTGTTGCGCGCGCGCATGGCCGACAATGCCGCCGCCCGCGCGCTGCTCGGCACCACCATCGCGCCGACAGTGATCGAAGGCGGCTCGCGGCCGAACGTGTTGCCCGGCGAAGCCGACGCCTGGATCAATTTCCGCATCCATCCACGCGATAGCGGCGCTGATCTGCTGCGCCGCGCTCGCGAGGAAGTCGCCGATCTCGAAGGTGTCACTCTGGAATGGGACGGGACCCCGCGCGACGCGACGCCGATCTCCAGCACGACGTCGTCAAGCTACGGCCTGATCGCGGCGCTCTCCAGCGCCATACTGCCAGACGCGCCCGTCGCGCCCGGCCTCGTGCTCGCCGGCACCGACTCGCGTCACTACTCGGAGGTCGCCGAGAACGTCTACCGCTTCCAGCCCATCCTTCTGACCTCGGCCGATCTCGAAATGCCGCACGGCCTGAATGAGCGGCTGTCGATCGAGAATTTCGAGCGTATGATCCGGTTCTATATCGGCCTCATGGAAGCGGGAGCGATGCAATGATGCGAGTGCTATTGATCGCGGCGGCGTTGACGATGGCGGCGTGTACGCCGGAAGCTGAAGAAGAGGTAGAGCCCGTGACCGAACAAGGCGTAGCTGCGCCGACGCCGGATGATGTCACCGTGCGCATCACGGCCGAGCAAGCGGGGCAAACGATCAATGTCGGCGTCAATCAGCGCTTCGCCGTTGAACTCGTCGGCGTGCCGACGGCTGGTTACGTTTGGGCGCCCGCGCAAATCCCCGCCTTCGTCACGCGCGCCGGCGAAGCCAGCGGCAACACCAGCGCCGCGCAAAGCCAGCCCGGTTTCACCGGCGGCAATCACTGGGAAGTGCTGATGTTCTCCGCCACGGCGCCGGGGACGGGCGAACTCGTGATCGAGCAGCGCCGCCCCTGGGAAGAGGACGGCGCCGCCAACAACAGCTTCCGCGTCACGATCGTGGCGCAGTAGCCAATCGCGCGCCACCGCTCTGCAGCACGCCGCTGCCGAGAATGGGTGCGAGGAAGGTTACCAGTAGGCCCGTGTTCGAGAGCGCATTCAGCGGTGCGCCGAGTGCGACCGAGATGATCGAGTCGATCACGTACCAAACCACGATCGAGAGCGTCAGCGTGCGCCATGCCGGCGCGCCGACTGTATCGGCCGCGCTCACCAATCCAAGAACGGCGATCGCCCAGCCGATCATCACCGCGCCGAGCAACGCCGCCGTTAGCTGCACGTCTTGGCCGTACGGGCTCGCGCCATCGATCGGCCAATAGATCGTGTCGTAGAACAGCCGCACGCCGCCTTCGAGTACGGGCACGGCCGCCGCCGCGAACAGCGCGCCAACGCCCATCACCGCCCAGCACCACACCAGCATCCAAGTTTTCCAAAACCCCGTCATGTCTCGCTCCTTCGCGTTGATGGCGAAGGGTGAGCGCGAAGAGGGAATGGCTGCAATTCCTTCCCAGGTAATGGACAGGCGTAGGCGCGAGCGGAGATAGTCGCGCCCATGGCAGTGTCCGATCTCGACGATGGCGGCTTTGGCGCCGCGCTCCGCGCTTGGCGGCGCGCGCGTGGCTTGAGCCAGCTCGATCTGGCGCTCGCCGCCGACGCGTCGCCGCGGCACCTCTCATTCCTCGAAACCAACCGCGCCAAGCCAAGCCGCGACATGGTGCTGGCTCTGGCCGACGCGATGGTGTTGCCGCGCGCCGCTTGCAACACGCTGCTCAACGTCGCCGGCTTCGCCGCGCTGTTTCCGGTGACGCCGCTCGACGCCGCCGCCCTCGGCCCGCTGCGCGCGATCCTGGATGAGATGATGCAGCGCCACGCGCCGAACCCGGCTTTGCTCTGCGATCGGCACTGGACTGTTCTCGATGCAACGCCAAGCGCGCGCATGCTGCTTGCGGGCTTAGCTGGCGACAGCGGCGAGATGAATGTGGTGCGCATGTTGGCGGAGAGCCCGCTCGCGCCGCACGGCATCGCGAACTATCCGGAAGTGCTGCAAGAGATGACCGGCCGCATTCGTTTGGAGGCGCTCGAAGCCGGCGCCGATCCGGTGTTTACCGAGCATCTGCGTGCGCTGGAGTCAGCAATGCGCCGCCATCCGCCGACGGGCGCAACACAGCGCCGGCCCTTGGCGCCGATCATCTTGCGCAGCCCCGGCGGCGATCTGAGCTTTCTCTCCACCATCGCTCATTTCGGCACCAGCGAGGACGTCACCGTCCGCGACCTTCGCCTCGAACTGCTTTTCCCAGCCGACGACGCGACGCGCGCCGCAATGGCTGCGCTGAGCTAGCGCAAGGGCTGTCTGCCTTGCAGGCGCCGTGCTAGCCGGAGCGGGCATGTTCGCTTTGGCGTTTCAACTCCTGCTCTACATGGCCGCCGTCGCCGGCATCGTTGGCGGTACGCTTGGCATGATCTTTTTCGCTGGCGGGGCGATGAACAAGGCGCGGCCGCCAGAAATGCGCCGCCGCCGCTGGGCGTTGGCGGCGCTTTGCCTGGGCGGCATCGTCGCATCTGCCGTCCTGGGGTTTGTAGGCATCCCGGCGATCCTCTATCTGGCTCAACAATGAGCGAGCTTCTCCGGGACCTCTGGTACTTCGCCGCGACGTCGCGCGAGTTGAAGAACCGCGGCATGTTCCGTCGCGAAATTCTGGGCGAACCGGTGCTGCTCGGGCGCGACGAGGAGGGCAATGCGTTCGCGCTGCGCGACATCTGCCCGCATCGCGCCGTGCCGCTGTCAGCCGGGCGCGTGTGCGCCACCAATGGCGTGCAAACGGTCGAGTGCCCGTATCACGGCTGGCGCTTCGGCACGCAGGACGGCGTGTGCAAACAGATTCCGTCACTTGTTCAAGGCCAACCCTACGAAGCCGGCCGCATCCGCGTGCGCCGCTTCCCCACGCACGAAGCCAATGGCATCGTGCTCGTGTTCGTCTCCAGCGATCAGCGCTTCATCGGCGAGCCGCCACCGGCGCCGGAGTTTGGTTTGGCCGAACTCACCGAACCGAAATTCGTCATCGACCGCATCTTCGCGGCGAACATGGATAACGCCGTCGTCGGCCTAATGGACCCAGCCCACGTGCCTTATGTGCACAGCCAATGGTGGTGGCGCCCGCCGAGCACGGGCAAGAAGCTGAAGGAAAAGCGCTTCGTGCCGCGAGAGCGCGGCTGGGCGATCGAGCGGCATAAGCCGGCGTCGAACTCACTTGCCTACAAATGGCTGTTTGGCGGCGACGTGACGACGGAAATCTCGTTCATGCTGCCTGGCTTCCGCTGGGAGGTGGTGGAGACGCCGAAAGCGCGGCTCTTCACGCTCACCTGCCTGACGCCCGAAAACGAAACCTCAACGCGCATCACGCAAATCACCTATTGGCGCGATGCGCTGCTGCTCGATGTGATCAAACCGATCCTCATCCCCGCTGGCCGCGAGTTTCTCGATCAGGACGGTCGCATGGTCGATCTGCAAAACAGCGGCTTGGCCTATAGCCCCTCGATGCTGTGGATCGACGATATCGACGTGCAGGCCAAATGGTATTTGAAGCTCAAGCGCGAATGGACCAAGAGCCGCGAAGAGAGCCGCGACTTCGTCAATCCGATCGAGCCGACGACATTGAAGTGGATGAGTTGAGCTCCTAATCAAGTCCGTCATTCCGGGATCGCGGAGCGATACCCGGAACCCAGGGGCCAACACGCGATCGTTTGCCCCTAGGTTCCGGGCTCAATGCTTCGCATTGCCCCGGAATGACGCACTGGTTGGCATCAGACTTAAAGGGTCCGATAAGCCTCGTCGTCTTCATGTGTGTCCCATTCTCCGAATGCTGTGAACGGATTTTGGCCGGAGATGTCGTCATCGACATCGTCGTCCAGTTCTTCGTTGTTCATGATCACTGCGCCGCCAGCACTACATCGATCCGCACTTGCCGCGGCTCGTTGCCTTCGCCCGGCATATCCTCTTCCAGCACCAATGTGGCCGGCGTATCCGCCGTGACGGAGAACGTCAGCGTTGCGTCGAACTCTTTGTCGCCAGGATCGGTCCAGCTCACCCGCGGCGTGGCTGGCGCTTCCGCGATCACGGCGCCTTGGGCATCGACCAAGCGCACCGGGAACTGGTTCTCGAAGTACCAATTGCCCGGCGCTGTTCCGGTGATGGTGAGCGGGCTTGTCACGCGTGCGCCGGGCGCAGGCGCGTCGACAATTGCGAGGTCGCCGATGCTGGCGGTCTCAACGGGCGCTTCCGGGGCGGTTGCCGTTGGCGGCGTGCACGCGGCGAGCGCGGCGATCAGCGCCAAAGCGCAAAGTTTGCGAAGCATAGTCATTCTCTCTGATTTCTGTTGTTCGGCGCGGCGGCGGCGGCAACAAGGCGACACGGAGTATCTCCATGGCGCGTCTGCACCTCGAACGCCACCTCGTTTCGCGCATCGGCTGGCTGCGCGCAGCCGTGCTGGGCGCCAATGACGGTATCGTTTCGACTGCGAGCTTGATTGTCGGCGTAGCTGCCGCATCGGCGACGCGCGGCGATATTCTTATAGCGGGTGTCGCGGGCCTCGTCGCCGGCGCAATGTCGATGGCGGCGGGGGAGTATGTGTCGGTTAGTTCGCAATCGGACACCGAGCAGGCCGATCTTGCGCGCGAGCGGCGTGAGTTGGCGGATGACCCAGAGTTCGAAACGGCGGAACTGGCAGCGATCTATACCAATCGCGGCTTAGAGCCCGCGCTCGCCAAGCAAGTTGCGCAGCAATTGATGGCCAAGGACGCGCTCGGCGCTCACGCGCGTGACGAACTGGGCATTTCAGACATGACCACGGCGCGCCCGATTCAAGCGGCGCTTACATCGGCGGCGACGTTCGCTACGGGCGCCGCGTTGCCACTGTTGGTCGTTCTCATCGCGCCGCCGAGCGCGCTGATATGGGCGACGTCGCTCGCCTCGCTCGTCTTCCTCGCCGCGCTCGGTTTTGTCAGCGCCAAGACAGGGGGAGCGGGCGCCTGGAAAGCAGTCGCGCGCATCACGTTTTGGGGCGCGATTGCGATGGCGGTGACGGCGGGGATCGGCGCGCTGTTCGGGGCGGTGGTTTAGTCGCCGCTGCTGAAAATGGCGCGTGCGATTTCTGCTTCGCGCCGCAGGTTAATGACCTGGCGCGCAATCTCATCGGGAACGCCGACGCCGTTTAAGAGCGCTTCGCCCAATTGCAGCGCCGCTTCGATCGAGTCGGGACTCGCGAGCGTAGCGCCCGCCGCATGCAA
>QBMO01000017.1:11163-17265 GCA_003242075.1 Alphaproteobacteria bacterium
AAGCGCCGCGCATGATCGCTATCGCGCGCGCGCGCATACACCGGCACATGCGGCCAAGCTTCCCGGGCTTCCTTCACGATGCGATCGACCGCGTCGGCATCATTGATGGTGACGACGATGGCCGCCGCGTGCGGGGCGCCAACGGAGGTCAGCATTTGCCGGCTGGAGGCGTCGCCGAAATAAGCCGCGCGTCCCGCTTCCCGCATGCGGTTCACGGTGGACGCATCGCCTTCGATGGCGACATGTGGGATTTCTTGCGCGTCGAGAATGTCGGCGAGTGTCTGGCCCACGCGCCCGAAGCCGGCGATGACGACGTGGCCTGATTGCAGGATGGCGTCGGAGGGCGGCGCGTCTTTCTTGGCGTCGCCGCCCAGTTTGCGCGCAACGCGCGCGCCGAAGCTTGCGACGATAGGCGTAACGAAGATCGAGAGCGCGGTGACGATCAGCATATAGTTGGCGGTGTCTGCAGGGATTGCTTGACCCGCTTGCGCCGCCGCGATCACGACGAACCCGAACTCGCCGGCTTGGCCGAGCAGAAAACCGGTCTCGATCGCGCGCGGCCAAGTGAGGCCGAACATCCGGCCGAGCACGCCGATAATGCTGATCTTCAAGGCGAAAAGCCCGAACACGCCGAGCAGGATCATCACCGGTTGGCTGAGCAACAACTGGATATCGATTTGCATGCCAACGGTGACGAAGAAGAGCCCCAGCAGCAAATTCTTGAACGGGTCGAGGTCGGCTTCGATCTGATGGCGAAACTCGGTCTCCGCTAACAGCAGCCCGGCCAGAAACGCGCCAAGCGCCATCGACAAGCCCGCCATCTCGGCGGCGGCGGCCATACCGATCGCGGCAAGCAGAGCAGCGGCGATAAAAATTTCGCGGCTGTCGGCGGCGGCAACCCAGCGAAACAGCGGCCGCAGCAACAGACGTCCGATCACCAAAATCGCTGCGAGCGCCGCAAGCGCCGTCAGCAACGCGATCCAGACTTGGTTCTCGCCGAATGCATCGGCGCCCGGGCTAAGCGCCGCGACCAGAAACAGGATCGGCACCACCATGAGATCCTGCATGAGCAGTATCGAGAACGAGGTTCGCCCGACAGTCGAAGCGGCTTGGCGGCGCTCTCGCAACAACTGAAGCACCAGCGCTGTTGAGGAGAGCGCAAAGGCTAGCCCCAGCACAGCCGACACAGCAAAGCTGTTGCCGAACGCCATCGCGACCGCGCCAATCGCCAGCGCGCTGACAACGACCTGCGCCAGGCCCAAACCAAAGACGAAGCGCCGCAGCGCCCATAAACGTTCGAACGAGACCTCAAGCCCGATCACGAACAGCAGGAAGACGACGCCCAACTCGGCCAGAAAGAGCGTCGGCGCATCTTCCTCCAACTCGAACGCCCCGAGCCAGGGCCAGGTCTCGGCCAGCCGGCCCAGCACGTGCGGGCCCATGGCGACGCCAATCAGGAGAAACCCCATAACGGCGCTCAGCCGCGCCTTCCGCAGCGCCGGTACGACGACGCAGGTGGCCGCGAGGAACACCAGTGTCTGGGTAATGACCTCGGCGCTGCCACTGCCGTGCTGCATCGAAAACTCGCTTCGTTAGGGCGCCGCAAGGTCGGGCGCGAACGTCGCATTCGCAAGTGCGAAAAGGTTGGTTAGGTTGGCCCGACTCGCGAGGACCTATGGCTGATCTTCTCCCCCAACTCGACACCGTCGCCAATGCAGCAGGCGCCTATGCTGATGCCGCGCGCGAAGCCGTGCGGGCGCGTGTCGCTAAAAGTGGAAAGATCGACCGCCGGGCCGTCGACCGCGAGCAGCACATCGTCCACGGCCTCGCCTGGGTCGCGACCTATGCTGAAACGCTGCGCGAAGTCCGCGATTGGGCCCGGGCGCTGACCGAGCAGGGCGCCTTCGGCGAAACGGAACAATTGTTGGCGAAGCTGCTGGCAAGCGAATACGCGGCCCAACTCGCTGGCGGCTTGCCGATGACGCAAGTCGAGATCATTCGCCCGAGCGATTTCGGCGTCGATGCGCCGACGGCATCGCTAGCAATCACGCAAGACGAGAAGACGCGCCTCGCCGTTTTGCTGCGCGACGGCCGCGGTCGCGCGACGTTGGAGAATACCGGGCTCGACGCCGACTTCGAAATGATCCGCGATCAGTTCCGCAAGTTCGCCGACGCTGAAGTGATGCCGCACGCGCACGGCTGGCACATGCGCGACGAACTGATCCCGCTCGAAATCCTCCAGCAGATGGGCGAACTCGGCGTCTTCGGGCTCACCATCCCGGAAGAGTTTGGCGGCAGCGGTCTCGGCAAGACGGCAATGTGCGTCGTCTCGGAAGAACTCTCGCGCGGCTATATCGGCGTAGGCTCTCTCGGCACGCGCTCGGAGATCGCCGCCGAACTTATCCTCACCGGCGGCACGGACGAGCAAAAGGCTTACTGGCTGCCGAAAATCGCCACGGCGGAAATCCTGCCCACAGCCGTGTTCACCGAACCGAACACAGGCTCCGATCTGGGCTCGCTGCGTGCGCGGGCGGTGAAGGAGGGCGACGATTACGTTGTCACCGGCAACAAAACGTGGATCACGCATGCGGCGCGCGCCGACGTGATGACGCTGCTCGTCCGCACCGATCCGGCGACGGACAATTTCTCCGGCCTCTCCATGCTGCTCGCTGAAAAGCAGCGCGGTGACGACGCCAACCCGTTCCCCACACCCGGCATGAGCGGCGGCGAGATCGAAGTGCTCGGTTATCGCGGCATGAAGGAATACGAGATCGGCTTTGACGGCTTCCGCGTGCCGCAAGGCAATCTGCTCGGCGGCGTCGAAGGCCAAGGCTTCAAACAATTGATGGCCACCTTCGAAAGCGCGCGCATCCAAACCGCTGCGCGCGCCGTCGGCGTCGCGCAATCGGCGCTGGAACTCGGGTTGAAATACGCACTAGAGCGCAGGCAATTCGGCGCCGAGATTTTTGAGTTTCCGCGTGTCGCCAACAAGCTTGTAATGATGGCGGCCGAGATCATGGCCGCGCGCCAGATCACCTATTTCGCAGCGCGGCGCAAAGACNTTCTCAACATTTTCGAAGGCGCCGGCGAAATTCAGGCGCAAGTTATTGGCCGCAGATTGCTGGAAGAGGGCGCGAACTAGGTGTCAGGTAGTCGGGTGTCAGCTTGTCAGCGCGGCTTATCCCTGGCACCTGACAGGCCGACACCTGAAACCTGTGAGCACCGATGCGCCTTCTAATTCTTGCCGCTCTCCTCACGCTCGCCGCTTGCAGTCAGCCGCAATCGGCCGGCTATCCGCCCGAGATCGAGTTGAACTTCCGCAATGCCTGCGAAGCGCAGAGCCCGCCGGAGGGCGTCTGCTCATGTGTCTGGCAACGGATCGTCGCCGAAGTGCCGCCGGAGGATTTCATCGCTCTGGAGCGGCTACCGATGACCGAGCGGCTGGCGCATCCGCTGACTGAACAGATCAACAATTTCGCTTTGGCCTGCGCGCCTGAGCCCGAAATCCCGGTCGATGGGGAACCGCAACCCGCTCCTTGACGTTAGGCGGGATCATGCTGCGCATCACCCCTCGTATTCTGGCCGTCGCCTGCATCGCCAGCGGGCTCATCACGGCAGCCTGCGCGTCCTATGCGCCGACCCCCAGCTCCGACCTCGCCGGCACCAGCTGGGCCGTGCAATCCATCGACGGCCAACCGACCTCCGCGCGCTCGCCCTCGGTTGAGTTCGCCGCCGAGGATCGCATCAGCGGCGCCGGCGGCTGCAACAGCTTTTCTGGCGTCTACGAAGCCGCGAATGGCGCGATTAGCGTCCGCGCACTGGGCCGCACAGAAATGGCTTGCGAGGGCGGCGTCATGCTCCAGGAGGATGCGTTCTTCGCCGTGCTCGACGGCGCTGAACGCTACGCGCGCCAGCAGGATCGCCTCGTGATCACCGCCGATGACGGCCGCGCGCTCGTGCTCGCGCCGCTTTAACGACGTTATCCCGCTTCTCTCTTAACCGTGTTGGCGCATACTGCTTGGCAGTACGCGGCAATTTTTGCCGCCTCGCGGAGGCGGGCCCATGCGCCTGAGCTTGATCGCAATCGCCGCTGCTCTACTGCTCGCGAGCTGTGGGCAGCCTGTGGCAAATCCCTATCCAGAAAGCGCCCGCGCGCGTTTCGAAGTCTCGTGCCCAAGCGATAGCGCCGTGTGCACCTGCACGTGGGATCGGCTCACGCGCACGCTGACTTACGACGAATACGAAGCCGCGTTAGAGCGCTTCCGCGAGACCGGGCTGATGGAGCCGAAAGTCACGCGGGCGCGCACGCAATGCATCGAGCGTCACCGCGAGTAGGCGTTAGGCTTTCTTGCGGAAGAGCATATTGTCCAGGCTCCACGCACCGCCGCCCGCGGCTGCGATGTAGAGAAACACAAAGCAAAACAGGATTGAGGCGTCGCCGCCGTTTTGCACCGGGTAGGTCGATGCCGGCGCGTGGAACATCCAATACGCCACCGCCATCATGCCGGAGAGCACGAACGCAACTGGCCGCGTGAACAAGCCAACCAGCAACAACGCGCCGCCGAACGTTTCCAGAATGCCGCCAATCCACATCAGGGTCATCGGCTCGGGCGCGACTGCGAACATTTCTGTCGGCGGAAACCCAAACAGTTTGGTCGTGCCGTGCGCGATGAACAGCAGCGCGCTGACTATGCGAAGCACGCTTAGAAGCGGCCCTGAAAACGGAGCAAGAAAATTCATGGTGACTCTCCCCTGACTCAGGTGTCGGCTTGTCAGGCAGCCGGTGTCAACGTCGCTCGCCTGGCACCGGATAACTGGCAAGCAGACACTTAGGTGGAGCGCCGGCTTTGCAGCGCCGCAAACAAGGTGCCGTCGTCCAGGAGGTCAAGCTCGCCGCCGACAGGCACGCCGTGCGAGAGGCGGCTGATGGTGATGCCGAGTGAATGCAGGCGCTCTGCGAGATAATGCGCCGTCGTTTGACCATCGACGGTCGCCGACAGCGCCAGAATGATTTCGCGGACGCCTGGCGCACTCGCCCGCTCCAACAACTTCGGAATACGCAGATCGTCCGGTCGCACGCCGTCGAGCGCCGAGAGCACGCCGCCGAGCACATGGTAGCGCCCCTTGAACGCGCCCGCGCGCTCCAGCGCCCACACGTCACCCACCTCGGCGACGACGCAGATCACGCCGTCATCGCGGTCATGCGCCGAACACAGCGCGCACGGATCCTGCGTATCGAGCGCCCCGCAATTCGAGCAGGCGCGCACTTTTTCCGCCGCCAAAGTCAGCGCCGCCGCCAGCGGCGACATCAGCTGGTCCTTCTTTTTCAAAAGCTGCAGCGCCGCCCGTCGCGCCGAACGCGGGCCCAAGCCGGGCACTTTCGCCAGCAGCGCAATCAGCGCCTCGATCTCAGGGGCGGCGGTAATGGATTTAGCGCGCATCAGTCAGGTTGCCTTGGCGACTTGGTGCAAAGCAGTCGGGCTCGGCTCCGTTGGCGCGATCGTCAGGTCAAGAAAATCGCGAAAGAGGGGCGAGAAGGCCGTCTTGCGAAGCGCCCACCAAGACTGGACGCCGGGTTGGTGAAAATACATCCGAAGGTGATTTGACCAGGGGTCCCAATCCTCTTGGCCGATACGGCCCTTTTTGTATTGCAGGAACATATTCTCGTAGTGCTTGAAGAGCGCGAAGATCGACGTGAGGAAACGCATCCTGTCCGGGTCGCTGAGTTCAGCGAATGTTGGGCTCGTGCTCAAGAGGCCGCTTGTGAAGGCCTCGGCGCTTTCATTGATCAGCTGTCCCAGCGCCATCCAATTGCTGGCGATCGCTTGTTCAGTTTGCGCACGCGTCGCGTCTGCCTGCTGACGGATTTGTAGTCCGACGAAAACAAGCGATGCAAACACAGCCAAGGCGCCGAAAACTTGGCTGAGGAGAGTAATGCTATCGAAGTTCATGGCGTCAGATCTGGGATAACTGAAGGCGTGTCAGGACGCCGCCGGTCGAAGGTCAAAACGGCATCTTAAAGCCGGGCAAAATCCCTAGGCCGCCGCTCAGCCCCTTCATCTCTTCGCCTTGCGCGTCTTCGAGTTTGCGGCGGGCGTCGCC
>QBMO01000017.1:17275-18112 GCA_003242075.1 Alphaproteobacteria bacterium
GTCGTGGGCGGCTTTGATCAAGTCTTCGAGGATTTCGCGGTCGTCGCTCATCAGCGACGGATCGATCGAAAGCCCGATCATCGCGTTCTTGCCTGAGAGTTTCAGCTTCACCATGCCGCCGCCGGCCGAGCCTTCGACTTCCATGGCTTCGAGCTTCTTCTGCGCCTCGTTGATCTTGGCCTGCATGGCCTGCGCCTGGCGCATGATCTGCGAGATGTCTTTCATCGGTCGGCTTCCTTTTTGCGCGCGGGCGAGGGCGCGCCGGGTTTCGCTTGCGGCATCTGCACAACGTCGGCGCCCTGCGTTTCCTCAACGGGTGCACGCACAGCGCTAATCTCGGCGTCCGGAAAATACTTCAACGCCTCGGCTACAAACGGCTGGCGCTTCAATTCTTCAAGCGCTTTCGCCTCTTCGCGGCGGCGTCGCTCAGTGAGGCTCTCGACGGGCGCGGCCGGCGCATCGGCGGCGCGCACGGTCCACTCGAACGGCGAACGCTCCTCCAGAAACGCCTTCAAGCGCCGCACCAAATCCCGCGGCTGATCCGGCGTCGCGACAAACACGATCTCGCCGTTCGGATTGAAGCGCGTGATCTTCAGCCGCTCGAGCGTGATCTCGAGATCTACATCGCGCTCCTCCGCGACCAGGCGAATAACATCCTCGTACGAAGCAATGCCCGTCGGAGCGGGCGCTTCGTCTTGGACCGCCGGCGTCTCGCCGGCAGTCTTTGCGATAGGCGCTGCCGGCGCTTCATTGATCGTCGCGTCTTTGCTTGACGCTTTCGGCGCAGCCGCCGAGACGCCGGCGCTCCAAGACGCGCCGTCGCGCAGCATTCGCGCC
>QBMO01000017.1:18122-23810 GCA_003242075.1 Alphaproteobacteria bacterium
GCGCCTCATCTTCCGGCGGTGGCAAACTCTGCGCTGCGCACAAGCGCACCATCGCCATCTCAACCGCCGCGACCGGATCGGGCGCTTTGCCTGCTTCTTCCAACGCCTTCAGCAGCATCTGCCACAGCCGCGAGAGTTGCGCGGGCGACAGCTGCTCCGCCAGCCCGCGCACCCGTCCGACCCAATCAGCGCCGCCAATGATCCGCGCATCGGCGCCAAGCGCTTGCGCGCGTGCCGCTTCGTGGCCGATGTCCAATAGATCGCGCAGGATCAAAGTTGGCTCCGCGCCGCTATCGTATTGGCTTCGCACTTCGGTGATGGCCGTTCTCGCATCGCCTTTGGCGATGGCGTCGAAGAGATCGAGAATGCGTCCACGATCAGCGAGGCCCAGCATTTCGCGCACGTCCGCCGCCGTAACGCTCGCGCCGGGCTTTTGCACCAAAGCTTGATCCAGCAGCGACAAGCCGTCCCGTGCCGAGCCTTCCGCCGCGCGCGCGATCAGCGCCACGCCGTCGGGATCGACCTTCACGCCTTCCTTGGCGCAGATATTGGTAAGGTGTTCAGCCAGCCGCTCGCTATCGATGCGCTTCAAATCGAAGCGCTGGCAGCGCGACAGCACCGTCACCGGCACTTTGCGGATTTCCGTCGTCGCGAAGATGAACTTCACATGCGGCGGCGGCTCTTCGAGCGTCTTCAGCAGGCCGTTGAAGGCCTGCGTCGAGAGCATGTGGACTTCGTCGATGATGTAGACTTTGAAGCGCGCCATCACCGGCGCGTAGCGAACCGAGTCCAGAATTTCGCGAATATCGCCGATGCCGGTGCGGGAAGCGGCGTCCATCTCGTGCACGTCGGGATGGCGGCTCTCCATGATCGCCTGGCAATGCTCGCCCGGCGGGTCGAGATCGACGCTGGGCGCATTGATCTCGCCGCGCTGGTAGTTGAGCGCCCGCGCCAGCAGCCGCGCCGTCGTCGTCTTGCCGACGCCGCGGACGCCGGTGAGCATGGTCGCGTGCGGGATGCGGCCGAGGGAGAATGAATTGGCGATGGTGCGCACCATCGCTTCCTGGCCGATCAGGTCTTCAAACGTCTTCGGCCGGTACTTCCGCGCCAACACGACGTAGCCGGGGCCAGTCGTATCGTCGCCGAAAAGGCTGGAGTTAGAGGATTCGCTCACCGGCCAAACCTAGGGCTTTCGGGCCGGAATAACGACCCCTCGTCGGCCGTTACCGCCGCGTTTACCAACCCATGCCTACCACAAGGGAAAGCGCCCTGGGGAGGGACGATTGACACGCGAACCGCCGTCCCGGCGCACTTGGATCATGACTATCCGGCGTTTCGCCGAGGTCGCCTGGACCCGTCATGGGCCCACCCGATACCTGTCCGTGGCGGCCACACCGATCGTCGTTGCGCTGATCGTGCCCGGCTGGTGGTGGCTAGGCTGCGCCGTCGGGGCCGCGATCGGGGTCATCATCGACCTTCGCACACAAGCCGCGTTCCAGCGCCTAGCCGAGCACGTGGAGGAGGTCGAAGACGACGACATCCATGTCGCGGTGAAAAACTACATCTGGGCGATCGCCGCCACCACGACCGCGTACGTGCTGCCCTACACGCTGCTCGCCTTCTCGCCGCAACCCGGCCCGGTGATCGGGCTGCTGTTTTGCGCAGGTGCGGCCCTTATCTGTGCGACACTGCACGTGATGACGTCGACCATGGTGTACTACACCATCCCGACTGTGTTCGCGGGCCTTGTGCTGAACGCCGCCGATTTGACCATTGGCGCCAACAAATTCGTTCTCGCCGCCATGGCGGCGCTTGTCGGCATAAACGCGATCATGGCCGCGCGCGCCGGCGCCCGCAGTTTTGGCGATCTCATTGCCGCGCGGCAACGGGCGGAGGAGGCGGCCGAGGATTTGGAAGCGCGCGTCAAGCAGCGCACCGCCCAGCTCGCCATCGCCACCCAGCGCGCGCAAGCGGCGAACCGCGCCAAATCCATGTTCCTGGCCAATATGAGCCACGAATTGCGCACGCCGCTCAACGCCGTCATCGGCTATTCCGAAATCATCGAGGAAGATCTCGCCAGCGGCGAGACGGAGCAGAGCGCGGCTGATCTCAGCCGCATCCGTAGCTCCGCCAACCATTTGCTGGCGATGATCAATGAAGTGCTCGACCTTTCGCGCATCGAAGCCGGCAAGCTCGACTTGCGGCCGGCGGATTTCGATTTGACCGCCTTGCTGCGCGCGTCGCTTGATACCGTGCGGCCTATGGCTTCGAAAAATCGTAGCCTCTGCCAGCTTAATGTCACCGCCAGCATCGGTGCGGTTTATCTGGACGAAACCCGCGTGCGCCAATGCGTGCTCAATCTGCTCTCCAACGCCGCCAAGTTCACGCAAGCCGGTGTCATCGCGCTCGACGCGCGGCCGTGCCGGATCGGCAGCGTCGAGGGTGTTGCGATCTCGGTGCGCGACACCGGCCCTGGCATCCGCGACGAACAGCTTGCGCGCTTGTTCCAGCCCTTCGTGCAAGCCGACAACTCGCACACGCGCGTCCATGACGGCGCCGGCCTTGGCCTCGTCATCACCCGCCGCCTGGCGCGCGCCATGGGTGGCGACGTGCAAGCGACGAGCAAGCTCGGCGAAGGCTCAACTTTCACGCTCTACCTGCCGCTTCGCATGACGAACACGCAGGCCGTAGCGGCTTAATTGCCCAAGAATACCAGCCGCACGAAAGCGCGGTATTGCATGATTTGCCGCGACAGCACGCCGGGCTCGCTCAAGCTCTTCGATAGAATGATGCCGCCATCGGCGACGGCCGACAGCATGTCGGCCATGTCGTCCAGATTGATCTCGATGCGCGACGGATAGCGCGCTGCGATCCGATCCAGCCGCTCGCGGAAACGGCGCCGCCAGATGCGGTGTCCCTCCGTCGTCATCTCGCGCACGTCGCGGCTGAACATGTGATCGGAATAGACATAGGACGAGACCAAGCAGCCTGGGTGGCCATTCGGCAGATCGCCCATCACTTCAGCGAACAGCTTTAGGAAAATCAGGAAACTATGCAGCGGATCTTCGCTGAGTTCGTCGGCCTGCTTGAACAACGCGTCGAACACCGACCACTCGGTATCGAGGTAACGCTGCAGCAGCGCCTTGGCGAGATCGTTCTTATCCTTGAAGTGATAGAAGAAGCCCGACTTCGTAATGCCCGCTTCGGCGATGATCTCGTCGAGCGATGTGCCGGCAAAGCCCTTATGCAGCACCGCATCCTGCGCGATATCCAGGATACGCTCGCGCGTCTGCTCGCCTTTGCTCAGTGTCTGCACATTGGCCATCGGCTCAACCTTCGTCGCCAAAACCATACCACAAGTACTGTACCGCGAGTACTTTTCTCACGCGTCCGTTATCAACCAGAAGCGCCGCTGCAATGCCTGTGACGCGCGTAACGGCCTTATTTTCCAAGGCTTTCTAGAAATCCGAAGGCGCCGCACCATGAGCTTTCTAGTTCGCTCCGCGGCGCGCCGATACACCCTTGGTCATCGTCAGCACAAGGGCTGACGCGATCACAACGAAGGGAATGTCAAATGTCACGCGGCTTCGCCGTCTTGGTTTCGGTCATCGTGTTCTTGCACAGCCCATTGCCTGTGCTCGTCGCGAGCGCCGCCGGCGTCAGCTTCGCCTGACCGGCTAATCCTCAATCCAATTTCACCCGCGCCAATCCACGAAGTGGGCGCGAAGGAGTTTCTCCGATGTTTCTCAAGGACCGTTACGGCAACGCCAGCTCGACTGCCTCGTCAGCCGCCATGGCCCATTACCACGAAGCGCTCGATTTGATCCGCCTCTATCGCGGCGATCCGATCGCAGCCCTTGATGCGGCGCTGGCCGAAGACCCTGAGTTTGGCGGCGCCTGGGCCGCGCGCGCGGGCCTGCTCGTGCAGCAGACCGACAAAGCTTACGCCGAAGAAACCGCGAAAAGCCTGCGCGCCGGCGCTGCAGCTCATCTGAACGATCGCGACCGCAAGCATTTGCAAGCGGCGACCGATTGGGCCGAGGGCCGCTACCAGGAAGGCACGATGCGTCTGGCCCGCATCGCGCAGGAGAATCCGCGCGACCTTCTGGCGCTGCAATACGCCCACGTCGGCTGCTTCTTCCTCGGTCTGCAAAGCGAATTGCGTGATTGGCCGCTGCAAGCGCTGCGCGCATTCAGGCAAGGCGAGGACGGCTATTCCTATATCCAAGGCATGGCTGCGTTTGGCCTCGAAGAATGCGGCGACTATGCCCGTGCCGATATTTACGGACGTCAGGCAGTCGAAGCCGATCCGCGCGACGGCTGGGCCGTGCACGCGGTGGCGCACGTCAACGAAATGCGCGGCGATCTCGATGCTGGCATCCCATGGCTGGCGAACAACGCGGATCAGTGGGCGCCGGAGAGCGGCTTTGCTTATCACAATTGGTGGCACCTCGCTTTGCTCTATCTCGACAAGGGCGACACCGCGCGCGTGCTCGATCTGTATGACCAAAAGGTCCGCCCTAATCCGGACTCGAGCGTCATCCTCGAAGGCATCGATGCGTCGGCGCTGCTGTGGCGCTTGAAGCTGGAGGGCGTCGATGTCGGCAATCGCTTCGAGCCTGTGGCCAATGCTTGGCAGCGTGCGAGCGAGGATGCGTTCTATGCCTTCAACGATCTGCACGCGATCATGGCATTTCTCGGCGCGGGTCGCATCTCCGACGCCGAGCGCACACTGAAAGCCATGCGCAACGCGGCGGCCGATGGCGGGGACAATGCGTACATGACACGCAAGATCGGTCTGCCGCTGGCGGAAGCGTTCGTGGCGTTCGAAGCGGGCCGCTATGGCGAGTGCGTTGAAAAGATCGCCGCCACACGCGGCATCGCCCAACGCTTCGGCGGCAGCCACGCGCAGCGCGACATCCTCACGCTGACAGCGCTGCATGCAGCCATTCGCGGCGGTTTTGCCTCCACCGCTGAAGCGTTCGCCGCCGAGCGTCTCGCCCACAAGCCGCAAAGCCCTTGGGCTGGCCGTCTTGCCCGTCAGGCCCGCGCCTTGAGCACCAAGGTCGCGGCCTGATCCAAAGAGCCGGCGGCGTCCTGCCCGCCGCCGCTGGCTCGCTTTTTCGCTCGATCGTTCGCGCTTCTCGATCGTTCGCGCTTAAGGGGAAAGTGCAGACAGGACGACGACCCGTACGCAACCCGTTACGGCTGCTTCCTTCCGGACCTGACCGGGTTGGCGGGGCGGCCGTCCGCCGCCTGCCTGCGCGCCCCATATCGCCTTTGACGGGAACCGAGGCAAGGGGCGGAACGCCGCGCGCCGCCGCGCGTTAAGTCTGCGTCCACCCACTGGAAAGAGGCCGCGCATCAAAGGCGCGGAAACGCAAATGCTGCGCACCCTGGTTTTCGCTCTCGCTCTCGGCCTTCCCGGCATCGCCGCGGCTGACCAGTTCCCCGACTCCGCCATCGGCGCGGAAGTGGTTGCCGACAACGGCGAAGTCGTTGGCCGCGTCGATCACATCGAGCGGGACGGCGATGGACGCGTGGTGGCCGTTGAGGCCGGCGCGCTTGAGCCCGCCAGCGCGCCGTACGCGTCGCGCGAGCTCGTGGCCGAGAATAGCGCCAATGCTCTTTACATCAGCGATCGCCGCGACGATCAGCGCGAGCGCCCGGTCGTCGATATGCGCTCGC
>QBMO01000017.1:23820-24539 GCA_003242075.1 Alphaproteobacteria bacterium
CTAACGGCGCCGCTGCAACAGCGACGCGCCCGCCCAAACAAAGCCCGTACCAAACAGTACGGCCGCCGCTATGAACCCGTAATCCGGCAATGGCGCGGGCAGCATGCCCAACACACCAGCGGCGATCACGCTGCCAAACCAGCACAGCGGCGGCCCGAATGGCCGCTCGCCAGCGCGTAGCCATGCGAGCGCGAACGCCGTCATGGCGATGGCCAACGTCGCCGCGCCTTGCTCGTAGGTGCTGAAGCCAAACACGTCCGCGTCGGGGCCGCCAATGAAGGACAGCGCGGCGACGGCGACGGCGAAGCTCGCCAAACCCAGAAATCCCAGCGCTTCAAAGCGGTCGAGGTAAATGCCGATCAGGCCAAACAGGAAAAGCACGTCGATGGCGGTGTACAGCCATTCCAGCGTCACTGGGTCCGATAGNATAGAGCCCCGAAGGACGAGACGATCCTGAGCCCGCCGCCTGCGATAGCGGCCAAGGCGGCGAGACGGAAAAGGGCAGTAGCGTTCAGGCTATTCATCGGTTCAGCCATGCGCCAAGCCGGCGGCGCTCCGCAACCCGGCGCTGACTATGGAAACCCCGCCCCGAGGCGCCCGAAACCGCAAGCCGCACCCCCGCCAGCCTCCGTTCGCTTGACGATATCGGCGGCGCTTCATACCTCAGGGAGCACATGGCTATCCGTCCAATCCTCGTCGCACCCGATCCGGTGCTGAAG
>QBMO01000017.1:24549-28113 GCA_003242075.1 Alphaproteobacteria bacterium
GAAGCAAAAGTCGCTGCCCGTCGAAGGGCCGGTGACCGACGCCCATCGCCGCCTGATGGATGACATGCTGGAGACGATGTACGCCGCCCCCGGCATTGGCTTGGCCGCCATCCAGATTGGCGAGCCGCTGCGCATCATCGTCATGGATCTTGCGCGCGAGGGCGAGAAACCGGCGCCGCGTTATTTCGTGAACCCCGAAATCCTCACCCGCGCTGCCGAAACGCAGCCTTACGAAGAGGGCTGCCTCTCCGTGCCGGACATCTACGAGGAAGTGCAGCGCCCGGATAAAGTGCGGCTGCGCTACATGAATTATCAGGGCGAAACGATCGAAGAGGATTGCGATGGCCTCTATGCGGTGTGCATCCAGCACGAGATGGATCACCTCGAAGGCATTCTGTTCATCGACCACCTGTCACGGCTGAAGCGCGAGAAGGCGCTGAACAAGCTGAAGAAGGCCAAGAAGCTGGCTGAGGAAGAGGTCACGCCAGCGCAGAAGTCGCACCGAATATAAGCCGCACCCCCTTTCGCGGCGTAGCAAACCCGTTAATCTCCGGCGCGAATTGCGGCGCACTGGCGCGCCCTAAGTCTGGGGATTATTCCATGTCTGAGGCCTTTGCCGGTTACGTCTGCACCTCCGCCGCGATCGACGCGGCCATCGCCGAACGTTCGATGCTCTCGCACCCGTTCTACCAAGCATGGGAAGAGGGCACGCTCACGCGTGAAGCGCTGAAAGAATATTCCAAGCAATATTTCCATCACGTCGAAGCGTTCCCGCGCGCGGTGAGCGCGGTGCACGCAAACTGCCCCAGCGCTGTCGGCCGCAAGCTGCTGGCCGAAAACCTCGCTGAAGAAGAAGGCTTGGGCCAAGGCAAGGACGATCACGCTACGCTCTGGCTCGGCTTCGCCGCCGGTATGGGCGCCGATGAAGGCGAAGTGCGCGGCGTTGCCGTGAACGCCGAGACGCAAACGCTGATCGATACCTTCCGCACGCTCTCGCGCAAATCCTACGCCTCCGGCCTCGGCGCGCTCTATGCGTACGAAAGCCAGCTGCCGGATATCGCCAAGACGAAGATCAAGGGCTTGGTCGAGCGCTACGACGTCAATGAAGCGGCGACGCTGAAATTCTTCGAAGTGCACGAACTGGCCGACATCGAACACTCGGACGTCTGCCGTGAATTGCTCGATGCGCTGCCGGAAGACCAACGCGCCGAAGCCCACGCCGGCGCCTGCGAACTCGCCGAAGCGCTGCGCACGTTCCTGACGGGCATGCAGCGCACGACCGGCATGGTTTGCTGATCACGCACCATCGCTAACAGCAAAGCGCTCCTGTTCACGCAGGAGCGCTTTTTGTTTGGGCTCCGCCCGTTATCGCCCCGCCACCTGCTTGTGCCCGCCATCGGCGGCGATCGGCGGCTCTATCGTTTCGCCTGCCTCGACCGGCGCGGCAGGCTTGCCGGCGGCGAAGAATTCCAGTTCCGCGTTGAGCGCACCGCCGAGCAGAAACACCAAAGCCGTCACATAAAGCCAAAGCAGCAGCGCCACGACGCTTGCGAGCGAACCATACGCCGCGCCAAACGCCGGAAACTCGCGCAGCGCAAACGTCAGCGTGCTTGACGCGATCAGCCAGAGCAGCGGCGCCAACACTGCGCCGGGCCACAGCCAGCGCCAGGGCGGCGGCCGCCGCCGTGGCCCCCAGCGATACAATAACAGCGCCACGCCAATCGCCGCCCCGCCCAGCACAGGCCAACGCAACACCAAGAGCCAAAGCTCAACGCTTGAATCGATGTGCAAGAACGCCAGCGCCAGTGGCGCGACGCCCATCAGCAACACGGCCGCCACGCTCAGTCCCAAGCCATAGAGCGTGAACATGCCGGCGGCGATAAAGCGGCGAAGCATCTTGCGTTGCTCGGCGCGGCGGTTGACGGCGGTCAGCGCCATCAACGTCCAGCGCGTGCCTTGCAGCGCGCTCCACAGCGCCAGCACGATATTGAAGAGCGCGCCGAGCAATAGCCGATCGTTGCTGCTCACCAGCAAGCGCGACACCTGCTCGTTAATGATGGTCACAACGGCATCAGGCGCCACGCCCCCGAGCGCGCGGATTTGTTGCGCCAGCCATTCGGGATCGCCAAACGCGCCAACGAGCGCCGTCACTGCCGCCAGCCCCGGTATCACCGCCATCAGCGCAAAGAACGCCACGCCCGCCGAGATCAGCGCCAAGTTGGCGCGCTCGGCCGTCGCGCCGACGCCCTTGAGCACAGCCCACCATTGCGCTGGGCTCAGCGAGAGCGGGCCTTTGATTTCGGGTGTCGGATTTGCAGTGTGTTGAGTGCTCACACGGTTCCAACACGCGCGCGGAACCTAAGGTTCCGCATCAGCACACGCAGCGGCCACACCAATTGCGCGAACGCGCCTTTACCAATCTCGTCGCGCACGCCCAGCGGCGCCGCGCATGGTCCCTGCACGTGATAAGTCCCGAACGCCTGATCAAACACGGAAAACAGAGTCGCGAAATTTACGCCGGCGCCGCGTGCGTCGCGCACGTGGTGCCAGCGATGCATAGCCGGCGAAACGAACACGCGGCCGAGAGGCCCGTACGTCCACGGCAAATCCATGTGAATGAACATGCCATAGTAGTGCCGCACCATGCCGTTGACGACGACCGCCCAGATCGGCAGCCCGAGCAGCGCCAGCGCGCTCATGTCGATCAAGGTGGTGGTCAAGCGGTTCAGCGGATGGAAACGCAAGCCGGTGGTCCACGTCATGCGCTCATCGCTGTGGTGGATCGCATGCCACGGCCAGATCAGGCCGACATGCTCAAGGCGATGGCGCCAGTAGGCGACGAAATCGCCGATGAAGAGCGCAATAAAGACCACGAGGGCCGCCGGCAGCGCTTCCCATTGCGCCGCGCTGAACAGACGCAAGCCCTGTGTTTGCAGCCACGCGCCGACGCTCGCCATCATCAGCACAAGCAGCGGCGTCACAGCGATAATATCAAATGTGAAGAGCAGAAGATTGGTGCGCACTTCGCCGCTCGCACGCCGCGCCGTGTGCAACGCCTCAACGCCGCGAAACGCCAGTGCCGCGCCCGCAAAGATCAACGCCGGCCAGAAGAGGCCAGCGTAGGCCGTCCAAAGTGCGCGTAGGAGGGCTTCGATCTGCATGTCAGACGAAAAGCACGCCTTCGCTGATCTTCACCGCTTTGCCCGCGATGCGCGCGCCGGCCAGCGCGCCGTTCTCGATGTTCACTTCGAGGCCGATCAGCGAAGGCCGGCCCATCTCGACGCCTTGCAGGATCGGCAGCGTGTGCCAACCGTCGGGCAAATCCTCGAACCGCGCCAGCACGCCCGCGAACGCCGCCGCGGCGCTGCCGGTCGCCGGGTCTTCGACGATGCCGATCTCCGGCGCGAACATGCGCGCGTGAAACGAATGCGCCTCCTGCCGGTCGGCGCGCGCATAAACGAAAATCTCCGTCGCGCCGAGCGCTTCCGAGAGCGTCGCAATAGTCGGTTTCGCGCGCACCAAGGCGTCGGTGCTGGCTACTGGGATCATCGCGAACGGCACGCC
>QBMO01000017.1:28123-30610 GCA_003242075.1 Alphaproteobacteria bacterium
AGAGGGAAGGTTTGTGCGCGCCAAAGCCGATATCGCTCGCGGCCAAACCTAGCGCCGTCGCTGCCGCTTCGATGCTCGGATCAGCGCCGGCTTTCTCTGAGAGCTTGGGCGCCGTGAACTCGGCAAAGCTCGCGCCGTCATCGCCAATCTTCACGCCGCAGCGGACGAGGCCGATCTTCTCTTCCAGCACGATGATCAGATCATGCGTCGTCCCGCGGCCATGCCGCGCCTCGGCGATAGCGATGGCGCAGCCGATGGTTGGATGTCCCGCGAACGGCAGTTCCTTGCCCGGCGTGAAGATGCGCACGTTCGCCGCATGCTGCGCATTCTCCGGCGCGCGCACGAAGATCGTTTCAGATAAGTTGAACTCGCGCGCGATGGTTTGCATCTGCGCATCGCTCAGTGCGTCCGCGTCCCACACCACCGCGAGCGGATTGCCGGCGAAGGCGGTGTCGGTGAAGACGTCATAGGTGGTGAAGTTGAGGGGCATGCGATTTCCAGTTCAGATCGCCGCTACAATAGCTTCGCCAACGCGGCGCGAAAGCGGCGATCGCGCTTTAAGAACACTTCACGGCTCATCGCTTCACGCCGCGTGGGATAACGCTCCGCATAAAGCAGCACCCAGACCCTCCCGCGCGTCGAGCGCGCGCCGAGGCCGGCATTGTGCGTGACCAAGCGCTGATCGATATCGACGCTCCAGCCAACATAAGTCCGCCGATCCGCACCGCTAACGCTGCCGAGGACGTAGACGAAAGCGGGCGCCGTCATGTGGATCGCCGGCGTCTCGCCGGCCAGCACCGGTGCATGCCGGCGAGACGCCGGCGATCCATGATCAAACAAAGCCCCCGAAGTTCACGAACTTCGTTTCCAGATATTCCTCCAACCCTTCAACGCCGCCTTCGCGCCCCAAGCCGCTTTCTTTCCAGCCGCCGAAGGGGATGACTTCGTTGGAGAAGATGCCGTCATTGATCGAGACCATGCCGCTCTCGATCCGCTCCGCCACGCGCCAGGCGCGGTTGACGTCGCGGGTGAAGAAATAGGAGGCCAGACCAAACGGCGTGTCGTTGGCGATGGAGACGGCCTCGTCTTCGCTCTTGAACCGGATCAGCGGCGCCACCGGCCCGAAAATCTCTTCGCGGTTCACACGCATCTCGCGTGTCACGTTGGCCAGCACCGTCGGCGCATAAAATTGCGCTCCCGCGTCGTGCTTCTTGCCGCCCGTCAGCGCCACGGCGCCCGCAGCCAACGCCTCCGCCACCATGCGCTCAACTTTCTCGATCGCCTTGCCGTCAATCAGCGGCCCGATCTCGACACCGGGCTCATCGCCACGCCCAACCTTCAGCTTCGCTACCGCTTCGGCGAGTTTCTTCGAGAACGCATCATAGATCGCGTCCTCCACCAAAATCCGGTTCGCGCACACGCAGGTCTGACCCGCATTGCGGAACTTCGAAGCAATCGTCCCGCGCACCGCCAGATCGAGATCCGCATCCGCAAACACGATCAGCGGCGCGTTGCCGCCCAATTCCAGCGACACGCGCTTAACGGTCGAGCCCACACACGCCGCGCCCAATTTCTTGCCGACCTCGGTCGAGCCCGTGAACGAAAACTTCCGCACCAGCGGGCTCTCGCAGAACGCCTTGCCGATCGCGCTGGTGTGATCGTGCGTCGTCACCACATTGAACACGCCCGCCGGCAAGCCAGCGCGCTCGCCCAGTTCCGCCAGCGCCAGCGCCGTCAGCGGCGTCTGCGACGGCGGCTTCAGCACGATCGTGTTGCCCGCAGCGATCGCGGGCGCGGCCTTGCGCGTGATCATCGCCATCGGAAAATTCCACGGCGTGATCGCCGCGCACACGCCGATCGGCTGCTTGATCGTCACGTAGCGCCGCGTCGCGGTGGTCGTCGGGATCGTGCGCCCGTAGGCGCGCTTTGCTTCCTCGCCGAACCATTCCATGAAGCTCGCGCCATACGCCGCTTCGCCCTTGGCCTCCGCCACCGGCTTGCCGCCTTCACGCGAGATTAGCGCCGCAAGCCGATCGATATCGGCCATCATCAGATCGTACCAAGCGCGCATGACCGCCGCGCGCTCCTTTGCCGATTTCGCCGCCCAAGCCGGAAACGCTCGATGCGCCGCTGCAATCGCTTCTTCGGCCTCGGCCGCGCCGAGATCGGGGACTTCGGCGATTTGCTCCTGCGTCGCAGGATTGAGCACCGCGAAGCGCTTGGCCCCGCCGCGCCACTGGCCGTCAATGTAAGCGTCGGAACGGAGGCTCATGTCGGATCGTTTCCTTCAAGTTGAGGCTGACTTTGCGCAGCATCAACGCCGCTTCAAGCCCCGCGCGCAATCTTAGCGCGGATAAAGTGGCGCGGCGTTTCTGCCGGGCGTATAGGTGAGCGCGGAGAGCCCCCATGAGCTGGAAAGACATCCTCGTCATCGTCTCCGAAGCGGAGGGTGACGAACCCGCTATAGCCGTCGCCGAAGCCTTGGCG
>QBMO01000017.1:30620-32782 GCA_003242075.1 Alphaproteobacteria bacterium
TAAGCGGCGACTGCCACCTCGCCGCCGCGTTCCTGACGCCGCTGCCGGACGAGCCGCTCGCCTACGAGCCCACTGTCGTCGCTGGCGTCTGGGCCGAATTGCTGGGCCGTGCGCGCCAGGATGCCGAGGCTGAGCGCAAGAAAGTCGAAGCGCGTTTGTCGCGCTCGGCGAAATCGTCTGAGCTGCGTAGCGCCGAGGCGCTCTCGCGCGATCTTGGCCGCGTCGCCGCCGTGCACGCGCGTTACGCCGATGTCGCGGTGATGACGCGCCCATCAGACGGCCCCGGCGCCGAACTGCGCGAAGAGATCATCGAAGGCGTTCTGTTTCACTCCGGCCGCCCGGCCTTGATCGCGCCGCCGAACTGGAAGGGCGGAAGCATCGGCAAGCGCGTCGTCGTCGCCTGGGACGCCAGCCGTGAATCCACCCGCGCGCTTTCGGAAGCCGACGATATATTGGAATTCGCCGATAGCGTCACCGTGCTGACGGTCGACGCCAAGCCCAAAATGTTCGGCCACGGCGATCAGCCGGGCGCCAACATTGCGGGCCACCTCTCGCGCCGCGGCCTGCCGGCCGAAGTCCGCAATGTTGACAGCATGGGCCGTTCGGCCTCGCTGGCGATCCTCGAGGAGGCGGTGTCGCTCAACGCCGATCTCATCGTCATGGGCGGCTACGCTCATTCGCGCCTGCGCGAACTGGTGTTCGGCGGCGCCACCCGCGAATTGCTCCGCACCGCCACCGTGCCGCTTCTGATGGCGCATTAAACAAGGACGGCGCGCATGAATTTTGATTTCTCAATGATCGACGGCGTCCTGGCTGTCGCGCTCGTGATCGTCATCATCTGGATGGCGATGAAAATCGCGACGCGCCTGATCCTCGGCGTGATCCTGGCGGTGGTGATCGCGGTAATCTTCTTCGGCGTGAACCTCAGCGATTTCGGGATTCACCTCGGTTGATTTGGGGACACACCCTTGCGTGCCCTTTGCGCCACACCTACTTCCAGAGCACAACATCAATCATGCCGTGTTGACGGGCCTCAAGGGCGTTAACGCGGGACGCCTTAGGGGTCGCTCATGGATATGGAAAAGCTCACCGAGCGTGCGCGTGGATTCGTGCAAGCCGCGCAGACGATCGCGCTGCGCGAACAGAACCAACAGCTGGAAACCCAGCATCTGCTGAAGGCGCTGCTCGACGATCGTGAAGGTTTGGCCGCTGGCTTGCTGCGCGCCGCCGGCGCCGATCCGAAGAAAGCCGCCGACGAAGTCGACGCCGCCGTCCGCGCGCTGCCGAAAGTGCAGGGCGGCAACGATCGCATGTACGCGGCGAGTTCCTTCTCGCGCGCGCTCGACGCCGCTGAACAAGCCGCAAGCAAAGCTGGCGATTCCTATGTCACCGCCGAGCGCCTCCTGTTCGGCCTCGCCATTGCCGATAGCAAGGCCGGCGAAATTCTGAAGAAGGCCGGCCTCACGCCGCAAAAACTGGAAGCGGCGATTGCCGAATTGCGCAAGGGCCGCACCGCGCAATCTTCCTCCGCAGAGGATCAGTACGACGCACTCAAGAAATACGCCCGTGACCTCACCGAGGATGCGCGGAAGGGCAAGCTCGATCCGGTCATCGGCCGCGACGAAGAAATCCGCCGCACCATCCAAGTGCTCTCGCGGCGCACCAAGAACAATCCCGTGCTGATCGGCGAACCCGGCGTCGGCAAAACCGCCATCGCTGAAGGCCTGGCGTTGCGCATCATCAATGGCGATGTGCCCGAAAGCCTAAAGCACAAGAAGCTGCTCGCGCTCGATATGGGCTCGCTCATCGCCGGCGCGAAGTTTCGCGGCGAGTTTGAAGAGCGCTTGAAAGCCGTGCTCAACGAAGTGATTGCGGCTGAAGGCGGCATTATCTTGTTCATCGACGAAATGCACACCCTCGTCGGCGCCGGCAAAGCCGATGGCGCGATGGATGCATCGAACCTGCTCAAGCCGGCGCTGGCGCGCGGCGAACTCCACTGCGTCGGCGCGACCACGCTCGATGAATACCGCAAGCACGTCGAAAAGGACGCCGCCCTCGCGCGCCGCTTCCAGCCGGTGTTCGTGGACGAGCCAAGCGTGGAAGACACAGTCTCCATCCTGCGCGGCTTGAAGGATCGCTACGAGCAGCACCACGGCGTGCGC
>QBMO01000017.1:32792-47491 GCA_003242075.1 Alphaproteobacteria bacterium
GTGCGCATCTCGGACGCCGCCATCGTCGCCGCCGCCCAACTCAGCCACCGCTACATCACCGACCGCTTCCTGCCGGACAAAGCCATCGATCTGATCGACGAAGCCTCCGCGCGTCTGCGCATGGCGGTCGATTCCAAGCCCGAAGAACTCGACGAACTCGATCGCCGCCTCGTGCAGCTGAAGATCGAGTACGAAGCGCTGAAGAAGGAAAAGGACGCAGCCTCGGTCGATCGCGCGAAAAAGCTCGAAGCCGAGATTGGTCAGCTGCAGACGCGCTCATCTGAACTCACCTCGGCTTGGTCCTCCGAAAAGCAAAAGCTGCAAACGGCGGCGAAGGCCAAGGAAGAGCTCGATCGCCTGCAAACCGAATACGACAACGCGGTGCGCCGCGGCGATCTCTCGCGCGCGTCTGAGTTGAAGTACGGCCAAATTCCCGCCATCGAAAAGCAAGTTGCTGAGCTTGAGTCGAAAGGCGGCGGGCTGGTGCAAGAAGTGGTCGACGCTGAAGCCATCGCCGGCGTCGTCTCGCGCTGGACCGGCGTGCCGGTCGAGAAAATGCTGGAAGGCGAGAAGGCGAAGCTCCTCGCCATGGAAGATCAGCTGCGCGGCCGTGTCATCGGCCAGGAGCCGGCGCTACGCGCCGTCGCTGATGCTGTGCGCCGCGCCCGCGCCGGGCTGCAAGACCCCAACCGCCCGATCGGCTCGTTCATGTTCTTGGGCCCGACAGGCGTCGGCAAAACCGAACTCACCAAAGCGCTCGCCGAATTCCTGTTCGACGACGAGCATGCGCTGACGCGTGTCGATATGTCGGAATATATGGAGAAGCACTCCGTCGCCCGCCTGATCGGCGCGCCTCCCGGCTATGTCGGCTACGAAGAGGGCGGGGCGCTGACGGAAGCCGTGCGCCGCCGGCCATACCAAGTGATCCTGTTTGACGAAATCGAGAAGGCGCATCCGGATGTGTTCAACGTCCTGCTGCAAGTGCTCGACGATGGCCGCCTCACCGACGGCCAGGGCCGCACCGTCGACTTCAAGAACACCATCCTGATCATGACCTCGAACGCCGGCGCGCAATATCTGGCCGATCAGCCCGAAGGCGCCGACGTCGAGGATGTGCGCAAACCCGTGATGGATGAAGTCCGCTCACGCTTCCGGCCGGAATTCTTGAACCGCATCGACGAGATCATTCTGTTCAAGCGGCTCGAGCGTGCGCAGATGAGCAGCATTGTCGATATCCAGCTGAAGCGTCTCGATAAGCTGCTCGCGGCGCGCAACATCACGATGGAACTGGAAAGCCGCGCCAAAACCGAACTCGCCCGCCGCGGCTACGACCCCGCCTGGGGCGCGCGTCCGCTGAAGCGCGTCATCCAGAAGGACGTGCAAGACCCGTTCGCACGCCTCATCCTGGAAGGCCGCGTCAAGGATGGAGACCGCGTCGTCGTCACCTTCGACGGCAACGACTTCCTCTTCAACGGCGCCAGCGACAAGAAGGCGGCTTAATCACAAGCCGCGGCTGCTTCGTCGGCAATGCGGTCTGCAAGCGCTTCGTCCATGGGGCCGAGCAACGCGTGTTCGCCGAGCGAGTGGCCGCGCCCTTCGTGCACAACGAAAGTAGCGCGGTCGCCAAACAGATCGCCTGCGGCTGCACGCTGTCGCGCGTAGGGCGTCTGCGAGTCCGTCGTTCCATAGTGGAAAGTCATTGGCACACGCCAATGCGCGAGTTGGCTCGCCGCGCTGACATCGTCGACGAACCAGCTCTGCCACCACGAATAGCGCGCCATTGGCGTCTGTTCGTTCGGGAAGACGCCGTCACCGCTAGCTGCGAGCACCTGCGTGCGCGAGGCTTCGTAGCTTTGCCTTTGGAACGTCGCCACCATGGCGACCTCTTCGGGCGACCATTCGCCGTCCGGTTGGATGAACGGCGCCGGAGTATTCACGAACGATGACGGCGTCCGGCGCCAGTTCGCCTCAACTTCCGCGTTGGTGACGCGTCCGTCGCCGTCTACGTCCATCATCAAAAGTGAATCGTGGTCGCGCTCAGCCGCCTGCCAGCGCACGATCGAGAGCGGGCTCTCCAGCAGTCCGCCTAAGCCAATCACCGCTGTGGGCGCGGGCGCCCCTGACGCTGCAAGCCGGCTGATATGCAGCAAGCCTTCAGAATGCCCGAACAGGACGATGCAACGGACATTCAAACCGTCGCGCGCCCGAGTCCAATTATAAACGGCAGCTAGGTCGTCCCGCTGTGTCTCGACCGTCGACGTGCCGGAGACGCTCACATCGAGCATCTCCGCGGGCGCAGCGCCGTGGCGAACGCCGCGTCGATCGTATCGCACTGCCGCCACCCCGCGCGCTGTAATGCGCTGAGCGAGATCCGCGAACACCAGATCACGCGGCGTCCCGGAGACGCCAAACCGTGCGTCGCGATCGAACAAGCCCGTCCCGGCTACAAAGACGACGGCGGCGCGCGTGCGGCGCTCCGGCAAATCGGCTTGGCCGTTGATCATTGTCCCGTCTGCGGAGGCGACGGAAAACGGGCGGGGCGGCGTTTGCGCCGACGCGGGCGAAGTCATCAGCGCGCAGGCCAGCGTGGCGATGGCGAAACGTGTTCTCATCTTTGAACCCTCCGCTCCCTATTCGCCGCCGCGCGGCGATCTGGATGCACCGAAACAAAAACGGGCGGCGCCATCAAGACGCCGCCCGTTTCTCATTTCAGCGCTGTCGCGCGGAACTTAGTTCGTGGCCGGATTGTCATCCGTCGCGTGCTCGACTTCGGTCGCCGCGTCGTTGACGGCGCCTTCGACGGCTTCGCCAGCTTCGTGAGCCGCTTCACCAACCGCAGTACCGGCTTCTTCGGTCGCGGTTGCTGCTTCGTCAGCGGCGTTTTCGGTTTCAGCTTGCGAGCAGGCAGCGAGGCCCAGGGCCGCGGCGGCGGCGAGCGCCATGAGAATACGCATAGTGTCGTCTCCAATCCGCCCCCAGCGGCGGTAGCGGGACATTACGGGCTGGTTACGCGCACGAGTAGACTAAAGTTCGCATATCGAGGCCGCCAGCTATGCGCGGGGAACTTTTTGCGGTGGCCTGCATTACCGTCAGATGCCTGGTTCAAGCTTGAAAATACAGCCGAAAATCTGGCTCGCCTGGGCGCGCCAAGAGATTTTGCCGATCGCGTTTTTTCTCGGCATAGCAGCCCTGCTGCTGATGTTTATCGAGATCACAGATGAGGTCACTGAGGGCGAAGGCGAGGTGCGCTGGTTCGACGAGCGCCTTTTGCTGGCGCTGCGCACCGCCGATCCGGCCGATCCGATCGGCCCGCGCTGGCTCGAACTCGCCGTCGCAGATATCACATCGCTCGGCGGCTTTGCCGTGCTGGCGCTGATTACGCTCATAGCCGTCGGCTATCTCAGCGTGCTGCGCAAATGGATCGAAGCCGCCGCGCTGCTGGTCGCCACCATGGGCGGCACGGCGATCAGCGAAGGGCTCAAAACCGAAATCGGCCGCGCCCGCCCTGATCTGGTCGCGCACATCGTCGAGACCACAAGCATGAGCTTCCCAAGCGGTCACGCCATGCTCTCTGCCGTCACATATCTTTCAATCGGCGCGTTGCTCGCACACACACAGTCGAGCGCGCGGCTGCGCGGCTACATTCTGGGTGCGGCCATTCTGGTGACGCTGCTGATTGGCGTGAGCCGCGTCTATCTCGGCGTTCACTGGCCGACCGACGTGCTGGCGGGTTGGTGCCTCGGCGCAGCGTGGGCGCTGATTTGCTGGGCGGCGGCGGCTTGGCTCACGCGCGATGATCGCGTTAAACTCGATGCATGAGCATCCGCCCCGGAGACGAAACCCCGCCCGTTTGTGACGACGCTGAACACGCCGTCATGATCACACTCGAACCAAAGCCGCGCGATCTCGGCGGCGGCTTTTCCGTGCGCCGCGCGCTGCCCGCGATCGAAAAACGCATGGTCGGGCCGTTCATTTTCTGGGACGAGTTTGGCCCATCGCACTTCGCTGTCGGCGAAGGGCTCGACGTACGCCCGCACCCGCACATCAATCTCGCCACCGTCACGTATTTGTTCGAAGGCGAGATATTTCACCGCGACACGCTCGGCTCCGCGCAAGCGATTCAGCCGGGCGATGTGAACTGGATGAATGCAGGGCGCGGCATCGCGCATTCGGAGCGCACGCGTCACGAATTGCGCACGACCGGCTCGCCCATCGCCGGTATCCAATCCTGGGTGGCGCTGCCGGAAGCGCACGAAGAGAGCGCGCCGTTCTTCAAACACCACGCGCAGAGCGAACTGCCGACGCTCGAGGAGGGCGGCAAGCGCGCCCGCATCGTCGCCGGTTCGCTCTGGGGCAAGACTTCACCGGTGCAAACCTATTCGGAGATGTTCTACGCCGACGTGCAGCTCGACGCTGGCGCCAGCGTCCCGCTGGACGCCGCGCACGAAGAACGCGGCCTTTATCTCACCACCGGAGAAATCGAAATTGCCGGCGACCGCTTCGAACGCGGCCGTCTGCTGGTCTTCCGCCCCGGCGACGCCATCACCATCAAAGCGATCACGCCTGCGCGCTTCATGCTGCTCGGTGGCGCCAACTTGGGCGCACGCCACATCTGGTGGAATTTCGTGTCCTCGCGCAAAGAGCGCATCGAGCAAGCCAAGGAAGACTGGAAAGCGGGCCGCTTCGGCACAGTCCCCGGCGACGACAAGGAATTCATCCCACTGCCGGATCAGTGAGCCGCGCATGGCGCCCACGAAAGCTTGTCCCGTGGTGTTGCGCACACGTGATAGCGTGACACAGATTTTGGCGTTCAAGCATCCGCTTGCCGACTGTCAATTGGTCAAGGGTACGATCGCCGAGGCCGAGACGCCGCAGGCGGCGGCAGTGCGAGAGCTTTGGGAAGAAGCTGGCCTTGTCGCGCAAGCGGGCGAGCCGCTCGGCCTTTGGGATGCTGAGTACGAACATCAAATCTGGTCGTTCCATATTTGCCATCTCGATGAAACACCCGCTGAAACTTGGGTACATCAATGCGCCGACGATGGCGGCCACGCTTTCGCGTTTTTCTGGCAGCCCATCGATGCGCCGTTGGTAGACTGGCACCCGGTTCACGCGCGCGCCGTCGCGTTCATACGCGAAGCGGTGAAAGCGCGCGCGGCGACCATCTAGCGCTTAGGGCCCGTCCGGCGTTTCCGTCATGCTGATCAGCACGCCGTTCTGATCATAGTCGTAACGCCGCGACGCCCATGCGAACGCATCCGTCTCGTCGTAATCGATCAGCCAGGTATTGCCGTTGTCGTAGCGGCCTTCCTGTTGTGCGAGGCGGCCCATCGTATCGTACACATTCTGATACCACTGGTAATCCGCTGTCCCGGTCTCATCAAAATCGGTGAACCAGCGCGTGCCGGAATCCGCGAGCCCTTCTTCCTGCGCCAGTACGCCGCCTGCGGTGCGCACTTGCTGAATCCAGACGAAAGGGTTCGTACCGTCGACGTCGTAGAATGTGTCCCACGTGGATCCGTTATCGGATAAGCCGGTTTCGCGCGCGAACACGCCACCCGCCGTGCGCACTTGCAGAATGCTGACATAGGGGTGCGAGTTGTCGGTGTCGAAGAACGTGCTGAAGGTTGAGCCATTATCGGCGATGCCATAATCACGCGCGAGAACGCCGCTCGCCGTGAAGTCCTGGTTCAGTTGCTGGTACGGTTCGGTCCCGGCTTCATCCCAGTCGATGAACCAACGTGCGCCGCTATCGGCAACGCCGGTCTGGTGCGAGAGCCGCCATTGGTTGTCGTAGAAGTCGCTGTATGTCGTCCAGGCTTGGGTGTTGGCGTTGTCGAGGTAGCGCGCCTCGGCGCGTTCGAAGCCTTGCGCGCCTAGATCATAGCCGTTCTGTCCTCCGCCTATGAACACCAGCGTGTCTGTCCCGGATCCGCCCTGCACCTCGGCGGCCAAATCTGCTGCATCCCAGATGATGACGTCATTGCCTTCGCCGCCGATCAGCCGATCGCGGCCAAGGCCGCCGTCGAGCATATCGTTATCGGCGCCGCCATTCAGCTGATCGTCTCCTGCGCCGCCGAACAGCGTGTCGTTGCCGGCTTCGCCGTTCAGCACATCGGCGACATCTTCAGCACCTGTAGCCGGATCGAGCCGCCAGATCGTGCCGCCATAGCCGATCGCGTAGAGCGCGCCGTCAGAGCCGGTGACGAAGTCCACCACCAAAGAGGGCAGCGCCCCCATCAATTGATTGGTGCGTTCAATGGCGTCGATCGCCACGCCATCGACCACTGAGAGGGACCAGAAGCGATGGCTCAAAAAGTCCGCGAAGACGTACTGCCCAACGAACCCGGTATTGGGGCCTGTATAAACTTCGCCGCCGGTGACGCTTTGGGTACTCGAAGATCGGCAGGACGAGGGAAGGATCGCCGGGCTGCGGCGCAGGCGACGGCGCTGGATTGTAGGGTTGGGTGCCCTCCATGATGCGCCAGCCAAAATTGCGGCCGCCGGCGCCGGCCGGCAGATAATTGATCTCCTCGCGCGCGCTTTGCCCGACATCGGCGATAAAGAGTGCGCCGTTTGAAGGATCGAACGCGTTGCGCCACGGATTGCGCACGCCATAAGCCCAAATCTCATCAGCGCCGGCAATGCCGACGAACGGGTTGTTGCCCGGGACTGCGTAGTTGCGGGCGCCGTCGCCTGGGAAGGCGTCGCTATTCACGTCGATGCGCAAAATTTTGCCGAGCAGGTCGTTGAGGTTTTGCGATCTGTTGCCCGGGTCGCCGCCACCGCCGCCATCTCCGGTGGCGATGTAGAGAAAGCCGTCCGTAGGCGAAAATCCGATCCAACCGCCATTGTGGTTGGATTCGCCTGTCTGTTTCGGGATCTCGATCACGAGCGTCGAGCTTGTATTGGCCACCGCAGGATTGGCTGAGCGCGTGAATTCACGCACCTGCAAGTCGCCCTCCGGGTCTGTCATGAAAACATAGAAACGGCTGGCGTCGGTCGGATGAAAGGCCAAGCCAAGCACGCCGCGCTCGCCATTGCTGGTGAAAGCCGTATTGGCGATGTCGATGAATTGCGTGCGCGCGCCGGTGTCGTCATTGACACGCCAGATGATGCCGGTTTCCTTCTCGACGATGTAGAGAAAGCCCGGATCGGAAAACGCCGTCGCGCCCGCGACAGGCGACGCGAAGCCGGTTGCGAACGCAGTCGAAATGATCGCGCCTGTGGCGCCGGCGCTGTGCCCATAGAGGACATCGTCGCCACTGCCGCCGTTCAGCGTGTCGCCGCCGCCGAGCCCGATCAGCGTGTCGGCGCCTGTGCCGCCATTCAGCGTATTGGCGCCGCCGTCGCCGGTGAAAGTTGGCATGTCGCGCTCCTTGGCCGTCGCCCGAGCAAACTAGCTGGCGCCGTGGCTGCGGCAAGGCGCAAGCACGGCCTGGAGTCTAAGTTCCGCGCAAGCTTGAGCAATCGCCAGCCTATCCGACGGTCCTCGGCATTTTGCGGGGATAGATCGCAACTTATCCGACAGGGCTCAGTCCGCGCTACAATGCCCCCATCGTCTTCGCAGGAGGGCAGTTGGCCACTGTTCAGCTAACGCGGAGATGATGTGATCGAGCGTGATGCACCGGTGTCTCTCGCAAGAGAAGGCGAGCCACCAGACGGACAGACCCCTTGGACGTTTTGGTGTTTCGTATCGCAACGGTCGTAGAAGCCCGCGGAGTTGTAACCGCGTGGAGTAGTACAGAGGATCGCCGCGAACAGCGACGACTCTCACGCCGCCGGCGGACCCGCCTCCTGGAGTGAAACATCTCCCGCGACGGGGCCGATGAAGCAGATCACGGAGACGCGAGCGAAGCGTCTGGCGCCGAGCAATCGGCGCACACTGTAACTGCCTTGAGATGCAACCCTCGTGTCTCCGCCCTCCGGGGCAAGTTGGAAAACCCATGCGCGGTTCAAGAATCCCCTTGAGCCGTCCCTTAGGGCTGGCCTTTTTCTCGGCCGCGTCTGAGGAAAGGACGCGATGAAACCGAGCGTATTCCAGGAAACGGCGGCGGCGGTCGCGCGGCGCTTCGGCGTCAGCGTGAAGGCGTTGCGCGTTTACGAGGACGCCGGGCTGTTGAAGCCGGCGAGGACCGTCGCCGGCTGGCGCATTTATCGTCAGCCGGAACTTGAGCGGCTCTCCGCCATTATGGCGCTGAAGCAGCTGGGGTTGCCGCTGAAGCGCATCGGCGAACTCTTGCGCGGCGCGGGCGATCTTGGCGCTGCCTTGGCGTTGCAGGAAGCGGCGCTCGAAGACGCCAAGTCGGAAACGGAACACGCGCTCGCACTGGTGCGCGCCGCACGGGCCAAGTTGGCGGATCGCAAGAGCCTTTCTCCGGACGAGTTGGGAAATCTCGTAAGGAGTACGGCCATGTCAGAGTTCAAGTGGAACGACAAAATGGAAACGTTGGCGCAGCAGCATTATACGCCAGAGCAATTGCAGGCGCTTCGTGGGCGATCGTTCACGGCCGAGGATCAAGCCCGCGTCAGCGCCGCCTGGGCGCAAGTGTTCGCCGACATCGACGCGCTCGGCCAAAATGCCGATCCAACAACGCCGCAAGCGCTAGACATCGGCCGTCGCGCGCAGGCCTTGATCGCCGAGTTCACGCAGGGCGATCCGGCGCTGTTCAAGGCCGCCGGCGCGATGAACCGCGATGCAATGGCGGATCCGGATCTGGCCAAGCAAATGCCAGGCTCGGGGCACTGGCAATTCATGGGGCGCGTGTTCGAGGCGTTGAAGGCCGGCGGCTAACCGTGCATAGCCGGGCGCATGAGTTTGCGCTTGGCCTTCATGGGTTCGCCCACATTCGCGCTGCCTGCGCTTGAGGCCTTGCTTCGGGCTGGGCACGAGATCGCCTGCGTCTATTCGCAGCCGCCGCGTCCAGCCGGGCGTGGCAAGCAGGATCGTCCGACGCCGGTTCATGCGTTCGCCGCAGAACGCGGGCTTGAGGTGCGCACGCCGAAGAGTTTGAAGAAGGCGGAAGAGCAACACGCATTCGCCGCGCTCAAGCTCGATGCCGCCATCGTCGTCGCCTACGGACTCATTCTGCCGAAAGCGATCCTCGATGCGCCCAAGCTCGGCGCCTTCAATCTGCACGGCTCATTGCTGCCACGCTGGCGCGGCGCTGCGCCGATCCAGCGCGCGATCATGGCGGGCGATGAGATCACCGGCGTGCAAGTGATGCGCATGGAAGAGGGGCTCGACACCGGTCCGGTGCTCGCGACGGCGACAACGCCGATCACGCCGGACGACAACACATCCACGCTGCACGATCGCCTAGCTGCGCTCGGCGCTGCGCTGTTGATCGAAACATTGGCGAAGGTGGAGAATGGCACGGCAGTGGAAACGCCGCAGCCTGAAGTCGGCGTAACATACGCGCACAAAATTACGCCGGCTGAGGCGCGCATCGATTGGACGAAATCTGCGCGCGAGGTCGACTGCATGATTCGCGGTCTCGCGCCCCATCCCGGCGCGTGGTTCGAGCTCGGCGGCGCCCGCATAAAAGCGCTGCACGCGCGCGCCGAAGCAGGCGAGGGCGAGGCGGGCATGGTTCTGGACGATGCGCTGCTGATTGCCTGCGGATCGGGCGCTGTGCGGCTCTTGAGCGTGCAGCGTGAGGGGCGCGGACCCTTGGCGGCGGAGGCCTTTTTGCGTGGCAATTCGGTCGCGTCGGGAACTCGCTTGGCGTAGCCGATTGAAGGCCCTGGCGGGTGCGGCTATGACAAGCCTCGGAGGACGTACATGAACCTGCGCATCGCCCTTATCGCCCTGACGCTCGCGCTCGCCGCCTGCGATGGGCAAAATCCGATCGCGCAGGATGGGGCGTCCGATGCGCCGCAACTTGATGCGCCCGCGCCCGATAGCGAGCCTTCGCGCGTCTTCTCCGCCGCCAATGACGGCGCGCGCACTGTGGCGCCCGAACTGACCGTCTCGATCTCGACGCGCCTGCCCGACAATGCTGAAGGCGATGTGCAAGAAGTGCTGACACTGCGCGGCGCCAATGGCTTGATCGTTGAAGCGACGGTGAGCGGCGCCGTTTCACCGGCGACGCAAGTGCAAGGCCAAACCCTGCGCGCGCTTTTGTCGATCCCGGTCGAGGAGCCGCAAGTGCTGGTCTATCGCATCAGCAGCGAGTCGCGCCCGCAAGGCGGTGGCGGCGTTTGTGGCGCCGAACAGGCGGCCTATGTCGTCGTTTGGGAGCCCGCTGGCCCCGGTGAACCGGTGATGAAGCTGCTCGGCTTAACCGGCGGCCAACCCGGCGCCGCCAATGCCCGCGGCTGCGCCATGCTCGAGTATCGGCGCAGCTAGAACACTGTGCGCTACAAGCTCACGATTGAGTACGATGGCGGGCCGTATGTTGGGTGGCAGCGTCTTGCTGGTTCGCAAACCGTTCAAGGCGCGCTTGAAGATGCCGTTGAAAAACTGACAGGCGCGCGCCCTGAAGTGATGGGCGCGGGGCGAACGGACTCTGGCGTCCATGCACTCGGCCAAGTCGCGCATGTCGATCTGGAAAAGCACTTTGCCCCGTCGCGCTTGTGCGATGCACTGAACGCGCATCTACGGCCGCATCCGATTTCAGTCTTGAGCGCGGAGGAGGTGAGCGATGAGTTTCATGCCCGCTTCAGCGCCAAGCGGCGCGTCTATCTCTACACCATTCTAAACCGCCGCGCCCCTCCGGCGATCGCGCGCGGCAAAGTCTGGCGCCTGTCGCGGCGCCTCGACGTCGACGCCATGCACGCCGCCGCGCAACGGCTCATCGGTAAGCACGATTTCACAACTTTTCGCGACGCCAATTGCCAAGCCAAAAGCCCGGTCAAAACACTCGATCGTTGTGACGTTACGCGCGACGGGGAAAATCTGCATATCTGGTGCGAAGCGCAGAGTTTCTTGCATCGGCAAGTCCGTTCCATTGTCGGCACACTGGTCGAAGTTGGAGATGCCAAGATGTCCGCTGATGATGTGGCGGCGGCACTCGCCGCTGTTGACCGCACGCGCTGCGGCCCTGTCGCGCCGCCGGACGGACTTTTCCTGATGCGTGTCGATTATTGAGCAAACCACTTGGGCAAAGCCGCTCGCGCCGCTAAAGAGTGGAGCGCCGAAACGAGAGGGGGAGTCCGATGACTGACGCCGCGCCGGTTCTCACTGAAAGCCGGATCAAGAGCCTCGACGTCATGCGCGGCTTTGCCGTGTTGGGCATTCTCATCGTCAACGCCGCCTTCTTTGCGGCGCCTTGGCAGACCTCGCAGAACCCGCTGCTCGAACCGCTGGCGGTCGACGCAAGCTCGGTTTGGTCGTGGTTTTTGATGCATGTGTTTTTCGAATTCAAATGCATCACGCTGTTTTCGCTTTTGTTCGGCGCCAGCATTTTTCTGGTCGGCGGCGAGCGCAGCAATAAGGAGCGCGGCGCGATCCTGCGTCGGCGTTTGTTCTGGCTGCTCATCTTCGGCCTGATCCACGCGACTTTGATCTGGTACGGCGACATCCTCGTCACCTACGCGCTGACCGGCTTCCTGGTCATGTTTGCGCGCTCCTGGAAGGCGCTGACGCTCTTTATCGTTGGCGCTTTGTTGGTGGCGTTCTCGGTCTTCATGCAGACCTCATTTGGCCTGTTCTACGAGTATATTCCACGCGAAGCCGTGGACGAAATCTACGCCATGCTCTGGGCGCCGGCCAACATCGACGAGATCACTGCTGCGTTCCGCGGCGATTTTCTTCAAGTGACGGTGCAGAACGCCACGACCTGGTCGGAGTTCATTATCAACGCCTTTATCGGTCTGCTCTTCCGCACGGCTGGCGTGATGATGGTCGGCATGGCGCTGTTCAAGTGGGGCTTCCTCAGCGGACGCGCGCCGGTTTGGGTCTACGGTCTGACTCTCGCCATAGGCGCGGCGGCGCTTGCGGTGGTGGGCTATCAGGCCTGGCTCAATTGGCAGGCGCAGTTCGACTTCACCCACATGATGACGCGCGGCAACGTCGCCAACGTGGCGCTCTCGATTTTCATTTCGATCGGCTATGCGAGCCTTTTTGTGCTGCTGGTCAAAGCCGGGGCGCGCTTCCTCACCGAGCCGCTTGCTGCGGTGGGGCGCATGGCGTTCACGAACTACATCACGCAATCCATCATCATGACGACGATTTTCTGGGGCGGACGCGGTTTTGGGCTGTTCGGCGAGGTTGATCGCCCGACGCTGACTGCCATTGTGTTCGGCGTGTGGGCGCTGCAATTGATTTGGTCGCCGCTATGGTTGTCGCGTTTCTCAATGGGGCCGCTCGAATGGCTGTGGCGTCGTTTGAGCTACGCACGGCCCGTCAGCATGGCTAAATCGGCGCCAGCCGTCGGCTAAGTTTGAATAGGGAGAACAACATGAAAAAGTTCGCAGCTTTCGTCGCCTTTGCCGCCGTGCTCGGCGTAAGCCCCGCCTTTGCCGATACGCTTGAGAATGGCTACGGCAACACCTTCGTCGTGACGCTCGGCAGCGATACGGTGCGCTACCATTTCAACGAAGACGGCACTTTCGGCGCGATCGCACCGGATGGCTCGGTGCAGCACGGTCGTTACGAAGCCGCCGATGGCCAAATCTGTTTCCTCGGCGAAGGTGACGCGCGCCAATGCGCGCCGCTGGTCTCCGGCAAGAATGTCGGCGATACCTGGCAACAAGCCGACGCAAACGGCAACCAAATCACCGTCACCATTGAGGCCGGTCGCACGCACGGTGCGGGCCACGGTCATGGCCACTAAATCCGCACTAAGGAAAGTCACATGCAGAAAATTCTTGCCGTCACCGCGCTGGCATTTGCGCTCAGCGCGGCCGCTGCTTTTGCGGACACGATGCAGAACGCCTTCGGCAACACGGTCGTCGTCACCTATGCCAACGGCTCAAGCGCGCAGTATCATTTCAACGAAGACCGCACGTTCACCGGCGTTGCCGTCGGCGGCACCGGCATGCGCGGCCGTTGGGCGACGGAAGGCGAACAACTCTGCCTCATCCCGCCAGGCGGCCAAGCGCCGACCTGTTTGCAGATCGCGGCGGACAAGAACGTTGGCGACACCTGGACGCAAGCAGGTTCGGACGGCTCGGAAATCACGGTGACGCTGCAGGCGGGGCGTTAGTCGCGCAGCAATTCGTTCACGCCGGTCTTGGCTCGCGTCTGTGCATCGACACGCTTGACGATCACAACGCAAGCCAAGCTCGCGCCGCCTTTCGGGTCGGGCAACGAGCCAGGCACGATCACCGAATAGGCCGGCACTTCGCCGCGCGTGATCTCGCCAGTGGCGCGATCTACGATCTTGGTCGACTGGCTGATGAACGTGCCCATGGCGAGCACCGCGCCTTCGCGCACGATCACGCCTTCCGCCACTTCAGAACGCGCGCCGATGAAGCAACCGTCTTCGATGATGGTGGGGTTGGCCTGGATCGGCTCCAAAACGCCGCCAATACCTGCGCCGCCGCTAATGTGCACGTTCTTGCCGATCTGCGCGCAGGAGCCGACCGTCGCCCAGGTATCGACCATCGTGCCTTCATCGACATAAGCGCCGATGTTCACGAACGACGGCATCAGCACGACATTCTTGGCGATGAAGCTGCCGCGGCGCGCAACGGCGCCTGGCACGGCGCGAAAGCCGGCTTTCTCGAACGCAGCGTCGTTCCAGCCGAGAAATTTGGACGGCACTTTGTCCCAATAGGGACCTGGTGACGGATCGCCATTGCCGCTTGCCGCGCCGATGAGTTGGTTCGCCGTCGTGCGGAAGGAGAGCAGCACTGCCTTCTTCAGCCATTGCTGTGTCGTCCATACGCCGTCAGCGCCGCGTGAGGCGACGCGCGCTCGTCCTGAATCAAGGAGCGCAAGCGCGGCTTCGATCGCTTCGACATCGGCGCCCTTGCTCTGCGGCGTCAGTTCAGTGCGCCGCTCCCATGCGGCTTCGATCTGGGCGGCGATTTGGTCGGTGCTCATGGGCTGGGGCTTAAAGCGCCGTGCGCCGCTAATCAACCGATCCAGCCGCCGAGTAGCGTTTTCAGATCATGCGCCCAGTATTGGACGTAAGTCGGTTTCGGATCGGGGTGGATGTCGCCGACCAGCGCTGTCGCGAAGCCCATGGCGTGCGCGGGTTCGAGATTGCGCAGCGTGTCCTCGATCAGCATCGCCTTGCGCGGATCGAGACTGAAGCGCTCAACGAGCCGCTGATAGGCTTGCGGCTGCGGCTTCGGCGAAAGCCCGGCGGTCTCGATATCGAACACGGCGTCGAACACATCCGCCAAGCCGAGGCTCGCCAGCACGCGCTCGGCATGGCCGCCGCCGCCATTGGTGAAAATGATCCGCTGGCCGGGCAGGGCCGCGATTTGCGCCCGCAGCGTCTCATCGGCGCTTAGCACGGAGTGATCGGCCAAGTGCACATCGCCCAGGAAGTCCCTCGGATCGACGCCGTGGTGACGCTGGAGGCCGACGACCGTCGCGCCGTACTGATGGAAATAGCGCTCACGCAGTCTCAGCGCTTCCGCCGCATCCACGCTCAGCGCGCGTGCAATGTACGCGGTCATACGCTCGCCGATCTCGTCATAGAGATCGGACGCCGGATAGAGCGTGTTGTCGAGATCGAAGACCCAGACGTTGATCCCCGCCGGGATCATGGCGTCTCCGTGCGGTCCTGCGGCGGCGCGGTTTC
>QBMO01000017.1:47501-48836 GCA_003242075.1 Alphaproteobacteria bacterium
GCGCATCGGTCGCGCGCAAGGCGTCTGCGGCGTCGCGCGCCTGTTGCAACTGCCGTGGAATTTCGCCGACCGGCAGGAAGTCGCGCTCTTCGAAGTCGACCACCAAGCCGCCGCGTCCGCGGGCTGCGATCGGGGTGAACAGCATCGTGTCGTAATAGCGCGCCTCGCAATTTTCGCGGCCGATGACAGCGAAACGTGCGCCGCTAGTGCAGAAGGGCTCGCCGCCAGCGGCGAGGAAGCGCGTGCCCTCCGGCGTCTCCAGGCTCGCGTGCACGAAATAGGCTTCCTGGATCAGCACTTCGTCGATGGTGCGCACGCAGCCGCCTGCCGCAAGCGGCCACCAGCCGCGGCTTTCCCAGCCTTCGCCGCGGCGGCGTGCAATCGCCGTCCACATGCGCCCGCGCGAACGGTTGCAGAGGGTCAGCCCGACTTGTTGAGCCCGGCGGCGCGCATAGTTTTCGAGCGCGTCGATCAATTGGTTTTCGCTGGCCGTAGGCGCGAGCCGCGCCGTCGTTCTGAACTGCGCGAGTGCTTGGGCGATGCGGCGCGGATCGGCGCCGCGGCGGCCTTCGCGGAGATCATAGCCGGCGTCGTCGAGCAAGCGCTGCAGCCCGGCTTGGCGGGCGCGTGTCAGCGTGTAGGTCGTCGCTTCCGAGAAGGTCGTACGCCAGCTGTCGCGCTTGTTGATCTGCACGCGACGGAAGCGGCGTTCGTCCAGGCTCATCGCCGCGCATTGGGGCGGGTTCTCGATCGTGAACGAGTCCGATGAATCGACGCAGAGCCGCGCATCGCCCGTCCATTGCCGGCGTCCGCCGCGGTGCGCGGAGGAGGAGCGCGCGTAGAGATAGTGCGTGCCGCGAGCGAGCGGCGCGTTCACCGCGACGCGGCATTCACCCGGTCGCAGTCTGGTCCAGCCCTGCACGACGATGGCGCGCCCGTCGGGCCGGCCTGTGGCCGCTTCGAGCACGAAGCTCGTCTCGTTGCAGACTTGCCAGCCATTGACTGGGCGTTCCTGCTGCGCGTCGGCGCGTCCGCTGAACGCAAACAGCGCCGCCAAAGCGGCAGCCACAAACGCCGCAGCGACGCACGGCTTAATGAATGAGCGTGCCAGCGCCATGTTCGGTGAACAATTCCATCAGGAGAACGTGGGGCGTGCGCCCATCGAGAATGACAGCGGCTTCGACACCATTGTCGAGCGCTGCGATGCAGGTTTCGAGCTTCGGGATCATGCCACCGGTTGCGACGCCGGAGCTAATAAGCTGCTTTGCGTCATCGACCGACATTTCGCGGATCAGTTCGCCATTGCCATCCAGCACGCCGGCGACGTCGGTGAGC
>QBMO01000017.1:48846-49384 GCA_003242075.1 Alphaproteobacteria bacterium
GCGCGAAGCGTTTGGCGGACAGCGACTTGGCGATCGCGCCAGCGGCGGTGTCGGCGTTGATGTTGTAGGTCTTGCCGTCTTCGGCGACGCCGATGGGCGCGATGACGGGAATGTAGTCTTCCGGCGCGTTTATCAATGCTTGGATGAGAGTGGGATCAACGTCGCTCGGTTCGCCGACATAACCCAGATCGACCACTTGTTCGATCATGCTGTCGGGATCCTTCCGCGAGCGCACGGCTTTCTCGACCGTGATCAGCCGCGCGTCTTTTCCAGACAAGCCAACGCCGCGCACGTCCGCCTCACGTCCCTCGGACGTGATCAGATGCGCGAGCTCTTTGTTGACGCTGCCTGACAGCACCATCTCCGCCACTTCCATCGTCTCGGAATCCGTCACCCGGAGTCCGTCCACGAATTGCGATTTGACGCCCGCCCGATCGAGCATGCGGCTGATTTGCGGGCCGCCGCCGTGAACGACGACGGGATGAATGCCCACCAGCTTCAAAAGGACGATGTCTGCGGCGAATTTGCGGGCGGTTTC
>QBMO01000017.1:49487-56857 GCA_003242075.1 Alphaproteobacteria bacterium
CGCTTCCGCGAGCGTTTTCGCCGCGGTCAAACCGTCTTCCAGCGCCTTCAGGCGATCTTTTGGGGGCAGCTTGCTCACCAGCGGTTCCTAAGCGGTAACGCCGCCTACGCCAAGGCCGCTATTTCAGCTCTGAGCACGTCTATCCCGAGGCCTGTCTCTGAAGAGGTTGCAATGACTTCCGGGTGCGCGGCGGGGCGCTTGGCGATGGCCGCGCGTGTCGCCGCTGAGACCTCAGCCAGTTCGCTGGGTTTGATCTTGTCGGCTTTGGTGAGCACGATCTGATAGGTGACCGCCGCCGTGTCGAGCGCGTCCATGACTTCCTTGTCATGCGGCTTCAGGCCGTGGCGTGAATCGATCAGCAGAATGACGCGCATGAGCGACGGGCGCCCGCGGAGATAATCGCGCGTCAGCGTCGTCCAACGCTTGATATCGGCTTGGCCGGCCTTGGCGTAACCGTAGCCCGGCAAGTCCACCAGCCGCAGCGTCTCGCCGACGCGGAAGAAATTCAGCTCACGCGTACGTCCTGGCTCGGTCGAAGCGCGCGCAAGCTTGAGACGGCCGGTGACGGCGTTGACGAGGCTCGACTTGCCGACGTTGGATCGCCCCGCGAACGCGACTTCGGGCAAAGACGCGTCAGGCAAACTGTCCATGCTTACGACGCCAAGTTCAAACTCGATCGGGCCTGCGAAAAGTAGCCGGCCTGCTTCAATCCAATCTGCTTCTTCTTCGGGCGTCATAACCTGGCTCCGTCATTCCGGGCGAGCGAAGCTCGGCCCGGAACCCAGGGGCCAATGCATCGCTCTATGATCCCCTGGATTCCGGATCACGCGTTCCGCGTGTCCGGAATGACGGAGAAACTACTCAGCGGCGCTCGTCCCGAACCGTTTGCGAATAAACACGTCCAGCTGCGTCTCGACGCCTTGCCGGCGCATGATCACGTATTGCTGCAGGATCGAGAGCGTGTTCGACCAGGTCCAGTAGATCACGAGGCCGGCCGGGAAGGCGGCGAACATGAAGGTGAACAGGATCGGCAGGAAGCGGAAGATCTGCGCCTGTATCGGATCGGCTGGCGGCGGCGATAGCGCTTGCAGCGCCCACATCGATACGCCGTACATGATCGGCCACGCGCCAATCATCAGCACCGCGCCAATCAGCGGAATGCTCGACGGATCGAACGGCAGCAGGTCGAACAGGTTGAAGAGCGAGGTTGGATCGCGCGCCGAGAGATCGTTGATCCAGCCATAGAACGGCGCATGGCGCATTTCGATGGTGACGGTCAGCGTCTTATAGAGCGCGAAGAACACCGGGATTTGCAGCAGGATCGGAATGCAGCCCGAAACCGGGTTGATCTTTTCCGTTTGATAGAGGCGCAGGATTTCTTGTTGCTGACGCTGCTTGTCGGCGGCGTAGCGCTCCTGGATTTCCTTCATCTTCGGCTGCAGACCGCGCATCTTCGCCATCGCTTTGAACGATTGATAGACGAGCGGGAACAGGATGACCTTGACGACGATGGTCGTGAGCAGAATGCCTAGGCCGAAATTGCCGGCGAATTGCGCCAGGAAATGCAGCAGCGCAAAGAAGGGTCGGGTCAGGAACCAGAAATTTCCCCAGTCCACCGCATCGTCGAAGCGGGGGATGTTCAGTTCTTCCTGATAGCCGCGCAGCAGATCGACGCGCTTGGCGCCGGAGAAGAGGCGCTGCGTGTACGTGATTGAGCCGCCAGCCGGCGCTTCGCGCCACTGGCCGCGATAGGCGGCGCGGAAATCGGTCTGGCCGTCTTCGGTGCGGCTGTCGAAATAAGCCGACATCTGCTCGCCCTGATCCGGGACGATGGCCGTGAGCCAATAGTGGTCGGTGAGGCCGAACCAGCCGCCTGTGGCGGTTTCTTCCTCGATGCGTTCGCCTTCGCCGACGCGACCGCGCACGCGATCACGCGCATGATTGCGAGCGTTCGGGTAAGTCACCTGGCGCAATTGGCGTTCGCCGAAGACGCCGATCAAGCCTTGATGGACGATCTGGTTGTTGACGAAATCTTCCGGCATCCCGTCGCGTCGCACGGTGCCGAACGGGCGCACTTGGATCGGCGCGTCGGTCGTGTTCGTGACCACGTCGGTGATCGTGAACATGTAGTTTTCATCGATCGAGATGGTGCGCTCGATGGCGAGGCCGTTATCGGATGTAAAGTTGAGCGTAACGGGCGTGGTGGGCGTCAGCCGCGCGCCGTCTTCGGCGGTCCAGGTGCTGAACGCGTCGGCCAAAGTAGCGGTGTCGGGGCCGGTTTGGCGCTCCCAGCCGAAGAAGGCGTCGTGGCCGAAGCGCGAATTCATCGGCGCCAGCACCGTCACTTCGGGGCTGGTTTGCTCGACGGTGCGGCGATAGCCGCGCAGATTGAGATCATCGATGCGCGCGCCTTGAAGTGAGATCGAGCCATCGACGCTCGCGGTTTCGATCACCACCCGCGCATCGGCGCTGGCGGCGAGCACTTGCTCGCGGTCTACCGGTCCTTGCCGGGTGGGTGTCTCGGTTTGAGCGTCGGGCGTTTCGGCGACGCCGTCGCCGGCTTCCTGGAGCTCTTGCTGTGCCGACTGCGCGCGCTGCTCGGCCAACGCGCGTTCACGCGCGGGGCCGTTATAGAGCATCTCGAAGCCCACAAAGATGCCGATCGATAAAACGATCGCGATGAGCATGTTTCGAGTTTCGTTGGGGCCGGGGCCACCGCGGTTTTGCATCGTTTCAATCGCTCTCAGTCGGCGTTTCGCGCTTATTTAGGGATGGCGCGCGCTGAGGGCGTGCGGCTGCCCCCGTTTCCAGCTCGGCGCGGAGCCTTATCAACGCGTTCTTGAGATCGTCAAGCAAAGCAGTCCAATCGGCCTCCGGGGTCGATTGACGCGCCACCAGGACGTAGTCGACGCCAGCGAGGCCATGGTCGGGCAGGAGTTGCCGCGCGGCTTCCCGAAGCCTACGCCGCGCCCGGTTGCGGGTCACGGCGTTACCCACCTTCTTGCTGGCGGTTAGCCCCAGTCCTATCGGGCCGGCCTCGTCGCGGCGGCGGGCCTCGACCAGCACGACGCCGCGTCCCGCGCGCGCGCCTTGGCGCATAAACAGGAATTGAGCGCGTTTGGTCAGTTTTTGGATTGTTTTTTGGGACATGAGCCGGGTTCCGACCCGGCGCCAGACGTCAGGCCGAGAGCTTCTTGCGGCCCTTGGCGCGACGGCGCGCCAGCACCTTCTGGCCGCCAGCGGTGGCCATGCGCGCGCGGAAACCATGGCGGCGCTTACGAACGAGCCGGCTCGGTTGATAGGTCCGCTTGGTGCTCACGACACGATCTCATCTATTCTGGCGGGAAAATGAAGGGGCGGGAGTTACCCCAGGCCCCAGCAAGCGTCAAGGCTCAGCCCGGTTCGAACATCCGCCAGACCAGGAAGAGGATAGCCGCCGCCCAGACAGCGCCAAGAATCAACCAGGGATGCCCGCGCGGCGGGCTGGATTGAGGGGGCTGCATAGACGGGCTCCGGCACGAAAAGGGCGGGAGCGCGATTGGTCTCTCAGGTGCCGATCCACCAAAGTCGCTATCGGCAATAACTGACCCTACACCGCGACCACGCATTCACCTATGCCATTTGCTATAGACAGCGATGGCAGAGCCTCAATCCCCGAAAAAAAATGGCGTGCTTGGCGTCATCCAGGCCATCGGCGCCTTTGCCGGCAGCCTTGCCGGGCGCTTGCTGGCGCTGACGGTTGCGGCGGTGGTGCTGGCGGAAATTCTGGTGTTCGCGCCCGCGCTCGCCGGTTTCCACGAACAATGGCTTCGCGAGCGCATGAATTTGGCGCAGGTGGCGGCGCTCGCGCTTGAAGTCTCGCCCGAATTCGAGATCGCGGAATCGCTCGAGTTTGAATTGCTCACCAACGCCGAAGTGCAACGCGCCGCGCTGCAGCGCCAAGGCGAGCGCGTGCTGCTGCTGGAAGATCCCAACGCGGGCGCGGTCGAGCCGCAAGCCACGTACGACTACACCCGCTCGGAAAACGCCCGGCCGATGCTCTGGGCGTTCGAGAGCTTTTTTGCACCGCCCGACCGTGTCTTGCGCGTGATGGCGCGGCCGCGGTTCGAGAGCGGCGAATTCATCGAGGTCGTGCTGAACGAAGGGCCGCTGAAGCGGGCCATGTACGATTTCGCCCGCAGCTTCCTGTTGGCCTCGACGCTCATTCTCGTCGCCGCCGCCACGCTCATTTATGGCACGCTGACGCTCGCCTTCGTGCGCCCGATGCATGAGCTCACAGAAGCTATTGAGCGCTTTCGCGACAAGCCAGAAGACGTCTCCATCGCATTTCCGCGCAGCTCGCGCGGCGATGAGATCGGCCGCGCTCAGCGCGCTGCTGCCGACATGGCCGAGCAAGTGCGCAACGCACTTCGGCAGAACGAACGCCTAGCCGCGCTTGGCGGCGCGGTGGCGCGCATCGGTCACGATCTGCGCAACATGCTCTCAACGGCTCAATTAGTGGCGGATCGCTTGAGCCAGTCCGAAGAGCCGGACGTGCGGCGTTTGTTGCCGCGCTTGGAGCGCACTATCGCGCGCGCCGCAGGGCTCGCTTCAAGCACGCTGAAATACGGCCGCGCCGACGAGAAAGCGCCCGATCTAGAACGCGTCGATGTTCGCGCCGCGCTGGAGGAGGCGGCTGGCGACGTGCTTCCGGGTTACGATTTCGTGGAATTGCGTCTGGACGTCGAAGCTAAGCTCGCCTGTGTCGCCGATCCCGAACACTTGCAGCGCATTCTCGGCAATCTTGTCCGCAACGCCGCGCAGGCGATGAAGGATCACAAGCGCGCGGACAAATCCCTAATTATCCGTGCGGCGCGTATCGAAGGGCGCTGCGAGATCGAGATCATCGACCATGGTCCCGGCGTGCGCCAAAACATTCGTGCGCGCTTGTTCGAGCCGTTCGTCTCGGCGGCGCCGGAAGCGGGCGGCGCGGGCCTAGGACTGGCGATCGCACGCGAACTCACGCGCGCCATGGGCGGTGAACTGGAGCTCACGCGCACGGGCGCGGAGGGTACGACCTTCAAGATTACACTGCCGGCTGCGTGAACTCTGCTTAGGAGAGGCCGAAGCCGTCATAGGCTGGATTGTCCGGCTCCAGGCGATGCGCCGTTTCGAAGTCCGCCAATGCGCGCTCAGTCTCGCCGAGCGCCCGTAGCGAGCGGCCGCGATAATGGTAGGCGTTGGCCTGGTTCGGATTGAGCCGGATTGCGGCGTCGAAATCCGCCACCGCGCGGACGTGATCGCCGAGGCCAACATAAGCGCGCCCGCGGTTCACATACGTATTCGCGGCGCTCGCATCGAGCAGGATGGCGGCGGAATAATCCTCGACCGCGCGTGTGTAGTCCTGCAGCGCGCGATAGGAATTGCCGCGATTGTTAAGCACGTAGCCCAGGCGCGGGTTTAGCCCCAGCGCCATATTGTAGTCCTCGATGGCGCGCTGGTGGGCGCCTTGGCCGGCATAGGCGCTGCCGCGATTGGCGTACGGGGCGGCGAAGCGCGGGTCGAAGCGGATGGCCTGATCGTAGTCGGCGATGGCGCGGACGAAATCGCCGCGCTGGCGATAGATGGTGCCGCGATCGTTATAGGCGTTGGCGACGGCCTCGTTGCCGGCGCGCGGATCGGAGATCACCATCGTGCAGGCGCCCTCGCGCATTTCCGGCGAAACGCCGCCGCCGCGATTGGAGCACATGACGCGCTGCGCATGCGTTTGCGCCGCCGCCAAGCTCGGCGTCAGCGCCAGGGCGGCAAGGGCTGCCGCGAAGACAAAATGTCGGTTCATGAGCAAAGAACCAGCGCGCGCACGCGCGCGACGCATGCTTAAACACCCCGCAGGGGAGAAGTTTTTGCAGTGGACGCGTGCTGGTGCGCGTATTCACTATGAACGCGGAGCAGGCGCCGTTCGCCAAACCAAACCCTCGCGCCGCGGGTCAGCGCCGCCGACCAAGCCGCTCGGAGTCACCTGGATCGCGTGCAGTCCGCTGGCTTCCAGCGCGCCGACTTCCTGCAATTGCCAGCCTCGCGCGCGGAGCGCGTCGCCGATACCCGCCGGCAAGCGGCTGTTCTCAACGACAACCGGCGTAGACCGCGCCGTGGCGTTGGAAAGATTGATCGCCGCCTCCGGTGTCAGGCCCCAATCGAGAATGCCGATTGTCGTGCGCGCCACATAGCCGATGATCGACGATCCGCCAGGCGAGCCGATCACCAACACCAGCTCGCCATTGCGATCGGTCACGATCATGGGCGCCATCGAGGAGCGCGGCGCCTTTCCTGGCGCGGCGGCGTTCGCCACCGGCAAGCCGTTCAGCGTTGGTTCAAAAGCAAAGTCGGTCAGCTGGTTGTTGAGGAAGAAGCCGCCGACCATGCGCTGCGAGCCGAATGCGCTCTCAACAGTCGCGGTCAGCGACACCGCGTTGCCCCAAGCATCGACGATGGAAATATGCGTCGTGCCCGCGTCGTCGCTGCCCGCGCGTCCCCAGCGATCGTGCAATTCTTGCCCAGCTGGCACGCCCGGCGCGACATTCCCTGGCGCACGCGCAACGTCGATCAACCGCGCGCGCTCATCGAGATAAGCGGGCGCCACCAATTCCGCCGTTGGCACAGGCACCAACTGATCGTCGGCCATATAATGATCCCGGTCTGCATAGGCGAGGCGGCTCGCCCACAAGAAGGCGGCCCAGTCATCCGCATTCTCAGCGCCGCCCGGTTGCGGCCGCGCACGCTCATACAATCCCATAATCGCCAGCGCCGCGTTGCCAGAACCCGGAGCGCCGATCGTGCAGGCGCGATAAACGCGATACGCCGCGCACACCGGTTCAAGCCGGCGCGGCTGCACGGCGCGCAAATCGTCATGGTTCAGCGTACCGCGCCGCGGCTGGCGTTGCGCAGCCTCGACGATGGCGTCCGCAATCGGCCCTTCGGTCAGTGCGCGCGGACCCTGTTCGGCAATCGCCCGCAATGTCGCGGCATAATCGGGATTGCGCAGCAGATAGCCAACTGGGCGCGGCGCGCCGGCCGCATCGAAGAAATATGCGCGCGCGGCAAAGTCCGCGCGCAAGCGACCGCGTTCGCCGTACGCCGCAATCATTGTCGCCAAGCGCGGCGACACGGCAAAACCTTCTTCCGCCAAACGGATCGCCGGCGCGAACAATTGCGCCCATGGCAAGCGTCCGTGATCGGTATGCGCCATGTGCAGCATCGCGATCAGCGACGGCGCACCGATTGAAAGCCCGCTTGCTTGCGCGTCCATGAACGCCATCGGCCGGCCGCGCGCGTCGAGAAACATGTTGGCGCGTGCGCCCGCCGGCGCGCGCTCGCGCCCGTCATAGGCGGTG
>QBMO01000017.1:56867-61263 GCA_003242075.1 Alphaproteobacteria bacterium
CCCCAACACCAACTCCGCCGCGATCGCCGCATCCACGGCGCTGCCGCCGGCGCGCAGGATCTCGGATGCTGCGCCCACGGCGTGCGGGTTAGCCGCCGCCACCATCGCTTCGCCGTCGGCGCGCTGCGCCTGGCCCGGCGCTGACATCGAGCCTGCAGCGCACGCCGTCAGCGCCAAAGCGAAGAACAGCGCAGCGAGGCGCTTCATCTGCTTGTCAAACATGGGGACGCTTCCTACGAGGGCGAGTGTAAACGAACGCGGAAGCAAGCACATGGCGCGTCCCGGCCCGACCAATTCTTTGAGTGATGTGGCCGATTTGTCCATAGGCTGCGCCGTAGACGATGCCGCACTCACCGGCGTCACCGTGATTGTTCCAGATAAGCGCGCGGTCTGCGCTGTCGATGTACGCGGCGGCGGGCCCGGCACGCGCGAGACGGATGCGCTTGCGCCAGAGAATCTCGTCGAGGCGGTGGACGCCGTCGTGTTGAGCGGCGGTTCCGTTTACGGCCTTGCCGCAGCGGATGGCGTCGCGTCCGCGATGGGCGCAGAAGGCCGCGGCTTCGCGCTTGTTGATCTGCCCGGCGTGCCGCGCTCGCCGGTCATTCCTGCGGCGATTCTCTACGATCTCGCCAATGGCGGAAACAAAGCCTGGGGCGATGCGCCGCCATACGCCGCGCTCGGCAAGCGCGCTTACGCAGCGCGCAGCAAATTCGTGCCGCTCGGCAATGCCGGCGCAGGCCTCGGCGCAAAAGCCGGCGCGCTGAAAGGCGGGCAGGGCAGCGCCAGCATCGTCACGGCCGATGGTTTCACCATCGCCGCCCTCGTATGCGTAAACTCGTGGGGCTCAACCACAATGCCGGGCCAGCGCGCGTTCTGGGCGCATGCGTTCGAAATCGGCGACGAGTTTGGCGCTGTCGCGCCCACGGGCGCGCGCGTGGACTCGGAAGATTGGTCCGGAGCCAAGTTCGCACCCAGCGCCAACACCACCATTGCTTGCGTCGCCGTCGACGCCGATCTCACGCCCGCCGAAGCCAAGCGCGTCGCGCAAATGGCCAGCGCCGGCCTCGCCCGCGCCATCCGCCCCGTCTACGCGCCGTTCGACGGGGACGTCGTTTTCGCGCTCGCCACCGCCCAACGCTCGACGCCCGAACCCCGCGCGCTCTCGATAGCCCGCTTCGGCGCGCTCGCCGCCGATTGCCTGGCCCGCGCCGTTGCCCGTGGCGTCCACGCCGCCGAAACGGTCGGCCCGCACCGGGCTTGGCGCGACCCCGGCTAGCCACCGCCTTGCCAGCGCCCCAACCGGGCGCTATGCACCCCCCCTTCGCGCGCCCTTAGCTCAGCTGGATAGAGCACCAGACTACGAATCTGGGGGTCAGGAGTTCGAATCTCTTAGGGCGCGCCATTTACTTTCAACGACTTAGGAGCCGTTTTCGATGGCCGTCGTTGTCCACAAAAATCAGCTGGTACGAAGCTAGTACGAAGAATTTTGCGGGATCGGCGAGGGTAGGCCGCTCGCTCTGCAGCAGAGTCGAGCTAGAAGCGCTGGCATGGCTCTTCACCCGGACTTCCCGTTATCACCATACGAGGTGCTTGATCCCGACATTCGTTGGTTTCCCGCCGCCGAAGAGCTGCGCGATGCCGCTCAAGATAAACTCATTCCGCCGCTCGTCGCCAACATCCGGCGCGAAGTCAGTGACTGGCGCGCGGCGGACTACGTTGGCGCGACTCCGACTTCCAAGGCGCTGTTGGAGTGGTGGTTCAAGACCGATCATCTGATTGACCAAAGCGACGGGACGCAGACGGCGTTTCGATACTACTTTGCTCAGCGCGAGGCGGTCGAAACGGTGATCTGGCTGCACGACGTTCGCGGCGTGCGGGACAAACACGATCTAATGCGGTTCGACGCGACGGGCGCTGTGTCAGCCAGCATGTTTGACGAGGCTTGGCCTCGCTACGTCGTGAAGATGGCCACGGGTGCGGGGAAGACCAAAGTCCTCTCGCTCCTCATGGCGTGGAGCTTTTTCCACAAGCTCTACGAGCCGGGTTCGACGCTCTCCCGCAACTTCCTGCTCATCGCGCCAAACATTATCGTCCTGGACCGGCTAAGGTCCGACTTTGACGGGCTCCGCATTTTTTTCAACGACCCCGTTCTGCCGGACAACGGACACGCGGGGCAGAACTGGCGCGACGACTTCCAAGTCGCACTGCACATCCAAGACGACGTTCGGGTGGTCCGTCCGACAGGCAACATCTTCCTGACCAACATTCACCGCGTCTATCTTGGCGAAGTCACCGAGCCGTCACTCGAAGACGACGACCTGACCGACTACTTCCTATCGCCTTTCGGAGATCGACCAGTCGGCAACACCACCGACAACCGGACGGACTTGGGCGAGCTTGTTCGCGAGATCGACGAACTAGCTGTGTTCAACGACGAGGCGCACCACATCCACGATGCTCGCCTCGCGTGGTTTAAGTGCATTCAGGACATCCACCACAAGCTCTTGCAGAAAGACTTGCAGCTCGCGCTTCAAGTCGACGTGACGGCCACACCACGACACATCAACGGGGCGATCTTCGTTCAAACCGTGAGCGATTATCCGCTCGTGGAGGCCATCCACCAAAACGTCGTCAAACATCCCATGCTTCCCGACGCGGCGAGCCGCGCCAAGCTGCATGAGCAGACCAGCCCGATCATCACAGAGAAGTACGCGGACTATTTGCGCCTTGGCGTCGAGGAGTGGCGCAACAGCTACGCGGAACACGAGAAGATCGGCAAGAAAGCCGTGCTCTTCGTCATGGTCGACGACACCCGCAACTGCGACGAAGTGGGCGCGTATCTCGAACAGATTTGCCCCGAGCTGCAAAACGGCGTGCTTGTCATCCACACCAAGCAGAAGGGCGAGATCGCGGAATCCGCCAGCGCCAAGAAGATGGAGGAGTTGGAACTGCTGCGTAAGCAGTCAAACGAGATCGATGGTTGGGGCTCGCCCTACAAAGCCATCGTGTCGGTCTTGATGCTCAAAGAAGGTTGGGACGTGCGCAACGTGACCGTGATTGTTGGCCTGCGCGCGTTCGCAGCACAGAGCAATATTCTGCCAGAGCAGACGCTGGGGCGCGGCCTGCGCCGTATGTATTTCGGCTCTGACGCCCGCGAGACTGTTTCCGTCATGGGGACGCCCGCATTCATGGAGTTCGTTGAGTCCATTCAAAGCGAAGGCGTGACCTTCGAGCGTGTACCGATGGGGCCAGTCGGCCCGCGTGGCGACGATTCGCTCACGGTGGAAGTCGACAACGGCAATCCCGACAAAGACATTGTTGCTCTCGATATCGCGTTGCCGCGGCTCTCCCGACGCTTCACGCGCGAGTTTGTCGACCTTGCCAAGCTGGACCCGGCCTCGTTCGGCAATGCAAAGCTCCTGTTGAAGCACTTCACGCCTGAGCAGGCGCGCGAGATCGTGTTCAAGACGATGCTTGATGGCGAGGTCGATCACACGATTGACTTGGGCGCGGACGGTGAGGACGCGAGTCATCGCTCCGTCGTTGCATTCTTTGCGCGCCAGCTCTTGAAGGAAATGCGTTTAGTCGGCGGCTACGATCAGCTTTACCCCAAGGTTCGCCTTTTTATGCGCGACCATCTCTTTGACAGGAGCGTAGACCTCGATGACCCGGTGGTGCTGCGCAACCTATCAGAGCCAGCCGTGTCCAAGATCGTCTTCGACTACTTCCGTCAGGGCATCAATGCGCTCACGATTCATGATAGCGGTAGCGCGAGCATCGAAGGTCACATCCGCTTGCGCGAGACGCGCCCGTTCCGTGCAGAGTCGCGCCGTTTCGTTCAAGCCAAGAAGTCCGTCTTCAATCGGATCGTTGGCGAGGCGAACGCCGACGGACTTGAATTGAAGTTCGCTGCGTTTCTCGAAGATGCCAAGGATGTTATAGCGCACGGCAAGAACTATCCGGCCGTTGGCTTCCGCGTCGACTATGTGAAAGGTGGCGCAGGACGGCTTCTTTCAGGGCGCTCGAAACGGCCGTTTAGTCGTAATCGGCCCCATCAATCTGCCGGTCGGGCGGTTGTTCGTGGAGGAAATAATCACGGAGTGTCGCAAGCGTGGCGCGACTCGCGTGGACGTGCTCGCCTTTGAGTTCGAGATGGGGTTATTTCCCGCCGTGCTTGCGGAAGCGAAGGCGAAGGGTATCGATCTCGCGCCGAAATACATCCCAAAGGAAGTTTTTGACAAACGCGCAGTAGAGCGCGGACAGGTGGTGTTTCACGACATCAGCTTCGTTGAGGCAACCGCGCGCTATGACAAGAAAAATAAGCGAACTGTGCGGATCGAACGTAAGCGGCGGCTTGGCCCCACATCGCGACCGGAGGGGTGATCGGGCATGGTGC
>QBMO01000180.1 GCA_003242075.1 Alphaproteobacteria bacterium
GGGGCGTCGGCGCCGATCTCTCTGGCGCGATAAAGGTCGATGCCCTCCTGCGCTTTGTCGACGTGTGCACGGCGCAAGATGCCGATTTTCCGCAACAGCCCGGCGAGGCTGCGCACCGTGTAGGCGCCGCGCGAGAAGCCGAAGAGATAAAGTTCGTCGCCGGGTTCGTAGTTCAGATTGATGAAGAGCCAGGCGTCGAGCAGGTTGTCGTCGAGATCGGCGCCGGTCATGCCTTGCCAAAGGCTCAAGCCGCTGAGCGAAGCGCCGACGCCAGCCGAATAGTAGACGATCTGCGATCGGCCTTGGCGGTCGCGCGAGGCAACCGCGCGCGCCGTCAGCGCCACATTGGTGAGCGTGCCGGCGTAGAGCCGCTGCCAGGTGCCGTCGCAGCAAATGATCAGCCGCTTCATGCGGGCCTCACGGCGTCAGCAGGAAAACGGCCTCTTCGGCGAAGAGGTTGGCGCGCCAAATCGTCTTGGCGAACGGCGCGCCGGGGCGGCCATTGGTCAGCGGAATGGCGGTTTCGATGTTGAAGCGCATTTCGCGCGCCAGTTCGGCGAAGTCGCGGATGCTGCAGCGGCGCTCCAGTTCGCCGTCGGCCCAAGTTTGCGTTGCCGGCGTGCGCCCGCTTAGCGCCAAGCGATAGCGCGTACGCATGTAAGCGGCGTTGCGCACTGAGACGATGACGCGCTCGCCGATGCGGCCGGCTTGGCGGAGCGCGTCGCGCGGTTGCGCCAGATGTGTCAGCGTGTGCGAGAAGACGACGAAATCGAACCCGCCGCTCGGAAACTCGGCCAGATCGCTCTCCGCGTCGCCCTGGACGACCGAGAGCCCGCGCACCACGCAGCCGCGCACGGCGGCTTTGTCGCGCTCCAGCCCGCGCGCCCGCGCTTTGCATTCGCGCGTCAGCAACTGGATAAGCCCGCCATCGCCGCAGCCGACATCGAGCACCTTGGCGCCGTCGCTCACCATGCGTGCGATGACGTCGTGGTCGCCGCGCGCGGGGCGAGCTTCGAGGTCGAGCGGCGCGCCTTGGACGAGTTCGAGTTGCGCGGCCATCACGCCCCTCCGTGCAGCGATAGTTCGCGTGCTGTGGCGCATGAATCAACGAAGCCGGTGAGCGCGGCTTCGAATTGCGGCTCTTCGCCGAGATAGGCGTCGTGGCCGTTGTCGCTCTCGATTTCCACGAATCCCGCATCGGCGCCGGCCGCAATCAAGGCCCGCGCGACGGCGCGGCTTTCGGCCGGCGGGAAGCGCCAGTCGCTGGAGAAAGCGAAGACGCAATGGCGCGTCGAGCCGCCTTGGAACGCATTCGCCAGCCTGCCGCCGAAATCGCCGGCGAGATCGAAGCCGTCCATGGCGCGCGAGAGATAGAGATACGAATTGGCGTCGAAGCGCTCGACGAAGCTGGTGTTAGAGCCGGTGCTATAGCCGGCATCGAAGCTGAAGCGCTCGCGCTTGTGGGCGTCATTGAGGCGCGCGCGCACGCTGGCTTCCGAATGGCTCGCCACCTGCGTCGCCATGCGCGCAACCGTGAGGCCCTTCGCTGGCCGCACGCCATGGGCGAGATAGCCGCCGCCGCGCCAATCGGGATCGGCCATCACGGCTTGCCGGCCCAGTTCGGAGAGCGCGATGTTTTGCGCAGACTGGCGCGCTGCTGTTGCGATGGTGGCGCAGGCGAACACGCGCTTTGGATAAGCGCTCGCCCAATGCAGCGCCTGCATTCCGCCCATGCCGGCGCCGATGACGAGGAAGAGGCTCTGAATGCCGAGCGCTTCCACCAGCATGGATTGCGCGCGCACCATGTCGGCGATGGTGATCGGCGGGAAACGCAAACTGTAAGCTTGGCCATCGCGCGCCAGCGAGGCGGGGCCGGTGGTGCCCATCGAGCCGCCAAGCACGTTGGCGCAAATGACGAAGAAGCGATTGGTGTCGATCGGACGGCCGGGACCAACGATGCGCGGCCACCAAGCGGGGCGCCCCGTCACCGGGTTGGGGCTGGCGACGAACTGATCCGTTGTCAGTGCATGGCAGACGAGCACGGCGTTGCTGCGCTCGGCATTCAGCGCGCCATAAGTTTCGAATGCGATCGTCAACGGCGCGAGCATCTCGCCATTGGCCAATTGCAGCGGCGCGGACGCGTCGAAGGCGAGGGTGCGCACGCCCCCCGCCGCTTGCACTTTCGCTGCTGCATGAATCATGTGGGCAAGCCTACAGCGTTCCGCCCGGCCGATGCATCCCCCGGCGCGAAGCGCAGCTGTGGGTGACATCGCCCGCGCGCAGCCGTTGGCGGTTGTCTGGAAAGTGCCTAAGGTTGCCGCGCATGACCGATACCGGCCCCCAGAACGATCCGATCGAGGCGCTCCGCCGCGAGATAGATAACGTCGACAAGTCCTTGTTGGCGTTGGTCGCGCAGCGTTTGCAGCTGGCCGAGAAGATCGCCGGCGCGAAGGATCAAGGCGGATTGCCGATTCGATCCGGACGCGAAGTGGCTTTGTTGCGCCGGTTGATTGCTGAAGCGCCCGCGCCGCTGGAGCGGGAACTGGTGGTCGAACTTTGGCGCGCTTTGATCGGCGCAAGCCTGCGCCGACAACGCATCGTCGACGTCGTCGTCGGCGGCGGGCGGAGCGATCCGACGCGGCTGTTCGATGTCGCGCGTCGTCATTTCGGCGCCAGAACGCGGATAAGCCATGTCGGCGAGCCGCAGGCGGCGTTGCAGAAGGCGGCGGAAAATCCGCAGACGGTCGTCGCGGTGACGCCGTGGCCGGCAGCGCCGGGCGTGGGCTCGTGGTGGCCGGCTTTGTCGGAGCGGCGGTTCCACGATTTGCATTTGATCGCCGGCCTGCCGTTTCTGAGCGGGGCCGCAAGCAGTGAGGAGCCAGAAGCGTGCGTGTTCGCCGCAGGTGCGACCGATTCAGCCGGCGGCGGCGACATCACGCTGCTGCTGGCGTTCGATTCTCATCACAAAGCGCAGCGCGCGCTGAATGAAGCGGGCCTCGTTGGCCGCGAGGTCGCGCGCTCCGAACCGCGCGTGCTGTTGCGGATCGAGGAGTTTGTCGGCCTCAACGATCCGCGCGCGGCGGCGCTTAACAGTTATGGTCTCGAAGGCGTGCGCGTCCTCGGCTCCTACGCGCGCATCTGATGGCTATGATTTTCGACCGCATCGCCGTTCTCGGCGTGGGCCTTATTGGCTCATCGATTGCGCACGCCGCGCGTGAGAGCGGCGTGACGCGCGTGGTCCAGCTCTACGACGCCAATCCGGAGGTTCGTCAGCGTGCGCGCGAACTTGGGCTCGGCGAAGTGTTCGACGATCCAGTGAAGGCGGTGGAGAAGGCCGAGCTTGTCGTTCTGTGCGTGCCGGTCGGCGCCATGGCGTCCGCGATTGAAGCCGCAAAGCGCGGTCTA
>QBMO01000181.1 GCA_003242075.1 Alphaproteobacteria bacterium
AAACACCAGCCGAGCGATTTGGCGAGTGTGTTGCGTCCACCCGTTGAGACCGCCGGCACCAATGGTCGTTGTCCTGGGCAAACCATTTTTGACGCCGCGCCGGCGTAATGGCTTCGAGTTGTTCAAGCCGATAACGTCCAGCGCGGGCGTGGGCGATAGCCTGCTCGTCGATGTCGGTGGCGAAGATTTGAAGTCTAGGTGCGCCGTTTTTGTTGGCCAGCTGTTCCTTCAAGAGGATCGCGATCGAGTATACTTCCTCACCCGTGGCGCAGCCCGCTACCCAGATCCGGATTTGGTGATGGGCGCCTTTGTCGGCGACGATATTGGGAAGTGCTTGTGCTTCTAGCGCCGCGAATGCTTCGGGGTCGCGAAAGAAATCCGTGACGCTGATGAGAAATTCCTGGAATAGCAAATTGGCTTCGAGGGGCTCCTTGCGCAAACGATCGACGTAGTCGTCCATCGTGTCCACGTGCAGCACCTGCATTCGGCGCTGGATGCGACGGGTCAGCGTCTTTTCCTTATACTGACTGAAGTCGTGCCCAACCACGCTGCGCACGATACGGCAAATTTTCCCCAGACTGTCCGCCGCGGCGATAAGCACGCTGTCTTCTCCGACACGGGCGCGCAAGGCCGCGAGGTGGCGTGCGTAGTTCACCAGTTTTTCTGGCATCTGCTCGACGGTCAAAACTTCGTCAACACGGCCAGTGGCGGCGGCGCTGCTCGGCATGCCCAATTTCGCATGCGAGTCGAATTCCGCCTGAGCCAGCGTTAGCCCGCCCTGTTCCTTGATCGCGGTAAGGCCGGTGCTGCCATCGCTGCCGCCGCCGGAGAGGATGATGCAGACCGCGTTGTCGCCTTGCGCCTCGGCCAGCGAAGCGAAGAACGTATCGATGGGCCGGCGTGTTTCGCGCGGTGGCGCCGGACGAACGACGCGCAGAAAGTCGCGCTCAACGGTTAATGTAGAATTCGGCGGAATGATGTGAACACGATTGGCAGTGAGTTGCGCGCCGTTCACGGCTTCCGTAACCGGCATTTGCGTGGCGGCCGACAAGAGATCGACCAGCATGCTCGGGCGGTTTGGGTCGAGGTGCTGGATCAGCACGAAGGCCATGCCGCTGTCGGGTGGCATCAGAGAGAAAAAGGTTTTGAAAGCCTCAAGCCCACCGGCGGACGCGCCGATGCCGACGATGAGCGGCGCTTGCGGCGCCGATCCCTCGCTTTGGCTATCTTGGTCGCTGGTCTGCTGGGCCGGGTTCTTGGCCATTCGACGTTCCTCGGCTGCGTTCGATACTGTTCTGGCGTCCGCCATGTGACGGTGGCCAGTCTGTCGGGCGGGAATATACATCATTTTCGCGCCGAGAGGGCGCAATCTGGCAAACGTTCAAGATGCGGCGGGAACTACGCGCAACGCGCGTGCGGGCGCTTGCTTCAGCCCATGCCCGGGGGCGCCGGCTTCGTCAGTCTCGATGTGACCGCCCAACGCCGGCATGGTATAGTCGCTGAAAGCTTGAGTGATCCCGAGTTAACGCTGCACTTTCCCGTTTTGCGACGAGATAAACAAATCATGAGCCGCTATTTTTTCCATCTCTGGACCCGCGACGGATACGAAATCGACGACACCGGGATCGAGCTTGAGGATGCTGAGGCCGCCTATTTGGAGGCATTCTATAGCGCCCGAGAAATCAGCATCGAAATGTTGCGTTCAAAGCGAAATGCAACGCGGTATCGCTACGACGTCGTCGATTGCCAGGGCAGACTTGTCCATGAAGTTTTGTTTGCCGAGGCGATGGGTCAGCCGCTCGCAAAAAACCCTGCGTCCGGGTTTGTCGCGAGCGCCAGTCGCGGATGCGCGCTCGCCAGCGATCTTGCACGCGAGATCGCAACGGCACGCCAAAACCTGCAAACGTGTCGCGAGCTTCTCGCTGTGACCCCCGCTTCCGTGAAACAATCGTGAGCGCCTGCCGGGGAGCGAACTCGTTGAGCCGTGCGCAGACCTTCCTTGCCGATAAAGCAAACCTCGCGCGGTATAATCGCAGTTGGCCCGCTATCGCACACATCGCAGCATACGTTTTGTAGTGCGCGGTGGCGGGCAGATATCGTTCGCGTGCCGTGCCAAACATTTACACCGTCGGCAGTGTTAGTCCCCCGACCGCTCCGACGCACTTAGAGCGGCGCCTTCGCCACCAGAGCCGCCGCTCGCACGTATGCGGTTAGCGGGCGTCTCTGGCTCGCTCAACGGCATATGCGGCGTAGCGTTGTGATGTGCGTGCTGCGCAAAGTCGAACGCGTCATAGTCTTGGCCGCACAAGGCACAGGTCTTGTACTGCTCACCATCGACGGGGCGCGCGGCGCCGCTCGAGACGGGACGTTCTGGCTTCATCTACGACTCTCAACGATGTACGAAGCAACCTCTTAGGGGAGGTCGCTCCGTACAAGTCGATAGAAGCCCCCCGGCTCCGTCAGCGCAGATAAAGCGCGTTGCGCAGCTTGTCTGTGCGATAGCCGACGGAGAAGGCAGCGCTCGCGCGTTATACACTGGTATTCCTCTGGTGATGACTCTGATGACCGACGACGCTCTCTATTTTTCCATGCGCCGACGCGCTTACGAATTGGCGGAGAGCGGCCGCTATAAGCATTGGGCGAAGGTCGCCAATGCTCTGATGGCCGAGGGGGTTGTCGGCTCACTGATCAAACGCCTCGACGGGGACCGGCTTGCCGTGATGATGATCACGCGTTGCTGCGAGCAGGCCAGGACGTAGCCTTCAGTTACCTGAAATCGGCGAGCGTCACGAAGTTTAGCTGACGCGTTAATGCGAGCACACTCGCCGTTCAGGCTTTCGGTGTTTGTCCGCACTGCTTGCCTTCACTGCTGTTAGAAGGGCTGTGCCCGTTGCGTGACTTACGGCCCAATGATCAACTTTGACCCACAGCTTCTAGGGCTTGGTTGTGTCGCATGGATGACGGTTAGTTTGTAATCGCGGTCGGTGCGGCGCCGTACAGAGTTTTGGGGGCCTGTGGATTAGCTTTTCCTCATGGCTGGCCTACGAATTGGGCGGCATCGAGAGACGCTTTGCGCGCCCCTGGGTGAGGGAGAAAACATGTCCATTGCGCACCAAGAATTTCTGAAAATCTGCAGCGACTGCGGCGAGATTTTCGACGCCAACATTGAGACCGAGGCCCTTCACCACACTCAGGCTGAACACAAGCCGCTGCTTCCCGTGAGCTATATCTGAATCTTGGTGATGCGCGTCTGGATCAAGCGGCGGCGACTTCGGCTTGAGAATTGAGCGACGCTGCTGTTTCCTCG
>QBMO01000182.1:0-268 GCA_003242075.1 Alphaproteobacteria bacterium
CCCCGAGACCATCGCGCGGCTAACCAAAGCGATGGATGAATCCAATACGCTGATCTGGAATGGCCCGCTGGGCGTGTTCGAGACCCCGCCCTTCGATCACGGCACCGTCGCGGCTGCGCGTCACGCCGCGGCGCGGGCCAAGAACGGCAAGCTGATCGCCGTAGCCGGCGGCGGCGACACAGTGGCCGCGCTCCACCATGCGGGCGTGGCCGACGATATGACGTTCGTTTCCACCGCGGGCGGTGCGTTCCTGGAATGGATGGAAGGC
>QBMO01000182.1:323-3208 GCA_003242075.1 Alphaproteobacteria bacterium
GCCGCTGCCGGGGGTCGAGGCGCTGAAGCGGTAAACGCCGCTGACGCATGGGTGCGTTGCTGGGAAAGATTTCCCCCAGCCCCCTCGCGGCGTGGCGTTTTTCTGACGGCTGGGTTAGACACCGGCCATCTCATAAGAACCATTCCAACGCGGGGAGCGGACGTGAATCTCGACGCATTGAACAAGATCGCCAATCGCATGGTGGAGCCGGGCAAAGGCATCCTGGCGGCGGACGAAAGCACCAGCACGATGGGCAAGCGGATGGCTGCCATCGACGTCGAGAACACCGCCGAAAACCGCCGCGACTATCGCGCGCTCATGTTCGGCGCCAAGGAAGCGATGAGCTTCATCTCCGGCGTCATCCTCTATGACGAGACGATCTGGCAGGACGCCAAGGACGGCACGCCGCTGGTGAAGCTGATCGAGGATGCCGGCTCTATCCCGGGCATCAAGGTCGATGAAGGCGTGCGCAAGCTCGCCGGCGCGCGCGGCGATGAAGTGACACGCGGTCTGGACAAGCTGCACGAGCGCCTGCCGAACTATTACGAGCGCGGCGCACGCTTCGCCAAATGGCGCGCCGTGATCGATCCGACCGCCGGCCGCCCCTCCTATGCTGGCCTCGTCGCCAACGCGCATGCGCTCGCGCGCTACGCCAACCTCTGCCAAGAGTTCGACATCGTGCCGATCGTCGAGCCGGAAGTGCTGATGGATGGCGATAACGATATCGACACGACCTACGCCGTCACCGAATGGGTGCTGAAGGAAACTTTCCAGCAACTCTATTATTTGAACGTCGCGCTCGAAGGCATCGTGCTGAAGCCGAACATGATCGTGCCGGGCAAGAAGGCGGCGAAACAAGCGAGCGTCGATGAAGTCGCCGAGAAGACCATCCGCTGCTTGAAGGCGTGCGTGCCGAGTGCGGTGCCGGGCATTGCCTATCTCTCTGGCGGCCAAACGGACGAACTGGCGACGGCGCACCTCTCACGCATGAACCAGATCGGCGGCTTCCCGTGGAAGATGACGTTCTCCTACGGCCGCGCACTGCAAGCAGCGCCGCAAATGGCGTGGCGCGGCGCAGCCGCTAACGTCCCCGCCGCGCAAAAAGCCTTCCTGCACCGCGCGCGCATGAATGGTCTGGCCAGCCTCGGCAAGTGGAACGAAACGCTAGAGCGCGAAGCCGCTTAAGGCTTGCCAGTTCCAATTTGAGAATGAGACATGGGGCCTTCGTTCGAGGGCCCCATGTTCTTTTCTGATCCCGTCAAAAAGCTGAAGCCTTGGGCGGCGCAACATGCGCGCACCGCCTACAAGCCGGTGACGCGCGAGGGCCATGGGCCGGATCGTGGCTCGCGGTTTAATGGATCGCCCTTCCTCGCTGATGGGGAAGCGTGGCCGGCGTGTACGGTGTGCGCCAAGCCGATGCCGCTTTTTCTGCAACTCGATCTCGATGCGCTGCCGGGCGCCTATGCGGGGCGGTTTGGCTCGGGGCTGCTGCAGCTTTTCTACTGTGTCGGCGACTGTGAGTTCGAGGGACCCGACGCGTGGGCGCCGTTCGACCACAAAACCAAAACCGTGCGCGTCGTACCGGCCGATGCGGCAGGCGCAATCGCCGCGCCGCGCGATGTGGGGCTCGAAGCCAAGCCGCAAGCGATCGTGGATTGGACGCCGCACAATGAGTGTTGCAACAGCGAGGAAGCCGAAGCGTATGGCATCGCCGTCGATTACGAGCGCGAGCGCTTAGGCCACAAGACACGCTTTCGCTGCGATGCGCTGAAGATCGATACGGGCTGGATCAGCCAGGAGGACGAAGACCGGCTCAACGAACAAATCTTCAACCCATCCGGCGGCGACAAGCTCGGCGGCTGGCCGCAATGGATTCAGAGCCTGGAATATCCCAACTGCCCCGAATGCGGCGTGCGCATGGACTTGGTTTTTCAGATCGACAGCGAAGACCACGTGCCGTTCATGTTCGGCGATGTCGGCACCGGTCACATCACGCAATGCCCGACGCACAAACACGTCGTGACATTCGGTTGGGCCTGCACCTGAGCACTGTGCCAGCGTGGCACACGCGAAACCCGGTAAAATCGGCGCGCTTTTAGGTTGAGCTTAAGCGCATTCGATTATGCTCATGCGCATATCGGGCTTGGATACGTGTGCGCGAGGCGGCGTGAACATGGTGAAGTTTCTGTTTAGCTATAGCGGGCGCATCAATCGCGCGCAGTACTGGCTTGGCAGCATTGGCGTCGGCGTCGCCGGCATGCTGCTGTTTGCGATGCTCGCCATGCTGATGCCGCAACGCGGCTACGATAAAACGGGCGCAGGCGCGATTGAAGCGCTGCTCGGCATGGCGGCGATCGTCGTGCCGGTTTGGGCGCTGATGGCGTGGTGCGGCCTCGCACTACAAGTGAAGCGCTTCCACGATCGCGGCCGCAGCGGCTTGTGGACGCTGGCGCCGCTGGCGCCGATGTCGTTGCTGATGGTGACATTGGTTAGCGGCGTTATGGCTGGGCAACCGCCGATGCAGTTGGCGGCGTCGATCCAAATCTATGTGCTGATGCTTTGGGCGGTGAACCTCTTCTTTTTCATTGATCTCGGCTGCCTGCCCGGCAAAGAGGGCCCCACCAAGTATGGCGACCCGCCAGGCGCTGGCAGCGGCTACACGCCTGCCCCGCAGACGCCGATGGCGCCTTCCGATGCAGCGCCGACGGCGGCGATGTCATCACTGTTTGGCGCACACAGCGCGATTGATCGTGCGATCGCCGAACAAGCCCGTCCGCAAGCCGCGCCGCGTCCGGCGATGGCGAGCGCTGCGCCCGCTGGCGGCGCGCCTTCGTTCGGGCGCAAGGCGCGCTGAGTTGCATGCGCGGCGGCGCGCGCTATTGAGG
>QBMO01000183.1 GCA_003242075.1 Alphaproteobacteria bacterium
CCAGTACTTCCCGCGCGGCACCGATCTGGCGCCGCACTCCCAGGTCGAGTTGAACAGGATCGCGCGCCGCCTGAACGAGCGACCCAGAAAAACGCTGGACTTCGAAACACCAGCCGAGCGATTTGGCGAGTGTGTTGCGTCCACCCGTTGAGACCGCCGCGAAAAGCGGACCTACGTCCCCGCGCGCTTCCGTTTCCGCAGTGCTTTCGGCGGCCTCTCTAGCGGCGCGGGCCATTGCGTTATGCGCTTGATCAAGCCCGCCATTTTTAGCCGGCCTTCGGGGCGGGTTTTGTTGCGGACGGAGGCTTGGGCGATGTGGACAGTTTCGGAATCGCCTGAGATCAGCGGGTGCCACCAGAACAAGTCCTTGCCTTCGCTGACCAAGCGATAAGCGCAGGTTTGCGGCAGCCAATCGAGCTTCGGCACGTTCTTCGGCGTCAGCTTTACGCAATCGTGGACGTATTGTTTGCGGTTTTCGTAATTGCTGCAGCCGCACGATTTGGTGTCGAACAATTTGCATGACACGTCGGTGAGGTAGAGCGTGCCGGTGTCGGCGTCTTCGATGGAGATGACGCAGCATTTGGAGCAGCGGTCGCAGAGCGCCTCCCATTCGCGCTCGTTCATTTCCGTCAGCGTCTTGCGCCGCCAATAGCCGTCTTCCAACGGCGCGACATCGGCCTGTGCGTCGCGCTTGCGGCGTGAGTTGTGATAATCGAGCAGCGTTGTTTTTGTCATCGCGACAGCGCCCCGACGATTTCGACGTGCGGGCTCCAGCGGAATTGATCGACGGGGGTTACGCGATCGAGGCTGAAGCCGTGCTCGATCAGCACTTTCACGTCGCGCGCAAAGCTGACGGGATCGCACGAGACGTAAGCGACCCTGCGGATCGGCGAGCGGGCGATCTGTTCGGCTTGCAGCTTCGCGCCCGAGCGCGGCGGATCGATGATGGCGGCGCCGAACTTTTTCATCTCAAGACTGGAAAGCGGCGTGCGCAGCAGATCGCGGCGCAGAATTTCAACCTGCTTCAGCACCCCGCCCGCGCCATCGGCGGCGGCCTTGAGTGCGGCCAGCATGTCGTTGTCGCTCTCGGCGGCAAGCACTTCGGCGAATTCGGCGGCGCGGAGGGAAAACGTGCCAATGCCGGAGAAGAGATCGATGACGCGGTCGGCGCCGGTGATGCCCTGCATGGCGAGCGCGGCGAGCGTTTCTTCGCCAAGCGCGGTCGGTTGCAGAAACGCGCCCGGCGTCGGCGTCACCACAGCGCGGCCCATGCGCAGACGTGGCTTGCGGCGCTCGACGACGATTTCGCCGTCCATGGCGAGGCGCGTCAGCGATAGTGTTTCGGCAATGGCGCTGAGCTGCTCCAACGCGGCGCGATGCAAAGCTTGCGGACGGCCGGCGCCCTTAATGGCGACGTCGACGCCGGTGTCGGTCAGCAGACAATGCAGCGTGATCTCGCCGCGTTGCGGCAGCACGAGGTCAGCGAGCGGCGCGAGTTTGAGCGCGGTTGCCTCCAAGCCCGGCGCGAGCACTGGGCATTGCGTGATCGGCGTGAGCTTCGCGCCGCCGCGTTCGATGAAGCCAATGCGCACTTGTCCGCCCAAACGCGCGGCGTGGAAAGCAGCGCGGCGGCGACCCTCGCCCCAAGCGGGGATGGCGGGCTCAACGTCAGCGCCGCCGAGGCCGCAGCGTTCAAGCGCGGTGACGACTTGGCCGCGTTTCCAGGCGAGGTAGGGCTCATCCTTCCAGTGCTGGAGCTGGCAGCCGCCGCAGCGGCCGAAATGACGGCAGACGGGAGCCTGGCGCTCGGCGCTGGGGGTCAAGACCTCGATCACTTCGGCGCGGTCGCCGCGGACCATGGCGCTGACCTGCTCGCCCGGCAGGGCAAACGGCGCATAGATCGGGCCGTTCTCGCCCCTAGCGGTGGAATCGCCGCGCGCGCCAATCGCCTCGATGGCGAGAATGCGCGATTCCGGCGCGGCCAATGGGGCCGCTTTCGCCACCCGGGCGCTGCCCGGGCGGCCCCTGGCGAGGCGGTTCATTCGCTTCATGCGCCGTTCAGCTTGGCCCTGCTCTACTCCGCTCCGTCAGACAGGAGCCCGACATGCGAGGTCAATCTTTGTTCGCCGCGTCCGCTTTCGCCCTCATGGCGATTGCAACGCCCGCGGCAGCCCAACAATACCCGACCTACCACGACGAGCATGTTGCGCGGCAACAGCAATGTCAGCAATCGCGTCAAAACCGCATGATCGGCGGCGCCATCATTGGCGGCATCGCCGGTGCGCTCTTGGGTCGTGAAGTCGCCGACCGCGGCGTGCGCGGCGAAGGCGCAGGGCTCGGCGCCGTCGTTGGCGCAGCCGCTGGCGCCGGCATCGGCCGCTCGACCGCGCAGTGCGACACGCGCGTTCCGGAAGGCTCCTACGATCCTTATTACGGTCAGCGCCAGGATGGCTATTACCGCGGCGGTGAAGATCTTTATGGCGGCCAGTATCGCCAATCGGGCTACGGCCGCGATCAAGAGTGCCGCATGGGCGAGATCGTGACGCGCGATCGCCGTGGCCGCGAACAAAGCCAACAAGCGCTGCTCTGCCGCGGCGATGACGGCCGCTGGTACCCCGCCGAGTAAAGTTTCTACCCTCGTACGCAGTGACTTCGCCCCGGTGGAAAACACCGGGGCGTTTCTTTTAGCGGCGCATGTGCAGCAGCAATTCGAGATTGCCGTCGCCGCCTTTGATGGGCGAATCGATCAGCGCGACTTGGCGAAAGCCTTCGACGCCTTCGAGCGTGGCGATGGTTTGCGCGGCCGCGGCGCGGGCGACATCCTCCGAAAGCACGCCATCCCTGCCCGCCTTCGGCCCGGCTTCAAATTGCGGTTTGATCAGCACGATGAGATCAGCGCTTCCCGCTGCCAGCTTGAGTGGCGCGAGCAACACTTTCGCCGCGCCGATGAAGCTTGCGTCGCACACGATGAGCGAGGGCAGCTCGGCGATCTCGGCGCGTGTGAGCGCGCGGGCGTCCGTGCGTTCCAGATTGGTGACGCGCGGATCGGCGCGGAGCGAGGCGTGCAATTGCGCCGTGCCGACATCGACGGCGTAAACATGCGCCGCGCCGCGCGTCAGCAGCACCTGCGTAAAGCCGCCGGTCGAGGCGCCGACGTCTAGGCAGATGCGGCCGGCGGGATCGAC
>QBMO01000184.1 GCA_003242075.1 Alphaproteobacteria bacterium
CTGGCGTCCATGGCCGCGCGCGGTTTGCGTGTCTTGGGCGTCGCGCGCGCAGACGATCCCGAGAACGCCATCAATGATCCCAAAGACGCAAAGTTCGAATTCGTCGGGCTCATCGGATTTCTCGATCCCATTCGCGCGGAAGTGCCTGCAGCCCTGGCGGAAGCACGCGCGGCGGGAATCGATGTCGCGATGATCACGGGCGATTACCCCGTGACGGCGCTTGAAATCGCGCGTCAGGCCGGCCTCGATGTTTCAAGCGGGGTGATGACAGGCGCCGAGATCGCCGCCTTGAGCCCCGATGAACTCGTCAAAAGCATTGCGACAAAGCGCATTTTCGCCCGCGTAAAACCCGATCAGAAGCTCGCATTGGTGGAGGCGTTCAAGACGCGCGGCGATGTCGTCGCCATGACCGGCGACGGCGTCAACGATGCACCGGCGCTTGAGCGGGCGCACGTGGGCATCGCAATGGGCCAGCGCGGCACGGACGTGGCGCGCGAGGCGGCCGATCTGGTCTTACTTGACGACAGCTTCGCCTCGATCGTGGGAGGCGTGCGCCTTGGCCGGCGCATCTTCGCCAATCTGCGCAAGGCGCTGACCTATGTGATGGCGATCCACGTGCCGATCGCGGGCGTTGCGTTGCTGCCGATCATCTTCGGTATGCCGCCGCTGCTTTATCCGATGCATGTTGTGATGCTGGAATTGATCATCGACCCCGTGTGCTCACTGGTATTTGAATCCGAACCAAGCGACCGCGCCGCGATGAAGCGCCCGCCGCGTTCGATCAATGAGCCGCTGTTCGGCCGCCGCCAGATGGTGCTTGCCGCGGTGCAGGGCGCCGTTTTGCTGGCGGCGGTGTTGGGCATTTACGTGTGGGGTCTTAACAGCGGCATGCCGGCTGACAGCGCCCGCGCGCTGGGTTTCATCGTGCTTGTCGTCGGCAATCTGGTGCTCGCGCTCACCGAGGCGTCAGAGGCGTCGACGCAGTTGTTGGACCGTCGCCATCTCGTGTTCTGGGTGGTTGTGGCAATCGCGGCCGCAATTCTAACAAGCGCGCTGACCGTGCCGCTGCTGTCGCGTATTTTTCAGCTCTCCGCACCGGATGGCGTTTCGATCGCTGTCGCGATCGTCATCTCGGTCATGGCCGGCGGGTGGTATGGCCTTGTGCGGCGTTGGAAACCGGCGCGGAGATGAGTCCATTGAGCAAGCTGATGCGACCTCTATGCGCGAGATCAAGCATCGCGAGCAGCCAAGTGAACAGCACTTGAGTGACCGTATCCGGCGACATTGAGCCGAAGTGCTCGCAGCAGTGCCCGTGACAGGATTGGATCGACCCGGACCTTCGCCTTGCGCACGCCGTTGCGGCCTGCCGGCGCTCTACGGGCTGACCTGGCGCGCCGCCTTCGGTTGTTCGCTGCAATAGAAGTTGAATTAGACCGCGACCGACTCGGCCCTAAGCAACATTGGCTAGGTGGTGCATGGCGCGCTTCGTGATAGGATCGGCAAGTAGCTCAGGACGGTTAGTGTGACGCCCCCGCGCTCCCGCACCAATTCGCGCTCCGCCGAGGCCGATGCCGAAGTGCTGCTGGCTCAATTCATCGCCAAATTCGATCCGAAGGATCAAGCCCTTATTCGTTCGGTGCGCAAGGCGATGCGCAAGCGGCTGCCAACCGCGAACGAACTTATCTGGGACAATTACAACTTCTTCGTCATTGGCTATTCGCCGACCGAGCGACCAAGCGACGCCCCACTATCGATTGCGGCGCGCGCTGGCGGCCTGGGTCTGTGTTTCATTCACGGTGCGAAGCTGCATGACCCGGCAAAGATCCTAGAAGGATCGGGCACGCAGACGCGCTTCATTCGTCTGGAGAACGTGCAAACTCTAGCGCGGCCGGAGGTCGAGGCCCTCCTGTGCGCAGCGCTCGCGAACGCGAAAGCACCGATGCCCAAGACCGGGCATGGCCGCGCCATTATCCGCTCAGTCGCCGCAAAACAGCGGCCCAGGCGAAAGGCGCCAAAGCCAGCTTAGGGTTTTGCGTCGTCAGCCTTCGGCGAAAGCGCGCCGCTCTGATATGCACGGCGTCACCGGCTGCATTGGAGCGCCGGCCCCGCGAGAAAGCGTCGCGTGACTCGCACATTCTTGGCCGTTGGAGAGGGGGTCCGTTGCGTCGCACTACCCATTCTTAACTCGTTAACAAAGCCGGAACTGACACGGGACTATCCTCGCAAACAAACAAGATTGAGCGCGCTGGTTGAATTGCCATGTTTGGAAAATCCAAGCCACCCGGGGCCGAAAGCGTGCTGGCTAGCCGTTTGCGCAATATCGCCGCGCGAGCGCCGGCTGGCGCGGTCGAGAAGATGCCGCCCCGCTCGCAGGACAGAGCGGCGCGTCAGGCTGTGTTTCGCAATGCCACACTCACGCTAGACAGTGGTGAGAGGATGACGGTGGCCGTGAAGGACGTAAGCGCCACTGGCGCCCGTGTTGAATTTTTCCGCCACGTGCCGCTGCCGCAGAACTTCATGCTGAGCGAGCCCATGATGAAGCTCAAGCGTCGCGTTCGCGTTGTCTGGCAGCGCGAGGGCGTGGCCGGCGTGGAGTTCGTGGACTGATATCTTCAATCGTCGGGCTGGCCATCGTCATGGGGGTTTCTTGACCGCTGCGGTCAAACCGGACGCTATTGGCGACGTTTTTTTGGCGAGAACGCGCCGCCCGTCGCCTAGATGGGAACGTCCGTTTTGCGACGCTCACGAGCCGATGCTGGGATCAAGCTGGCGGCGTGGATACTCTGTTTCACACCGCGAGCGGGCATCTTCTTAAGGCTCACGAACGCCGCGCAAGAATAACGCGGCGGTCGCCTTCGCGGCGAGCTTCGAGATCGAGGCTGGATGAGAGGAGTTCTGCGTGGACGTAGCCGCCGACGCGCATCCTAGCAGCCCAATTGCGACGTTGGGCGGAGTTGCCGCTTAAGCGTATCGTTGTCTCACATGGCTCGGTAATTGAAGTCGATCCGTGGGAATTACGTGAACTGGCGGTGTCGCTTGTTTAGCAGTGTGCGCGCCGGTGCAAAACTACATCACTTAAGCGGCGTCGTTTTGTCGTCCGCGGGCGGAGTAAAAATACCTCGCCATTAATCC
>QBMO01000185.1 GCA_003242075.1 Alphaproteobacteria bacterium
CAAAATCCAGTCCATCCTAACTCTCAGGCTGGACGCGTTTGAAGGGGCTGGGTCAATGCCCGATCACCCCTCCGGTCGCGATGTGGGGCCAAGCCGCCGCTTACGCCCGGCGCACGGCTTCGTAGCTTAACACCTTGTACATCCCCGGCCTCTCGAACCGCAAAACCGGCCGAAAGGATTAATGGCGAGGTATTTTTACTCCGCCCGCGGACGACAAAACGACGCCGCTTAAGTGATGTAGTTTTGCACCGGCGCGCACAGCCGGCTGATCTCGCAGAGCGTCACACAGACTGCACACCCCGGTCGTGACTTGGACTGCGGCGGCTGTATTCGGAGTGGGGCCGTCGAGCTGCCTCGACAACCGACAACTTAGTCTACGGTCACCGAGATCGTTTCAAGTGTTGCGTTGAGGTCTTCGACCGTAAACGGCTTCGCCAACATCGGGCTATCGCTCCATTCGCCGCGCAAGCCGTGTCTGCCGTAGCCGGACAAGAATACGAACGGTATTCCGCGCGCCTTGAGCGCGTTGGCAACAGGATAGATCTCCTCGCCGGCAACGTTGATATCGAGCAAAGCAAGATCGAATGTTTCCGTCTCAACCAGTCTGTGCGCATTGGCGACACGGGAGGCGGGCCCAACGACTGTGTGTCCGAGGGCCGTGAGGCTGTCCTCTATGAAGAAAGCGATCATCATCTCATCCTCGACAACCAGGATGCGGAGTGATTGTGAGGTCATGGCGCCGCTTCGATCGAAGCCAGGGGCGCTTCGAGAACGAACTGAACGCCGGCGCTCTCGAAGCGGAGTTCGGCGGCGCCGTTGAGCTGATGGGCGAGGCCGCGCTCGATTAAGCGAGAACCGAGGCCGCGCCGGTTTGGCGCTATCACGGACGGACCATTGCTTTCGCGCCATTCTAGCCGAAGGCGGCGCTCGCCGTTCCCGTTTTCGATTTGCCACTGGACTTGAACACGTCCGTCTGGAACCGAGAACGCGCCGTACTTCGCCGCGTTGGTCGCCAATTCATGAAAGGCCATGCCCAAAGCGAGCGACGCACCCGGCGCAAGCTTCAGATGCGGACCCTCGACGGCGACGCGATGAGCGCCGTTTGCGTAGGGTGCGGTTTCGGCTAGCAGCACGTCGCGTAGGGGAGAGCCTCGCCAATCGCCGTCAGAGAGCAGAGTGTGTGTTCGTGACAGTGCTGCGAGCCGTTCCTGGAACGCCTCGCGAAACGCCCGTGGGTCTGGCTCGTCGCTCAAGGTCTGCGACGCGATCGACTGCACCGTCGCCAGTGTGTTCTTGACGCGATGGTTCAGTTCCAGCAGCAGGAGCGCCTGACGCTCTCGCGCCCGCACGCGCTCGGTGATGTCGCGCACAATCAGCGAGGCTCCCGTGATGGCGCCGGCGCCATCCCTGACCGGCGAAATGCTGACGGAAATATCGACAAGGCCTCCGTCGTGGCGTTGGCCGACGCTGTCGTAGTTTTCCACTCGCTCGCCGCCGTTGATCCGCGTGCGGAAGTCAAGCTCTCCCAACCGTCGGTCCGGCGGCACGATCACCTCCACATGCCGGCCGATCGCTTCCGCGTTGGTGTAGCCGTAGAGCGCTTCCGCGCTGGCGTTCCAGGACAGGATGACACCCTTGGCATCGATACCGATGATGGCGTCTCCTGACGACACCACCATTTCCGATCGCAACGCCCGCTCGGCGTCGAGTTGTTTGCGGTCTGTGACGTCCATGAATGTGACCACGACGCCATCAATGACGTTATCGAGCCGGCGATAGGGCCTAATGCGCATGATGAAGGCGCGCCCGGAGGATGTTGTGACCTCACGCTCAACCATCGCAAGCGTGCGCAACACCCGAGAGACATCCTCCGCAAGATCACCGTACGCGAAGAGGGGGGCGATCTCGGTGACGGGGCGCTGATAGTCGCTCTCGCGCAAGTGGAAGAGACCGGTCATTGCCGGGGTGAAGTTGGTTACCCGCAGATCGGCGTCCAGGAAGAGGGTGGCGATCTCGGTGCTGTCGAGGAAATTTTTCAGATCGCTGTTGAGCCGCATAAGCGTGTCGTTCTTGGCATTCAGCTCCGCATTGACGGTCTGCAGCTCCTCATTGATCGACTGCATCTCCTCTTTGGAGGTTTCAAGTTCCTCGTTGGTTGATTGCAATTCCTCGTTGACTGATTGGTATTCCTCGTTTGCTGATTTCATTTCCTCGTTGTTGACTTCGAGTTCATCGACACTGGCTTGCAGCCGCTCGCGCATCAACGCGAGTTCCTGCTCAAGGTCTCCAACGCCTTCCTGATTGCGCGCGGAGGCCGGAGGGGTGGGGCCGCGATCGAGGAACGCAAGCACGCAAAAGCCAGACTCGCCTCCACCGACTGGCTCAGCCAGCAGGTCGACCGTGTGCGTGGCGCCATCGATCTCGATGGAGATATTCTTCTGCGCGGCTGACTGGCGGCTGTGCATTGCTTTTTGCAGCGCGGCGCGCGCGGCGGGCCGGAGCGGCCGTTGCAGAAGCGCGAAGAGATCGAGGCTGGCGGCGCCCGCCGAAGGTCCCAGGTATTTCGCGACCTGACCTGAAAACCGCACCACATCGTTGCGGGCGTCTACAACGACATAAGCGGGAGAGTGTCTTTCCATGACGCGGCGGGTATCGATGTCGAGCCGATCTTCTGGGCTCGTCGAGGCCCGCGCGGCGCTTTGATCGGAGGCGATTTTGTCTGTCGCATAGACGGCGAGGTTCGGTAACGACACAGCTACGGTTTCTTTGCGCCGGAAAATGCGGTGCTTCTTATCGACGATAGAAAAGGCCTTGTTCTGCCGCGCAAGGCTTTCAGAGGCGCCCAAGAAGAGATACCCGCCGGGCCGCACCGCATATTGGAAGACGCTCATCAAACGGTCTTGCGCGGGCGGCTGCAGATAGATGAGCACGTTGCGGCAGACAATCAAATCCAACTTGGAAAAAGGCGGGTCCTTCAGCGCGTTATGGGCCGAGAACACGCAGAGCTCCCGAATGTCCTTGATTGGGTGTGAGTTCAACTGATCGACGCAACGCGTACCTTGGATCGAGGTCGTGGAGCGAAGCCGGTGAAGAGAAGATATCGTCGTCTG
>QBMO01000186.1:0-2692 GCA_003242075.1 Alphaproteobacteria bacterium
CGCGCACGCGCGCCGATCGGCCGCCGACTGCAGCCGCATCCACCACTCCGAGCGCTGCGAAGTCGACATGCTCGCCTCGACCCGCCTCCGGCAGCACGCGGTCTCGTGCGTCGACGCCGGTGACGCCGACCACGCCAGCATAGGCGGCTGGATAAAGCGGTGCGGCGGCCGGCCCGTCATTGCCGACTGCCGCGACGATCACATGGCCGCGCGCGATCGCGGCGCGAATGGCTGCTTCGAGCGCGCGATTGGGCGGCCCCACGAGCGATACGTTGATCACGCCGACGCGCGAGTGCGCCAGCCAGCCCATGGCCGCCACGATCGCGCTCGCGCCGCCACCCGTAGGCGCTGCGCCGTAAACGTCAGCGACAAAGAGCGAAGCGTCGTCGCCGAGGAGGGACGCGACTGCAGTGCCGTGCGGCGTAGCGCGCGCCTCGCCGGCAAAGCCGCGCTGCACCATCGCGACGCCCGTAAACGCGGGGTGCGCCGCATCGACGCCGGAATCAATCAGCCCGATGCGAGGGCCACTGCTCGGCCCGCCGTTATCGCGCGCTTGCTTTGCGCCGGGCGCCGCCGGGCCGGCGCCGAGATAAAGGTGGTTGAAATCGTATGCGCCATCCGGGTCGAGCCGCTGCATCGTCTCGACGGCGCGCCGCGTAGTCATGCCGCGCGGCGCGCGCAGAATGACGATCCGCAAACCGAGCGCCGAATCCTCCATCGTCTCGCTGACGGTAAATCCGGCGCCGCGCGCGGCGGTGAGCGCTTCTTCACTCGGTGCAATCGCGAGCACTTCGTTGCGGACGACGATGTCGCCGTTGCGGTCCGTGTCGATCACGTCACGGTGGCGGCGCTGCAACTGGCGCGCTGCAACATCTCGTGCATTGCGGAGTTCCCGCGTGGCGGAGCGGCTGAGCTCTTCTGTTGTGTCCGTCACTTGGCCGACGGGATCGCGCACCAAGTCGCCGACGGTCTGGCCGACGCCCGGCAATTGCGCCGAAGCGGGCGTGGCCTGGGCGAGCGCCAGGAGCGTGAGGAGCAAGAGCGGGCGCATGTGCGGAGCCATATCAGCGCAAACGGATCACGCGGTAAACTTCTTCCCCCGGCCGCGTTGTTCCTGGATGAAAATCTCTGCCCGATCCGTTGTAAGGTGCGGACATGGCCGCCGAGTGCGATCAGATCCGCCGCGACCTCGTTGCGTTGCTGCCGCGCCTGCGGCGCTTCGCACGAGCGCTGACGCGGAGCGCCGACGAGGCCGACGACCTTGTGCAGACCGCGTTAGAGCGCGCTCTGAAGAATCTCGGCGGCTGGACGCCCGGTACGCGGCTTGATGCTTGGATGTTTCGGATCATGAAGAATTGCTGGATCGATGAAGTCCGCTCAAAGGCCGTGAGGGCCAAGGTGTTCGCGCCTGAAGAAACCGGCGAACGCGTTGGTATGGATGGCGCGCGCGCCATGGAGTACCACCTCGATGCGCAATTGGTTCGTGCGGCTATGGAAGAGTTGCCTGAGGAGCAAAGATTGGCCGTTGCGCTGGTGTTGGTCGAAGGGTTTTCGTATCGGGAAGCGGCGGATCTGCTGGAGACGCCCATTGGCACGCTCACGAGCCGTCTGGCGCGGGGACGCGCAGCGATCGAAGCGCGGCTCACGGAGGGCGGGTGATGCCTTTGGACGATGAAACGCTGATGGCCTATGCGGACGGGCAGCTATCGCTGCTCGACGCTAAACGCGTGGAACGCGCGATGGCGGAAGATCCCGATCTCGCGCGCCGTGTGGCGCGCTTCACAGCGACGCGGCGCGCGTTGAAGATCGCATACGATGACGTGCTGGCGCAGCCGGTGCCTGACCATCTGCTCAAACTGCTCGAAGCCATTCCAGACGCTCACATCGAGCGCCCTGTCGCGGACATCGGCGTCGAGCGCAAGCAGCGCGCGCCGCTTCGTTTCGGCCCACCCGTCTGGGCCGCCGTCGCAGCAAGCTTGCTGGTCGGCGTTCTCGTTGGCCGCTTCACGGCGCCCGCTGAGGGATTGTTCAGCCAAGACGGCGCGTATGCCGGCGCCAGCTTATCGCGCGCTCTTGAAACACAGCTCGCAAGCGACGCGCAGAACAGCGACGCGCGCATCGGCTTGACCTTCCGCGCAATCGACGGCGCGATTTGCCGGACATTTGCAGCGGAAAGCGTCTCCGGTTTGGCGTGCCGTGAAGAGGATGCCTGGGCCATCCGCATGGCGGCAGCGTCGCAAGCGGGTGGGACGGATTATCGCCAAGCGAGCGCGCCGGCGCCTGTTATCCTCGACGCGGTCGACGCCATCATCGATGGCGAGCCGTTCGATGCTGACCAAGAGCGCGAGAGTCGCGCGAACGATTGGCGCTGACGCCCAACTCTAAGACAGAGCAAAAAGAAAGCGACGGACTCCGAAGAGTCCGTCGCTGCCGTACTGACGGGTGGGGGAGTGGTGGCGTCAGTGCGGGTCTGCGGAGGCGTTGGCGTTCACGTCGGCGCTGGCTGACGCGCCATTGCGGCTAGCGTTGGCGGAGCCCGAGGCGCTGGCATCCGCATCAACACTTGGCTGAACGCTTTGCGCGCGATCGACAGCTGCTTCGCCAGTGTCGCGCGCGCGGTCGGCGGCGCGACGCGCGGCGCGCTCAGCGCGTTGGCGGTTGCGCTCGATGCGCGCCTCGGCGTCGCTTACAG
>QBMO01000186.1:2702-3106 GCA_003242075.1 Alphaproteobacteria bacterium
CCAGCACTAGCACCGCTGCGGTCACAGCCGTGAAAAGTTGCGTCTTCATAATTGTTCTCCTCGAATTGCGCCGGTCGGCCCGGCTTCGAGGGGAGAACGGAAGAGCCGCGGATTTTCTTCCAAACTTTTTCGCTTTGAAGAAAATTGACAGAAAAACAGACGCTTGCGGTGCCGCCAACAGGACTCGAACCTGTGACCCCCTGATTACAAATCAGGTGCTCTACCAGCTGAGCTATGGCGGCGCGGGGCGGGTTTTACGGGTTCGGCCGCTTGAGCGAAAGACGCGCAATGAATTGTGACAGAGGCGAACTGAGGTTTGCTGACGTCGCTTGATAGGTTAATCGGAATAGACCGACGCGGGGGATGCGCCGGCTCTGAATCGCGGCTGACGCAGGGGATATCGA
>QBMO01000187.1:0-2609 GCA_003242075.1 Alphaproteobacteria bacterium
CGCACCATGCCCGATCACCCCTCCGGTCGCGATGTGGGGCCAAGCCGCCGCTTACGAAACAGGACTCTTACTCAGCCATTCTTATAAGCCGGCGGTATCGCTGGCGGCATAAATGGCTCCCCAATTTGGAGAGACCTCTTTGTAGTCAACGGGATGGAAATCAAGCCAAAGTTATCTTCCGGCACCATTTACCTTCTCAAGGTGTCTCGTGCGACGGCGTGTTCCCGCGCAAGCTTGAGATGGCCGCCAGTCGCAACTGAGTTGGGCCGGACCGGGCTCGCGTGCTAGTTCCAGGGGATGCGATATCTCCTGACGGCCCTCGCCTTTTCGCTCGCCGCGTGCGCAACCGCTACCGCGCCGCAATCCACCGCTGGAATCGCGCCGGTTTGGGACGATGCGCGGATAGAGCAAATCCTGGATCGAACGCAGCGCACGCATTTGGACCCCGACCTCTCCGCCCTGAGCGCGGGTGAGCGGGCGGCGGTGAGCGAGTTGCTGCTGGCGGGCGAGCGCATGCATCGGCTCTATCTGCAGCAGCGCCACCCGCAGGCTTTGGCGGCGGCGGACTATCTGGCGGCGCATCCGGAGTCGGCGCTTGAGCGCGACCTCTTCCGGCTGAACAGCGGGCCGATCGCGTCGACCTTGGACAATACGCGCGAGGCGTTTCTCTCCGTCGCGCCGGAGGCGCCGACGCGGAATGTATATCCGGCGGGCGTCACGCGCGCGACGATGGACGCCTATTTCGCTGCACATCCGGAGCGCCGCGACGAATTGCTCGACGATCGCGGCGTGGTGTGGGCGGCGACGCCTGAAAACAGACGCCGGGCGCTTAGCACGCTCGATCGCTATCCGGCGCTCGACACTTTGCACCCGGGCTTGCGGGCGCGCTTTCGAGAGAGCGCTGACTATCTGGCCGTGCCGTATTCGGTGGCGTACGCGGAGGATATCTTCTTCATTTACGAGCGGCTGAACGCGGCGGCGGCGCACGTTGAGCGCGGCGATGCAGCGTTCGCGCGGTATCTACGGTTGCGGGCGCGCGATCTGTTGGCGGATGATTATGAGGGCGGCGATGCAGCTTGGATTACCGGCCAATTCACCGGCAATCTCAATGCGCAGATCGGCGCCTACGAGACCTATGACGATGCCCTCTTCGGAGTGAAGACGTTCTTCTCGCTTTCCCTGCTCGTGCGCGACCGACCGCGGAGCGATGAGTTGCAGGCGGCTTTGGCCGACATTCAGGTGGTCGAAAACGCGCTGCCGTACGAGCATCACCGCGAGGTGCGCAGCGACATTCCAGTGGGCGTCTACAACATCATCGCCGATTTCGGCCAAGCGCGTGGCGCCAACACGGCGACGATCCTGCCCAACGACGCTTATCTCGCACGCCAGTACGGGCGCACCATCCTGATGCGCGGCAACATCCTGCTGAATGACGAATTATTCCAGGAGACAAACCGCGCGTTCCAATCGGCGATTGTGCCGGCGCAGGCAAACCAGCTGACGCCGGAGGGCGGCTTCTATCGCACGCTATGGCACGAAGTCGGCCACTATCTTGGCGTCGACCAAACGTCGGATGGGCGCGATCTCGATGTGGCGCTGGAGGACAATGCCTCGCTGCTGGAAGAGATGAAGGCGGACCTGGTGTCGCTCACCGCGGCGCGGATTCTAAACGAGCGCGGACGGATCAGCGACGCACAGCTGCAAGCAATTTACGCCTCAGGCATTCGCCGTGTTCTGCAGAAAAACCGGCCGCGTCGCGAGCAGCCGTATCAGACCATGCAGCTGATCCAATGGAATTGGTTTCTAGATCAGGGTGCGCTGCGTTTCGAGAATGGGCAGCTGCGCATTGATCATCGGCGCTATCCGGCGGCGGTGACGTCCCTGCTGCGCGAAACGCTGGCGCTACAGCGCAACGGCGATCGCGCCGCAGCCAACGCCTTCATCGACCGCTGGACAACGTGGCGGCCCGATCTCCATGAAGTGATCGCGCAAAGCATGCGCGACAGCGAGCGCACGCGCTTTACGCTGGTGACATACGAGGCGCTCGACGGGGCGGAGTGAGGCCACGTGGATTGCCAAATTGCTGAAGAAATCATCGTAACCGCCCCGCGCCTGCCCGAAGCGGCAGGCGAGGATGTTTATGCGCGGGTCGGCGTTGACGCGCAGGCGATCGAAGACGCGGTGCGGTTGGATGAGGCGCTGCGTGTCGTGCCGGGCGTTGCGCTGTTCAGGCGCAACGACAGCGCCGCGGCCAATCCGACCATACAGGGCCTATCGCTGCGCGCGATTGCGCCATCCGGTGCGGGGCGTGCGCTGGTGACGCTCGACGGCCAGCCGATGAACGATCCGTTCGGCGGCTGGGTGATCTGGGGCGCGCTGCCCTCCGAGACGATCGAAGGCGCCGACATCGTGCGCGGCGCCGGCGCTGGACCTTATGGCGCCGGGGCGCTTACGGGCGTGGTGCGTTTGCGCGAACGGCGTGGGCAAGGCGCGGTGCTGACAGCCGAAGGCGGCGCGCTTGGCTATGGGCGCCTGGCCGGCGTCGGCGAAGCGACGAGCGGCGCGTTTTCGTGGATGCTGGGCGCTTCGGCGCAACGGAGCGACGGTTG
>QBMO01000187.1:2619-2972 GCA_003242075.1 Alphaproteobacteria bacterium
GCGCGGCGGATTTGGCGCTGGCGTCCGATTCATTCACGGGCGTGACGCGGCTGGAATGGCGCGGCGACGATTTGGTGTTTGCAGCGCGGCTGGGCGCCTACTCGGAATGGCGGAGCGCTGGCCTCATTGGCGCAGAGTCGCGCTCTGAGGGATCGAGCTTGAGTTTTACATTGGCCGATCCGGTTGGGCCGTTTGCGTGGCGCGTGCAAGCGTGGGCCCTGCAATCGGATTTATACAATTCCTCCGTCGCGACCGCGCCGGATCGAAGCGCGACGACACCGGCGAGCGTGCAGTACGAGACGCCCGCGTTCGGCTGGGGCGGCAATGCGGCGGTGCGCTGGAGCGATGACGCG
>QBMO01000188.1 GCA_003242075.1 Alphaproteobacteria bacterium
ATGGACGTTGACGCTGGCGAAGGCTTTGACGCCGCGATCCTTGGCGCGCTTCAGCGCCGGCAGCGTTTGCGCGGCGGAGAGCATGTCGAGCAGCAGCTTGCCGCCGGTGAGTTCGGCGAGCGCCAGATCGCGCTCGGCCATGATGTATTCGGCGGCGGCGGGAATGCCGGGCAGGCCGAGGCGTGCGGCGAGGTCGCCTTCATGCATGACGCCGTCTTCGGCGAGATAGGGATCTTCCGGGCGATGCGCGATCAGCGCGTCGAAGGCGCTGGCGTAAGAGAGCGCACGGCGCAGCACGCGGGATGAGACGATCGGCTTGTCGCCATTGGTGAAGAACGCCGCGCCCGCTTCGGCCATCAGGCCGATCTCGGTCATCAACTCGCCGTCGAGATGCTTGGTGAGCGCCGCTGCCGGCAAGATGCGCACGCCGCCGGATTTGTCGATGCCGCGTCGGAGCACGAAATCGATCAGGCTTTGATCGTCGAGCACCGGCGTCGTGTTCGGCATCATCACCATGGTGGTGACGCCGCCTGCCGCCGCTGCGCGCCCGGCGGACTTGAACGTCTCCTTATGCTCGGCGCCCGGTTCGCCGATGACGACCCGCATATCGATTAAGCCTGGCGACACGTGCGCGCCGCCAGCGTCGATGATCTCGGCGCCGTCAGGCGCGCTGCTGACATTGCCGATGCCGAGGATGGTGTCGGCGAATAGAATGGCGCCGGTCTCGACCTTGCTTTTGGCGGGGTCGATCAGTTTGGCGTTGGTGATGAGGGTTGGGCGCACACTCATCTCCGTTTCATGGCGACGTTTAGCGTCGTTGAAAACGCGAGTGCGATGATAAACGGCACCCAGATTGGAAGCGTGCCGAGGCCCGGTGTTTCGAGCGCGGCGGCGAGGTGATCGTCGACGGCCCACCAGAGCAGGAACATCCACATTAGCGGGGCTCCTCATTGGCGCCGGTTTCGGCGAGCGCCTCCAGCACGGCCATGCGCACGGCCACGCCCATGCGCACTTGCGTTTCGATGAGCGAGACGTTGGGGTTGTCGGCAACGGAGCTATCGATCTCGACGCCGCGATTCATTGGGCCCGGGTGCATGACGAGCGCGCCGGGCTTGGCGAATTTCAGCTTGTCTTCGTCCAAGCCATAGAACCAGAAGAACTCGCGCGGGCTTGGGAAGAACCCGCCTGTCATGCGCTCGCGCTGCACGCGCAGCATCATGACGACGTCGGCGTCCTTAAGCCCGTCCTTCATCGTGTGAAACACTTTCGCGCCCCAGCGCTCGGCGCCGGCGGGCATGAGTGTGGGAGGGCCGATCAAGCGCACTTGCGCGCCGAGCAGGGTGAGCAGTGCTACGTTCGAGCGGGCGACGCGGCTGTGCACGATGTCGCCGCAGATGGCGATGGTGAGGCCTTCGATGCCGCCGAGGCGATCGCGGATGGTGAAGGCGTCGAGCAAAGCTTGCGTCGGGTGCTCGTGCTTGCCGTCGCCGGCATTGATCACGGCGCAGCTGACTTTTTGAGAGAGCAACTCCACCGCGCCGGACGCGCCGTGACGCACGACCAGTAGATCGGGGCGCATGGCGTTCAAGGTTGTCGCCGTGTCGATTAGCGTTTCGCCTTTGGCCACTGACGAGGAGCGCACGCTCATATTCACGACGTCGGCGCCCATGCGCTTGCCGGCGAGTTCGAACGAGCTTTGCGTTCTTGTGGAATTCTCGAAGAAAAGATTGATCAAGGTGCGCCCGCGCAGCGTGTCGAGCTTCTTGATCTTCTGCTCGGCCAGAGGCGCGAAGGTTTCGGCCCGATCGAGCAGGCTCTCGGCTTCGAAACGATTGAGATCGGATATGGCCAGCAGGTGCTTGTGGCGGAATCGAACGGCGGTTGTGCGGGCTTCGTTTTTCTTCACGCCAGTCGGTCGCTGAGCCATGCCGCTTGTTAAGCCCTGTGTCTGCTTCGCCGCAAGCGCGGCGACAACAAGGCGGGGATAATCGTTTCAACCTTATTGGCGCCGCGGACTCGGTGCTGTACTGCTTTTGTTCTAATCTTGGGACAGGGCGGGTTACAGGACGAAAGACGAGCTGCGGATATGAAATCGCACCTGAAACGTGATGACTCGGGCCCGGCCCTGAAGCCGGTCGGTTTGGCGCTGGCGGCGGTAGTGGCCGGGCTTGGCGTCGCCAAGGCGGAAGCCGCCGAAGCGCGCACGCACGCGCCGCTGGAACCAGCGGGCCAGAGCAACACGTATGTCGTCGACCCGACCAACCATCCAGGCTTCGAAGAAGACGCCGAAATGATCGTCGGCGAAAGCGAGCCGGTGGCGCCGTTCGGCGGGCGCTGAACTCGTGATTGGACAATCCCGGGGTGCATGTTTCGATGCCTCGGGAGGTCAACATGAGAAATCTGTTTTTGGCTTTGCTCGCCTACGCCTGCTTGGCTGTGCCTGGCGCCTCGGCCCAGCAGGACGATCGCTTGGCTGACGTTCAAGCGCGTATGGATGCGCCCGTCGATACGACGCTGCCGCCGGTCGAGACTTTGACCTGTGATCAAATGACGGCGGAGATGATGGTGGCTGGTCAGCGGATGAACAGCCAACTCGATCCGAACTTTGCGGCTAATGCGCAAGCGCTCCAAGATCAGGTTCAAAACGGACGTGCTCCGGCCCGTGGAACGGAGGCCGCTGCGGCGGAAGCCAATCGTCAGCGCGTGAATACCATCGGCGGCCAAGTCGCGGATGCAACGGCTGGAATAGATCTTCAGCGCATGATGGCGCTGAGCGATCGGTTCGCTGCGGAACGCTGCCCGACGCCGCAATAACCCGCTTACGGCAGCGTCAGTCCGATCACTAACGGCATGGTGAGGAATGAGAGGATGGTCGTCGCCG
>QBMO01000189.1 GCA_003242075.1 Alphaproteobacteria bacterium
GCGCTGCCGAGCCGCAGCCTTTCAGGACGCTGCATGACCGACGGGCTCGTACTCTCGATCGACGGGATGGGCGGCGACAACGCCCCTGACATCGTTGTGGAAGGCGTAAACATCGCCGCACAGCGCAGCCCCGGCGTGCGCTTCCTGCTCCACGGCGACGCCGTCAGACTGAACGCGCTGCTGGAGCGCTACGCAGCCGCCAAGGCGGCCAGCGTCGTCGAGCATGCGGATAAAGCCATAGGCATGGAGATCAAGGCGGCGCAGGCGATGCGCCAGGGCAAAGGCTCAAGCCTGTGGAACGCGGTTGAGGCGGTGAAGGACGGTCGCGCCAACGCGATCGTCTCGGCCGGCAACACCGGCGCGTTCATGGCGATCTCGATGTTTCGCCTGCGCACGATGGAGGGTGTGCATCGGCCGGCGCTGACCACGCGCTGGCCGAACGCCAAGGGCGGCTACACGGTGTTGTTGGACGTCGGCGCCAATGTCGAAGCCAATGCCGAGCAGCTCGTGGAATTCGCCATCATGGGCGAAGCCTTCGCGCGCGCTGTGAACGGCACCGCGCGGCCAAGCGTGGCGCTGCTCAATGTGGGCGCCGAGGAGCAAAAGGGGCACGAAGAAATCCGCGCTGCCGCGCAACTCATCCGCGACACTGGCGTCGATTTGAACTTCAACGGGTTCGTTGAGGGCGACGATATCGCCAAGGGCACGGTGGATGTGGTCGTCACCGACGGCTTTACCGGCAACATCGCTCTGAAGACTGGCGAAGGAACCGCGCGTCTTGTCGGGCAGTTTCTTCGGGAAGCGCTGACCGGCGGCTTGATGGCTAAGCTCGGCGCTTTGATCGCCTATCCGGCGCTCAAGAAGTTGAGCAAACGCATGGATCCCGGCACCTTCAACGGCGCGCTCTTCCTCGGGCTCAACGGGCTGGTGGTGAAGAGCCATGGCAGCGCCAATGGCGCCGGGTTCGCCGCTGCGATCGGTGTGGCCGAGAAGATGGCGCGCAGCTCTTATCGCGAAGAGATCGCGCATAATCTGGTCCGCCTCGCCAGCGCTCATGCCGAGACCGCGAAGGTCGGAGACGCCGGCTGATGGCGTTATGCTCCGTGCTGCTGGGGGTGGGCTCGTTCCTGCCTGAACGCATCCTCACCAATGAAGAATTGGCTCAAAGCGTCGATACAAATAACGAATGGATCATTGAGCGCACCGGTATCCGTCAGCGCCACATTGCCGGCAAGAACGAAAAGACCTCGGACCTCGCCTGCGCTGCTTCGCTCAAGGCGCTTGAGGCGTCAGGGCGGACGGCGGACGACATCGACTTGGTGATCGTCGCCACGACAACGCCCGATCTCACATTCCCCGCGACCGCCGCGCGCGTGCAGGCTGCGCTTGGCGTCAACAAGGGCGCGGCGTTCGATCTGCAAGCGGTGTGTTCAGGCTTCATCTTCGCTCTGGCTACGGCGGACAACGCTCTGGTGCGTGGGCAAGCCAAGTGCGCGCTCGTCATCGGCGCCGAGACGTTTTCGCGCATCGTCGATTGGACCGATCGGGGGACGTGCGTTCTCTTCGGTGACGGCGCGGGCGCGGTCGTTCTGGAAGCGCAGGAGCGGGATGACGATCGCGGCGTGATTTCCACATTCCTGCGCACGGATGGGCGCATGCATGATCTGCTCTATGTCGATGGGGGACCGTCCGAGACGGGCACGATCGGCAAGGTGCGCATGGTCGGCAATGCCGTGTTCCGTAACGCGGTGGAGCACATTTCAGGTGCGATGCTGGAAGCGTGCGCGCGCGCCGGCGTGTCGCTTGACCAGGTTGATTGGTTCGTGCCGCATCAGGCCAATCAGCGCATCCTCGATGGGGTGGCGCGCAAGCTCGGCATCGCTGTGGATAAGGTCGTCTCGACAGTAGCGCTTCACGGCAACACGTCTGCCGCGTCGGTGCCGCTCGCGCTCGATGTGGCGGTGCGCGATGGGCGCATAAAACCTGGGCAATTGGTGCTCATGGAAGCTTTGGGCGGCGGCCTGACCTGGGGCGCGGCGCTCGTTAGACTGTAACGTCCGCGCAATTAATTGACCTAACCTACAGAGCCGACTAGCTTTTCCCCTGCGCGAGGACGCGTTGCGGAGGGGGCTCCGGTGACTGCTAAGACTGTGACAAGAGCCGATCTGGTCGAAGCGCTGGCGCGACGCGCCAATATGCAGCGCGCTGACGCCAATCGCTTGCTCACGCGAATGCTGGAACTGATGCAAGATGCGCTGGTTGAAGGCGATACGGTAAAGCTGTCGCGGTTCGGCAATTTCAATGTGCGGATTAAGCGCCAGCGCATCGGTCGCAACCCGAAGACCGGTGAAGAAGTGCCGATCACGCCGCGCCGCGTGGTGACGTTCAGACCCTCGCAAATGCTGCGCGAGTTCGTGGAAAAAGGCGGGCGCGGGCGCGCCAAGAATTAAGCCCGCATCGCAGAACAGGAACTGAGCAGATGAAGCGATTGATTGCTGCGATGAGCGTGATTGGGCTGGCCGCGTGCGCGACAGGGCCAGACGCGCCGGCCGATTTTGATCCGACCGCCTGCTATGAGCGCTCGTTCAACCTCTATTTTGAGCCGCAAGAAGCCGATCTGAACCCGGCCGCGCGCGAAGCGATCAGCACTATTCAAAACGAACTACGCGGCTGCCGGATTGACGGCGTGCGTGTTCTTGGGCTCGCGGAAGCGGCTGGCGCCACGGCTGAGAATTTCGAACTCTCCCGCCAGCGGGCGCTGCGGATC
>QBMO01000018.1:0-4762 GCA_003242075.1 Alphaproteobacteria bacterium
CTTCTGGACCTGGCTGCTGGGTTTTGCGCTCTATGGCGGACGCTGGGCTTACAACCAGCAAGACGGCTTGCTGCCGACCATCCAGGGCATCGATCCCAACGCTTATCTGGCGCCGCAAGCTTTGCTCGCCGATCTCGGTTCGCCGACGGCGCAAGTGGGCGTGCTTGGCATCGTGCTGATCGTGGGCCTCCTGGTGTTCATCATCGACGCCGCCGACCGTTCCTATTGGGATAAGCAGGGCGCCTAAGCGGCGCTTTCCTTTCTGCAGGGCTGAAACGCTCACTCCCGGGTGGAAGCCGGGGAGGGGAGTGAATATGTTCGCCACAACCTCATCGCGCGCTGAACGCCGCGCCCTCAGCTCGGAGCATTCATGTCGTACGATCTCGTCATCATCGGGGGCGGCCCCGGTGGCTACAACGCCGCCATTCGCGCTGGCCAACTCGGGCTGAAAACCGCGATCATCGAGAGCCGCGGCAAGCTCGGCGGCACGTGCTTGAACGTTGGCTGTATCCCTTCGAAGGCGCTGCTGCACGCGAGCGAATTTTACGAAGCCGCAGCGAAGACGTTTCCGTCCATGGGCGTGAAGATCACCGGCCTGTCGCTCGATCTGCCGCAAATGCTGAAGCAGAAGGAAGATGCCGTCGACGGCCTCACCAAAGGCGTCGAGTTTCTGATGCGCAAGAACAAGGTCGATTACGTCAAAGGTTTTGGCCGCATCGCCGGCGCCGGCAAAGTCGAAGTGACTGGCCCCGATGGCGCGAAGCAAACGCTCGAGACCAAGAACATTCTGATTGCAACGGGCTCCGTGCCGACGCCGCTGCCGGGCATCGAGATCGATGAAGAGCGCGTCGTGACCTCTACCGGCGCGCTCTCGTTGAACGCCGTGCCGGGCAAGATGATCGTCATCGGCGCTGGCGTGATCGGGCTTGAGCTTGGTTCGGTGTGGCGCCGGCTTGGCTCGGAAGTCACCGTGGTTGAGTTCTTGGACAAGATCACGCCGACCATGGACAACGAAATCTCCACCGCGTTTCAGCGCACGCTGAAGAAGCAGGGCATGAAGTTCGAACTCGGCCACAAGGTCACCAGCGTTGAAAAATTGAGCAATGGCCTCAGTGTGACGATCGAACCTGCCAAGGGCGGTCAGGCGCGCACGCTTGAAGCCGACGTCGTGCTCGTCGCGATTGGCCGCAAGCCGTTCACCGAAGGCCTCGGCCTCGAAACCGTCGGCGTGCAGACCGATGCGCGCGGCTTCATTCCCAACGATCACTTCAAGACCAACGTCGAAGGCGTCTATGTCATTGGCGATGTCACCACCGGACCGATGTTGGCGCACAAAGCGGAAGATGAAGGCATCGCCGCGGCGCAGATCATCGCCGGGCAGTGGGGCCACGTGAATTACGACGTGATCCCGAACGTGATCTACACCGATCCGGAAGTCGCCAGCGTCGGCAAGACGGAAGAAGAGCTGAAGGCGGCAGGCGTCGAATACAAAGTCGGCAAATTCCCAATGATGGCCAACTCACGTGCGCGCACGAACCACGAAACGGAAGGCCTAGTGAAAGTTCTCGAAGACGTGGCGACCAAGCGCGTCGTCGGCGTGCACATGGTGGGTACGGGCGTCGGCGAGATGATCGGCGAAGTGTGCGTGGCGATGGAGTTCGGTGCGAGCGCCGAAGACATCGCCCGCACCTGCCACGCGCACCCGACGATGAGCGAAGCCATCAAGGAAGCCGCAAAGGGCGTCGACGGCTGGACGATGCAGGCTTAAGTTAGGGACTAGGATGCGCGTTCCCTCCCCGCTAGGGGAGGGTGTCGCGAAGCGACGGGTGGGGCGGATGCGCTGAAACCAGCCGACCCTCGCGCTGTCATCCCACCCGTCAGATTGCGCTGACGCGCAAACTGACACCCTCCCTTTTCAAGGGAGGGAACGCATGCGGAGATGATCGCGGAAACCGTGGTCGCCGCGTTTTCAAAGAGCTGATTGTTGGAGGCGTCTCGCAGCTATGAGCTGTCAAACTTCTGCGCCGCAATCGCGCGCGTGATCAGCTCATCCGCTTTCGGCGCAGTCAGCACCAGACGCGAGCCGCTTAGCCTACGACGCAGGCGCTCCATGAACCGCGCGATGATGCGTTCTGGATTCTCGAGCGCCGCTGCGATCGCCGCGAGTCGTTCGGCCAGCGTGCCGCGGACGCGGATGCGGGCGCTCTTGTAAAGCAGTCGGCCATGGCGGCGCGCGCGGCGGAAGCCGGGCGGCGTTGATACGCGGCGCGACCGGTTGTGGCGGCGCGTCACGCGTGCGGCGGCGGCAAGGAAGAGTACGCGCTCGATCCAGCGTTCGGCGCGATTCACGTAAGCGCGCAAACGACGGCTGCCATTAAGCGCGCCGATGCGGCTGACGACGGCGATCACCCAAAAGAGCCAGAACCGGGCGGCGGCGAAGAACGCCGCGAGCCGGTCCGGGCTGAGGTGGAAGTGATGGGGCTTGCGCATGCGCGCGAGTTTAAGTGCGGGCGAGGCCGGTCGGATTGATTTTGGCGGGGTGGTTGGATTTCAAAGGCTTGGGCCGATTGTTTGCAGGATAGCGCTCGGGCCGCCCCTGTCTGTGGAGATTGCCGAATGCTCACTTTGCAGCGGCGGCGCGCTGGGTTCTGCTCACGCCGCGAGAAGCGAGGGGAGATCGGTCTTGCTGATATTGACGGCGCAACGCGTGGCGCTTCTGGCGCTCGACCGCGACTTGGCTCAGCTGCAGGCGGGCAGCCGCACGGCCTTCTTCAATGCGATCGCGGTGACGCACGAGCCGGTATGGCCGCCGGCGCCGTTCGAGCCCGGCTCGCTCGACTGGGCCGCGAAGAATCTGGCGCACGATCCGCAAGGGGAAGGCTGGTACGGCTGGGCTATCCTCGCCAACGAAGGCGAACGCGCGCCGCCGCGCTTAGTCGGCATCGCGGCTTTGATCGGCCGGCCGGACGATGTCGGTGACGTCGAACTGGCGTTCGGCTTGCTGCCGGAATTCCGCGGCCGCGGCTTTGGCGCGGAAACGGTGCGCACGCTGGTGGCGTGGGGCTTCGAGAACGGTGCGCGGCGCGTGGTCGTGCACCTGGACGCCGAAGACGCAGGCGCTGCGCACACGCTGACGAAAAGCGGCTTCGCCGATACAGGCGAGCAGGAATATCCGGGTGTGGCGCGCTGGGCGTTGAGCGCGGCGGGCTGACGTGGCGCGCCGCGCTGGCGCTCACTTTGGACGTTGAGCCTGGGTGACAGCGTAACCTAACAAGCCAACAGCCGCAGCGGCAATCGCCGCGGTTGCGATCGGGTGCTCGCGAATTTCCTCGCCCGCCTTCTTCGAGATCGTCGCCGACTGCGCCTTGATCTTGTCGGCGAGTTTTGAGGCTGACCGCACAAATTCATGGGCGGCTTCGGCGATTGCCTCGTCACCGTGCGCGCCGATGTGCTTGGTCATGCGGGCTAAGCCGCGAGCGACATCGTCATAGTCTTGGGACAGCTCATTGAGCAGCAGTTTGGCAGCTTCAGGCATGGGGGCCTCCTTGCAATACGCGACCCCAGACTGATCCTCCGGAATCAGCGCGCGTTGAGGGAGATCAACATTTATTCCGCTGCGCTGATCAGCGCCTGCAGACGGTTGAGATAATCGATCCACGCGGTGCGCCCGCTTTTGGTGAGATGCACCAGCGTCAGCGGTTTCTTGCCGGAGAAGGTCTTTTCGATCTTCACGTAGCCGGCTTCTTCGAGCTTCGAGAGATGCGTGGAGAGATTGCCGTCGGTGGCGTTGACCTTGGCTTTGAGCTCTACGAACGGGGCAGGCGAGACGGTCGAGAGATAGGCCATCACGCCCAGCCGCAAGCGGCCGTGGATGACATCGTCGATCTCGGTGTGGTCGAAGCGGCTCACACGATGGCCGAGGGTTCGCGCTTCATCAGGATGAGGCCAGGCCAGCCCAGCACGAGCAGGCTGCCAAGCGCGGCGTAGAGATAGGCCCAAGGCGCGTTGGCGAAGAGGCAGAGCGTGAGCGCCACGCCGGCCGAGAGCCAGGCAAAGCGCTTCAGCCAGCCCTGCTCGGACATCATGGCGGTGGCGTAGAGGGCCGCTCCATAGATGGCGAAGGCGGCGCCGAAAATGGCGTTGGGGGCGGTTTGATCTTGGGTGAAGATCATGCGCGCGATCGAGCCGATGACGACAGCCATGAGCGCGATGCCGGCGCCGCTCCAAACCGCGCGCTCGGCGCGCGCGCCAATGGTGGTCAGACCAGGCTTGTCGCGCACGCGAGAGCGCAGAACCGCCATGCCGATGCCGGCGAGGACGCCATAGCTCATCCAAACGGCCGCGAAAGCGCCGTCGCCAAGCGTTGAAAGGTAGCCGGAGCGCGCCGCCCAGTGGGCGATGAAGGCGACCGCGTTCAACACGCCCCAAAACAGCAGGTACGAGCCGCCAAGTAATGGCGCGTGCCGGCCTTCTTCGGCGATCGTGCGCGCGTAAGCGAGATCCTGCAGCAATTCATCGCGTGTCATCGCGAGCGCTCCATCAACTTTGAAATACAAAGTACGATGACGGCGCGCTGTCGTCAAGGGCGATGCGCGTTGGGAGGGAAGGGGGAGCGCCGCTTGTGCGGCGAAGGATCAGCGTTTGAGACGGGACAGTCTGCGGCGTTCGATGCGGGAGCGTGGGCTTCTTATGACCGGAGAACGCATGCGATCCTTTGTCTGATCAACGTGCCGTGGAACGGCGAGGGGGGACGCTTCGAAGC
>QBMO01000018.1:4772-13406 GCA_003242075.1 Alphaproteobacteria bacterium
CCCCCTGCCAGTGCGATTACATCGCGGTCGCGACCGGAGCGACGGTCTTCTTGGCGCGGCGCGCAACCTTGCGCTTGGCCGGCTTCTTCGTGGCCTTGCGAGCGACCTTCGCCTTGCGAACGGTCTTCTTCGCGGACTTCTTCTTCGCGACCTTGCGCTTCGCGGCCTTACGGACGGTCTTCTTCGCGGTCTTGCGGACGGTTTTCTTGGCGGCCTTCTTGGCGACCTTCTTTACCTTCTTAGCCATTTTCGTTTCCTCATCTTTACATGTTGGTACTGGGTTGGATGGGAGCTTTTTGTTTGACTCTCCGACGATGACTTCTGAAGCAATTTGGTTTGCAAGTGGTTTCTGCAAGTACTCGCGCGCATTTTTTCTGCGCGCTCTACTTTGTCTCTTCGCGTTGTGTGTGTTGTGTGCTGCGCGCCTTGAAACGTAAGGCTTGCAAGCATGTTCGCGTGCGCGAAGTGCATCACGCGCGCGGATGTGCGCGGCGATACGACTGCAGAATTTTTTGCGCTTCGACGCTTGTGTAGGTCTGCGTCGTCGAGAGTGATTCGTGCCCGAGCAGCTCTTGGATCGCACGCAAATCGCCGCCATTGGCGAGCAAATGCGTGGCGAAGGCGTGCCGCAAAGCGTGCGGCGTCGCACTTGAAGGCAAGCCCAAACGCCCGCGCAGACGCTCCATCAAAGCTTGCGCCATGCGCGGCGAGAGCGCCCCGCCACGTGACGCACGGAAGAGCGGCGCGTCTTCGGAGAGGTGGTACGGGCAGAGTTCCGCATAGCGCGCGACGGCTTGGCGGGCGGCGGCGAGCAGAGGAACGAGCCGCTCTTTGCCGCCTTTACCGACGATGCGCAGCGTTTCCGGCAAAGGCAGATCGCCGCCGGTGAGCGAGAGCGCTTCCGAGATGCGCAGGCCGGCGGCGTAGAGGAGCGTGATGAGTGCTGCGTCACGCGCGCCGATCCATTCCTGGCTGGCGGTATCTTGCGCTTCAGCGATCAGATTGCGCGCGGCGGCTTCGCTGACCGGACGGGGCAGGCTGCGCTTGAGGCGCGGCCCGCGCACCAAAGCGAGGCGCGCATTGGCGAGGCCGTGGCGGCGTTCGATGTAGCGATAAAAGCTGCGTATGGCCGCCAAAGCGCGCGAAATCGAGCGATCGCCCAGGGCGTCCGCGCCTTGCCGGCGGTGCGCAAGATAAGCGCGCAGATCGCGCGGCTCGAGCTCGGCAAGATCGCGCCCGCTGGGCTCGGCGCCTAGATGGTTGGTCAGAAAGCCGAGGAAGGTCGCGACATCGCGTTGGTAGGCGTCGACCGAATTATCGGTAAAGCGCCGCTCATCGCGCAGGTGCGCGATCCATTGTGAGAGCAGGGCGGTGGCGGCGGTCATGGGCGCGAGTGTAGGGCGCGGTGGTTTATTTTGTTTACACTCGCGCGAGCGCTCAGCGCGCCACGTGCTTTAGCCAGTACTCATAGTGCCAGCGCACGCAGCCATCGCTCATTGTGTACTTCGGCGCAGGCTGGCGCGCACCAGCGTGATCGAGCAGGCCATCTGGGATCAGCCACGGGCTGCGGCGGGTGGCGCGGAGCGCAGCTAGCTCTGACTCGAACGCGGCGCGCTGGCGCATGCGCAGATCGAGCGCGAACTCGGCATTGGGATAAAAGCCGTTCTCCAGCCGCGATGCGAGCGCGCAGGCAAAGCCCGCAAGCTTTTGTTCATGCGCCTTCACCGCGCCAGTGGCGAAGCGCGAGGGCTGTAGCGAGCAGAGCGCAAAGAGGGCGGTGGCGCGATCGCATTGGCGCTGGCTGGTGATCCAGTCGATCTCGGCGAAGCCATCGCCCCAGTTCCAATGCAGCACGATCTCGTGCCAATCGTCGGGCGTCATCTGCCGGATCAGCGACAGCCGCGCGACGCCTTCAATATCGAGCGGCGCGTCGCGGCATTCGCGCCAGCGGCTGAAATGCCTGCGCCGGGCCATCTCCGCGGCTTCGCGGGGGCTTAAGTCCGCGACGATGGCCCGGCGCGCCGCCACCAGGGCGTCCCGGAATTCAGGTTCGTGCCGCCACAGACGCAACGTGGCGCGGAAGGCGTCGAAGCGCTCGAAGCAGCTCACATAAGCAGCACGCATACGGGCGAGGCCGAGCCCATCGGCATGGCCGCCAGTGCTGGCGATGGAATCGACCAGCGCACGAAAGTGTTGGTGCTGCGGCGGGACGTGCTCGTCGGCGTACGCGTCGTCGTACTGGTGATAAAGCGTACGTAGAGTTGCGGGTGCGGCGCCCTTCGGCGCGAACGTCGCGAACAGGCTGTCATGGGCGCGCCCAGGCAGCGGGGTCGTCCAGCGGGAGAGAAGCGCCGTGATCATGCGCGGAAAATCGCGCGCCGTGGCTAACGCTTGGCAAGGCGGCAGGGTAAAAAGCCGTTGAGTAACAGAGTCGGCACGGCCGTTTGCGTGCGTTGGCGGCTTTCGCCGAATCTCCCGACCCCCTAGATTCATCCTCAATGCCGATAAACGCCCGCCGCCGCGCCTTGGATGCGTCGCTGAAAAAGCGACCCGCGCCGGCTGGGCCGCTGTTTGCGGTCGAGGAAGAGGGCGCCGACTTCGTTCACGACACGTTGGATAAAGTCGCGGTGCTGTTTCCGTTGCCGCTGCCGGAGCCGTTCGACTATCGCGCGCCAAGTTCGCTGGCGATCGAGCCCGGCATGCATGTGATCGCGCCGATCGGTTCACGCTTAGTGCGTGGCGTGGTGTGGGGCGTTGAGCGCGAGCATCCGGGCGCGGCCAATCTGAAAGCGATCGAGGAAGTGCTGCCGGGTTCGCCCTTGCCCGCGATCTCGCGTCAGTTCGTGGATTGGGCGGCGCGCTATTTGGTGCGCCAGCCCGGCGATGTGCTGCGCATGGTAGCGCGCTCGCCGGAAGCTTTGTTTCCGCCGCCAACCTCCATCGTGCTCGCGCCAACCGGCGAGACGCCGCCGAAAGTGACCGAGGCGCGCGCGCGTGTTTTGGAAGAGGCGGCGAAAGAGCAGGTGAGTGCTGCGGAGTTGGCGCGGCGCGCGGATGTGTCTTCCGCGGTCGTTAAAGGCTTGGTCGATTGTGGCGCGCTCGTGAAAATCGAGATCAGCGAAGACCCGCCGTTTCCGCCGCCCGATTTGGCAATGAGCGGCAAGGCGTTGTCGGAAATTCAGAGTGCTGCCGCCGAGCAGATGTGCGGCTTCGTGCGCGACGGCGGTTTTCACGTGTCGCTGCTCGATGGCGTCACTGGTTCGGGCAAGACGGAAGTTTATCTCGAAGCGGCGGCGGAAGCGCTGAAGAGTTCGCCGAGCGCGCAGGTCTTGGTGCTGCTGCCGGAAATCGCGCTCACGCAAGCGGCGATGAGCCGCTTCGAAGCGCGCTTTGGCGTCACGCCGGTTGAGTGGCACTCCGCCATTCCGCAAAAGGCGCGGCGGCGCGCCTGGCGTGAGATTGCCGCCGGCAGGGCGCGTTTGGTCGTTGGCGCGCGCTCGGCGCTGTTTTTGCCTTATCCGAACTTGAAGCTCATCGTCGTCGATGAAGAGCACGATCCGTCGTACAAGCAGGAAGAGGGCGTGATCTATCAAGCGCGCGACCTGGCGGTGGCGCGCGCAAAGCTCGGCGAATGCGCGGTAATCCTGGCCAGCGCTACGCCGTCTTTGGAAACGTTGGTGAATGCGCAGCTGGGCAAGTACGCGCACGTGCAGCTGCCATCGCGCCACGGCGTGGCGGAATTGCCCGACGTCGAACTGGTCGACCTGAAGATCGATGCGCCGGAGAAGGGCCGCTGGATTTCACCGAAGCTGATCCGCGGCGCGGCTGAAGCGCTGCTGCGCGGCGAACAGGCGCTTTTCTATATGAACCGCCGCGGCTATGCGCCGCTGACGCTCTGCCGTGCGTGCGGACACCGGATGAAATCGCCGGAGACTGATAGCTGGCTAGTCGAGCATCGCTATTCGGGGCGGCTCGTGTGTCACCTCACAGGCTTCTCGATTCCGAAGCCGAAAGAGTGCCCCGAATGTCAGACGCCGGATTCGTTCACATCGATCGGGCCCGGCGTTGAGCGCATCGAAGAAGAAGTGCGTGAGTTTTTTCCCGCCGCGCGGATCGAGATTTTCTCGTCGGACACGACGCCGAACGGCGATGCGGTGCGTGAGTTGGTGCGGCGCATGGAGGCGGGCGAGATCGATATTCTGATCGGCACGCAGATTGTCGCCAAGGGCCACAACTTTCCGAACTTGACGTTTGTCGGCGTCGTCGATGCCGATTTAGGCTTGAAGGGCGGCGATCTGCGCGCGGGCGAGCGTACGTTCCAATTGGTCAGCCAGGTCGCGGGCCGCGCCGGGCGCCATGAGAAGAAGGGCCGCGCGCTCATTCAGACCTATGCGCCGGAAGAGCCGGTGATGCAGGCGCTGGCGGCGCAGGATCGCGACGCGTTTTTCGCCGCCGAGATTGCCGAGCGCGAAGATGCCGGCATGCCGCCTTATGGGCGGCTCGCTGCAGTGATCGTCTCCGCGCCGAACGAGCAACTCGCTAATGATGCGGCGAAGGCGATGGGGGAGAAGGCGCCGAATGTCGAAGGCTTGGATTTGTGGGGGCCAGCGCCTGCGCCGCTCTCCGTGATCCGCGGCATGCATCGGCGGCGCTTCCTGATCCGCGCCAATCGCGGCGTCGATGTCAGCGCCTTCTTGGCCGCGTGGGCGAGCCGCGTGAAACTGCACAGCGCCGTGCGCGTGCAGATCGATGTCGATCCGTATTCGTTTATGTGAGGGTTGGGGACACTTCATGCGCGGTTTGGTGGTGGGCGCAGCGTTGGCGCTGCAGGTAGCGTTGTGCGGTAGCGCATTTGCGCAGGAGCGCACTGCGGAATGGGCGGTGGCTGAGCAGGCGCGCGGCGAAGCGCTGTTTGAGGCGCGTGATTTCATTGGCGCCGAGGCAGCGCATCGCGCGGCGCTTGAAGTGCGGACGCGTGACGCCGATCCAAACGGTTGGGCGGAGTCGACCGCGTCCGCAGGCGCGGCGCAGGCGTTTCGCGGCATTCGCGCGCGTGATGCCGGCGTGCTTGAGGGCGCGATTGCTGACTATCGCTCTGCGTTGGAAGTTTACACCCGCGCCGGACAGCCCGATGAGTGGGCGCGCGTGCAGAACAATTTGGCGACGGCGCTGGTCTGGCTCTCAGGCGTTCGCGGCGATGGTTCGGTCGCAGAGTTGGAAGACGCCGAGCGCTCGCTGCGAAGCGTGCTCGAAGTGGTGACGCCGCTGGCGCGGCCGGCGGATGCCGGCGTGGTGCTCTATAATGTCGGTACGGTGCAGGAGAAGATCGGCGACCGCTTGGCGGGCGCCGCGCAGCTAACACGCTACCGCGAAGCGTCGGACACTTATGCGCTGGCCTTGGACACGTTGCGCCGTGGCGGCAGTTTCGACTATGCCTCAACGGTGGAGCGGCGTGTCAGCCCCTTCATGAACCGCGTCGCGGCGATGGATTGAGATTATGGCTTACTCACTTTTCAACCTCACCGGCCGCGTCGCGCTTGTCACGGGCGGCAATGGCGGCATTGGGCTCGGCATGGCCGAGGCGCTGGCGCAGGCTGGGGCGGACGTTGAGATTTGGGGCACGAACGCGGAGAAGAATGCGCGGGCGCTGGAGACGCTGAAGGCGCACGGCACGCGGGTGAGCGCGCGGATCGTCGATGTGTCGACCGAGGCCAATGTCGTCGCGGGGTTTGACGCCACGCTTGCCGAGTTCGGGCGCGTTGATGCGTGCTTCGCCAACGCTGGCGTTTCCAATCGCTGGAAGTCGTTTCTTGATATTGGCGGTGAGGATTACCGGCGCGTCATGGCGATCAATCTCGACGGCATGATCTTCACCATGCGCGAAGCGTGCCGGCACATGAAGGCGCGCGCCGAGGCGGGCGATCCGGGCGGCTCGATCGCGGCGGTAGCGAGCCTAGGCGCGCTCTTCGGCGCTGCGCGCAATCAGGATTATACTGCGACGAAAGCGGCGATCATCTCCGTCACCAACGGTATCGCGGTCGAGTTCGCGCGCTACGGCGTGCGCGCCAATTCGATCCTGCCCGGCTGGATCGCCACCGACATGACGGGGGCGGCGCAAGACAATGACGTGTTCAACAAGAACGTCATCGCGCGCGTGCCGTCTCGGCGCTGGGGCAAGCCGGAGGAGTTTGGCGGCATTGCGGTCTATCTCGCCAGCGATGCGTCGAGCTTCCACAATGGCGACTCGATCCTGATCGATGGCGGCTATTCGAAGTTCTAGACGTCGTCCTCGCCGACAGCGCCGCCTTCGCCTTCGAGCCTGCGCAATTGCTTCACGTCGCGCGCGGTGAAGCGCAAACGAACGCCAGCGCCGAGCGCGTCTTCATCGATGAACACGGCGCCCGCGGTTTCGAGCGCGTGCTTGAGCGCGGCGACTGCTTCCGGCCCTGGATCGACGTCGCCCGTCTCGAACGCGCGGATCGCAGGCTTCGGCACGCCCGACGCAGCGCAGAGCTGGGCGCGCGGCCATTGAACGAGCGCGCGGGCGGCGCGGCAGAGGGGGCCGGTGATGGTCATGGGCTCAGACTATAGCGTCAGCGCGGCGCCTTTGAAGTCCGGAAACGGCCAGCGCCAATGCCTTGTTGGCGGCATGCAGGGTGGCATGAGTATCGAGGACATCAAAATCGTCGCAGTGCTGGATACCGCTTACCAGGCGGCCGTTGCGCGCAACGATGCAGACGCCATGGCCGCGATCCTTCATCCCGATATGATCCTGGTCATTGGCCGGGGCGACGTGTTTACCCGCGAAGATATTCTTCGATCGGCCCGCGAACGCGATTGCGAGTATGAACGGCAGGTCGAGGATGAAGGCACGCAAGTCGTACGGATGTTTGGCGCCGATACGGCGATCGTGACGGCGCGGCTGTGGCTCAAAGGCACAACGCGCGGGAACGAGCCGTTCGATCGGCGCTTATGGTTCAGCGACACCTATGTGCGTACGCCAGAGGGATGGCGCTACGCTTTCGGCCAAGCGTCGATCAGTTTGCCGCCGCAGTAGCCTCCGGACGATGCAGCTTGCGCTTGAACATGCGCGAGAGCAGCCATAGCGCCAGCGCGCATTGCGCAATGACGGACGACACCGAGAGCAGCCAGACGTGCTCGAGCGTGAACCAGTCTTGTGTCGACATCCAAAGCACGGGCGCGACGAACGTCAGCATGCGCGTTGCGCTGGAGATGAGCGAGGGGCGCGTGTCGCCCATGCCCTGAAACATCGAGCCCGCCGCCATGACGAGTCCGCTGAAAGCAAAATTCCAGGAGACGATCTGTAGATAGTCGTTGCTGATCTGAAGCACGGCGGGGTCGTTCGTGAATGGGCGCGCCAGCAAAGAGGGATCGATGTGGCAGAGCGCGGTGAGCGTCAGCATGATGCCGACGCTGATCAGCGCGGTGATCCTGAAGGTTTCGCGCACGCGGTCGTAGCGCTTGGCGCCGAAGTTTTGCCCCGCGATCGGCGCCGCGGCGAAGGCGACGGCCATGGCCGGCAGGAAGATCGATTGCATGATCCGGCCGCCAATGCGGAAGCCGGCCTGCGCTTCCGCGCCGAAATCGCGGATGACGAAATAGATGACGACGAAGATGATAAACATCATCAGGAATTCGAGTGATGTCGGCAGGCCGATAAAGATCAGCCGCCGCCATGCGTCGAACTTCGGGCGCAGCATGCCAGCGTGGAAGCGCAGATAGGTCTGCACGCGCGGAAACATCGCCACCAGACCGATGATGCCGGCAACGGATGCGATGCTGCTGGCCCAGCCGGCGCCGGCGACACCGAGCGCGACGCCTGTGCCCCAGCCGGCGATCAGCACCGGCGCGAGGATGGCGTTGAGGATGATGGTGGCGGTTTGCAGCACCATGGTCGGCATCGTCACCCCAGCGCCGCGCAGCGCTGACGTCATGGCTGAAGCGGGGAACATCAACGCAAGCGATGGCAGGAACGCGAAGAGATAAGCGCGCCCGGCAGCGGCGGTTTCAGCGTCAGCCGTCAAAGCATCGACGCCGGCGCCGCCGAAGGCGTAACCGAGAATGAGCATCACCGTGCCGAACAGCAGCGACATCGAGACCGCTTGGTCGGAAAAGAGATTGGCTTCCGCTTCGTCCTTCTTGCCGACCGCTTGCGCGACTGTCGCCATCACGCCGATGGCGATGAGTTGGCTGGCGGCGAGCGCGAGGAAGAAGACGTTGCCGGCGGCGCTGACGCCGGCGATGGCGGCGCTGCCGAGACGGGCGACGAAATAGAGATCGACGATGAAATACATCGTCTGAAAAATCAGGCTAACGCCGATAAACGCGGCCATCCCGAGCAGATGCCCGGTGATCGGGCCTTGAGTAAGATCGCGCACTAGGCGCCTTTGATCAGCAGTACGACGGCGTCGGCGCCGGCTTTGCGGTCCTCTGCGATCTCTGTGTATTCGGGAGACGAGGCCCAGGCTTTGAACGCGTCCTTGTCGGTGAACTCCATCAGCACGACCTCGTTACGGTCCCACCACTGACCTTCGAGCACGCGCGGCGCGTCATCCGCTGCGAGCAGTTTTCCGTTGTACTTGTCCAGCACTGGCATGAAGCGCGCCATGTAGC
>QBMO01000018.1:13416-13913 GCA_003242075.1 Alphaproteobacteria bacterium
CGGCCGTAGCGTTCGGCATCGTCGATGCGCAATTGCGCCAGAGCATAGACGGTCATGGTCAGCCGCGGCGGAAGCGGAGGCGGGCGCAGACTTGATCGGGGGAGTAGGGCAGCGCTTCGACTTGGCCGTCTGGGCGCGTTTCGAATTGGATCGCTTGGCGCAGACCGACGATCAAGAGATTGCCGTCCGGCGCTTCGAACACGCCGAGCGATGCCGGACCTTGCGGGCCGCAGAAGAACGCGCCCTCTGCGCCTTCGCCGCTGGTGGAGTGGTAGAGCACGGGCGAGGCTTCGCCGGGCAAGCCCATGATCTGTGCGAGCGGGCCGCCCGGCGCTTGCGCGAGCAAATCGTTGTTAGTGTGGTTGGCTTGTTGGAATGCGAGCCGCCGCCCATCGCCGTGGCGCAGCGTGAGGTTGATGACGGGATCGGCGCCTTCGACGGAAGGCCCCTGCGTTGCCATTTCTTCGCTGATGCGTTCGCCGACCGCGAGCGAGGTT
>QBMO01000018.1:13923-28735 GCA_003242075.1 Alphaproteobacteria bacterium
GGACACCGGCCCGCCGCCTGGCGCGGCGCAAGCGGTTAGCGTGAGAGCGGCGGCGGCGAAGAAGAGCGTGCGCATGATCTGTCCTTACGTCTTCGGCGGCTGTGCAGCGTTCTTCGCGGCGCGCCGCTGCGCCGTGCCGCGAGACCAGATGTTCAATCCTTCGACCAGGGCTGAGAACGCCATCGCCGCGTAGATGTAGCCCTTCGGCACGTGGACGCCGAAGCCTTCTGCGATCAGCACCATGCCGATCATCAGCAAGAAGCCCAGCGCCAACATGACGACGGTCGGGTTTCTGTGGATGAAGTTGGCGACTGGATCGGCGGCGAGCAGCATCACTGTCACCGCGACGATGACGGCGACGACCATGATCGGCACGTGATCGGTCATGCCGACAGCGGTCAGGATCGAGTCGATCGAGAAGACGAGGTCGAGCAGGATGATCTGAAAGATAGTGGCGCCGAAATTGGCGACGACGATCTGCTTTTTATCCAACACATCGTCGGTCGGAGTCGGATCGACGCTGTGGTGAATTTCCTTGGTCGCTTTCCACACGAGGAAGAGACCGCCGGCGATGAGGATGAGATCGCGCCAGGAGAAGGCGGTGTCGAATGTCGGGTTGCCGTGCTCGTCGGGGCTGCCGACAATGCCCAGATCGAAGATCGGCACCGTCAGCGTGACGATGATGGCGATGGTCGAGAGCAGCACCAGGCGCATGACCAAAGCCAAGCCGATGCCGATGCGGCGGGCTTGCGTGCGCTGATGCTCGGGCAGTTTGTTGGTGAGGATCGAAATGAAGATCAGGTTGTCGATGCCGAGCACGACTTCCATGATGATCAGCGCAATCAGCGCCGCCCAAGCGCTGGGGTCGGCGAGAAGCGGCGCGATATTCCAATCCATGAACGAACATCCCTGATCAGCAGCGGCTGATGTAAGGGATTGGCGGTCGCGCGGGAAGGGCGCTTGTCGCTGCGGAAATGGCGGCCGGGCTTTAAGCCTCGTCCGGTTCCTGCGCCAGTTCGAGCAGGGCTTTGAACATCTCGTCGGAAAAACGGATGACGCTGATGCTGGCCACTGCCTGCACCTTGGCCTCGCTCATCTCAACGAGGCTTGCGCCTAAGTCCGCATCACCCCGCCCAGTGACCGCTCCTAGCACGCGGGATCCGGCGTGCCCGAAGCGGTCAAGGGCGCTGGTGAGGGCCATGGCGGCGTGGGGGATCGCCGTCATGCAAAGGATCATGCACGAGCGAGTTTAAGGTCTCGTTCAGAAGTCTGGTGAATGCGTGAAAACCAAGAGCTCGGGGCTCGGGATTCGGGGCTCGGTTGTTGGAAGCCCGACCCCCGATAACCGAAACCCGAACCCCGCTTAGGCGTGAATGTCCCGATCCTTCGTTTCCGGCCAGAAGAAGAAGGTGACCAGTGCTGCGATGGCGGTGCAGATCGCGGGGAACCAGAGGCCGTTATAGATTGAGCCGGTGGCGGTGTTGATGGCGAACACGGTTGCGGGCAACAGGCCGCCGAACCAGCCGGTGCCGACATGGTAGGGAAAGCTCATCGCCGTGTAGCGGATGCGCGTCGGGAAGAGTTCGACCAGTGCCGCCGCTTGCGGGCCGTAGAGCGCGCAGGCGGCGACGATGAAGAGCGCCATCATGCCGATGACGCCCCACTTTTCGCTGAACACGCGGCTGATTTCCGCGACGCTCCAGTTTTGCATCGGGCCCGGCGCCGCGGCGGGGTAGCCGGCTTCGGTGAGGGTGGCGCGCAGGCTATCGTTGAAGGCGGTGCGCGTGGCGCGGATTTCTGAGAGCGACTGGCCGACAGCGCTGACGCTGTCGATCTCGATGGCGTCGCCAATGCGGATGCGCGCGATCTGACCGGGCTCGCCCGCCACTGTCGTGTAACTGACGCCGGCGCCGGAGAGCGCGCCTTTGGCGATGTCGCACGACGTCGCGAACTGCTGCGCGCCGCCGGTGAGATCGAGCTGGAAGGTGCAGTCGGCGGGATCGGCGATGACGGTGACGGGCGTTTGCTCCGTCGCCGCCGCGAGTGCTGGATTGCCGGCTTGGGTAATGAAGTGGAAGCCCGGGAAGTAGAGCGCCAGCATTAAGAGCATGCCGAACAACATCACCGGCTTGCGGCCGACGCTGTCGGATAGCCGTGCGAAGAAAATGTAGAGCGGCGCCGAGATAAGCACGACCGTGATCATGATCAGATTCACGGTCTGGCTATCGATGCGGAGAATGCGCTCCAGGTAGAATTGCGAATAGAAGTGCGCCGTGTACCAGACGACGCCCTGCGCCATCATCACGCCGAACAGCGCGATCAGCACGATCTTCAGATTCTTCCACTCGGTGAAGCTCTCAGCATAAGCGCGCTTAGAGACTTTGCCTTCCTCCTTGAGCTTCTGAAACGCGGGGCTTTCTTCAAGCTGCATGCGGATCCAGACGGAAACGCCGAGCAGTCCGATCGAGATCAGGAACGGGATGCGCCAGCCCCACTCGCGAAACGCTTCTTCACCGAGATAGGCGCGCGTGCCGAGCACAACGCCGAGGGCGCCGATCAGGCCGATCGAGGCGGTGCCTTGAATCCACCCGGTGGCCGCGCCGCGGCGATGCGCTTGCGCGTGTTCCGCCACATAAATGGCCGCACCGCCATACTCGCCGCCGAGCGCGAAACCTTGCAGCACGCGTAGCGTGACGAGCAGAACGGGGGCCCAGATGCCGATCGTTTCCGCCGTCGGCAGCAGGCCGATAGCGAAGGTAGAGAAGCCCATGATCAGGATCGTGGTAAGGAAGGCGCCTTTGCGTCCGGTGCTGTCGCCGATCTTGCCGAAGACGAGCGCGCCGATCGGGCGGACGATAAAGCCGACCGCAAAGGTGAGCAGCGTGAACACGAACGCTTGCGCGTCGGGCAGGCCGGCGAAGAAGAGCGGCGCCATCACCGAGGCGAGCGCGCCATAGACGAAGAAATCGTACCACTCGAACACCGTCCCGGCCGCCGATGCGGCGACGACTTGGCGCAGTTTTGCGGGCGATACGTCAGGGCTGGTCTGCGCTGGCGCAGGTGCTTCGGTCATGGTGCGTTTCCCCCAGCCGCTGTCGGCTCTTTTGTCGCTGATCCGCCGCCACTGGCAGCGGTTGTCAAGCCGGAACGCCGCGTGTTACTCCGCGCGCGCGTCAGAGGGCCCGCGCGATGGAATCGCAGCGGTCTTTGGCGTTTGGGTTTTCCCCAAGCGGCGCAATCACCTGACCGACGGCTCGAAGAGCCGCTGGCGGCGAAATTAGCGGGACAGACGTGGCAGAATCCCCCGAAGGCGAAGCTTCCGAAGCGGCGGCGCGCTATGCACGAGCCGTTTTCGAATTGGCCAAGGATGCCAAGGCGTTAGACGCGGTCGAGCAGGATTTCGCGAAGTTCTCCACAGCTTGGGCCGAAAGCGCCGATCTGCGCGAGGCCGCCCGTTCGCCGCTGATCGCGCCGGACGAGAAGGCCGCGGGCCTGACCGCCGTCGCCGCCAAACTGGGCCTCTCCGATCTCGGCCGCAAAGCCATCGGCGCGGCGGCTCAGAATGGGCGCGCCCGCGAGCTGCCGGGGATCGCCAGCGAGTACCGTAAATTGGTCGCGCTCGAACGCGGCGCCCGCCAAGTCGAAATCATCTCGGCCCGCCCTTTGAGCGCGGCCGACAAAGCCGCCATCGTCGACGCCCTGACCAAACAGCTGGGCGCCAAGGTGGAAGCCGAGACCAGTGTCGATGACAGCCTGATTGGCGGGTTCGTCGTCCGTGTCGGTTCCCGCCAGTTCGACGCTTCCGTCAAAGCCAAGCTGGACGCGCTGCGTCTGGCCCTGAAGACCGCCTAAGGGGAAAGACCGACCATGGACGTCCGCGCCGCAGAAATTTCCGCAATCCTCAAAGAGCAGATCAAGGGCTTCGGCACTGAAGCGAAGGTCGCCGAGATCGGCCGCGTCTTGAGCGTCGGCGACGGTATCGCTCGCGTGTACGGCCTCGAAAAAGTTCAGGCCGGTGAAATGGTCGAGTTTCCGGGCGGCATCAAAGGCATGGCGCTGAACCTCGAGCGCGACAATGTCGGCGTCGTTATCTTCGGCGAAGACCGCAATCTGAAAGAAGGCGACACCGTTAAGCGCCTCGGCGAAATCGTCGACGTGCCGGTGGGCAAGGGCCTGCTCGGCCGCGTCGTCAATCCGCTGGGCGAACCGATCGACGGCAAGGGCCCGATCAAATCGACCGAGCGCCGCACTGTCGATGTGAAGGCGCCGGGCATCATTCCGCGCAAGTCGGTGCACGAGCCGATGCAGACCGGCATCAAGGCGATCGACGCGCTGATCCCGATCGGTCGCGGCCAGCGCGAATTGATCATCGGCGACCGCCAAACCGGCAAGACTGCCGTCGCGCTCGACACCATCCTCTACCAAAAGGAAGCGCACGCGACCAACGCGCCGGAGAGCGAGAAGCTTTATTGTATCTATGTCGTCATCGGCCAAAAGCGCTCGACCGTCGCGCAGCTGGTGAAGACGCTCGAAGACAAAGGCGCGCTACAATATTCGATCATCGTCGCCGCCACCGCTTCCGAGCCGGCGCCGCTGCAGTTTCTCGCGCCGTTCTCGGGCTGCGCCATGGGCGAGTATTTCCGCGACAACGGCATGCACGCGCTCATCATCTATGATGACTTGTCGAAGCAGGCCGTCGCCTATCGCCAAATGTCGCTGCTGCTGCGCCGCCCGCCGGGCCGTGAAGCCTATCCGGGCGACGTGTTCTATTTGCACTCGCGCCTGCTCGAGCGCGCGGCGAAGCTGAACGAAGACAATGGCTCGGGCTCGCTGACGGCGCTGCCGATCATCGAAACGCAAGCCAATGACGTGTCGGCCTACATCCCAACCAACGTGATCTCGATCACGGACGGCCAGATCTTCCTTGAAACCGAACTCTTCTTCCAGGGCATCCGACCGGCTCTGAACGTCGGTATCTCGGTGTCGCGCGTCGGCGGCAACGCCCAGATCAAGGCAATGAAGCAAGTCGCCGGCCCGCTGAAGGGTGAGCTCGCGCAATACCGTGAAATGGCGGCGTTCGCGAAGTTCGGCTCCGACCTCGACGCCGCGACGCAGCGTCTGCTGAACCGCGGCGCGCGCCTGACGGAACTGCTGAAGCAACCGCAATTCTCGCCGGTGCCGGTCGAAGAGCAGATCGTGCTGATCTATGCCGGCACGCGCGGCTATCTCGATAAGCTGCCGGTCGCCGACGTCGGCCGCTACGAAAGCGAACTGACGTCCTGGCTGCGGTCGAATAAGGCTGATCTTCTGAGCGCCATCGGCTCGAAGAAGGACATCGGCAAGGACGGCATCGAAGACAAGATCAAGGCCGCGCTCGAAGAGTTCGGGAAGACGTTCGCTTAAGGATTGCGAGATGCCGAGCTTAAAGGAATTTCGCAATCGCATCGCCAGCGTGAAATCCACGCAGAAGATCACCAAGGCGATGCAGATGGTGGCGGCGGCGAAGCTGAAGCGCTCGCAAAGTGCTGCGGAAGCGGCGCGTCCGTACGCTGACCGCATGGCGCGCGTGATCGCCAACCTCGCCGGTGCGGTGACGGGCGATAGCGCGCCGGCGCTGCTGCGCGGCTCGGGCAAGGATCAGGTGCATCTGCTTGTCGTGATGACGAGCGAGCGGGGCCTCTGCGGCGGCTTCAACACTCAGATCGTGCGCGCCGCGCGCGAGCGGATCGATGAACTGTTGCTCGCCGGCAAGACGGTGAAGATTCTCGCTGTCGGCAAGAAGGGCCGCGACCAGTTGCGCCGGCTGCATGCCGACAAGATCGTCGGCTACGTCGATCTCTCCGGCCATCGCAATGTTGGCACGGATGCGGCGCACGCCGTGAGCGAAGCGCTGCTCGAACAGTTCAATGCCGGCGCATTCGACGTCGCGACGATGTTCTTCTCGCGCTTCAAGTCGGTGATCAGCCAAGTGCCGACGGCGCTGCAGCTGATCCCCGCGCGCGCGCCGGAAGGCGTGACGCCGCCGGACCTGAAGGGCGCGGTCTATGAATACGAGCCGAGCGAAGAGGCGATTCTAGAAGCGCTGCTGCCGCAATATCTGAACGGTCAGATCCTGCAGGCGCTGCTGGAAAACCAAGCCGGCTTCTATGGCGCGCAGATGAGCGCAATGGACAACGCCACGCGCAACGCTGGCGATCTGATCCGCAAGCTGACGCTCCGCTACAACCGTCAGCGCCAAGCCAACATCACGAAAGAGCTCATCGAAATCATCTCCGGTGCGGAGGCGCTTTGAGAGCAATCGCCGCCTCCGTTGTCGCATTGCTTGCACTCGGCGCTTGCACCGAACTGCCGGACCGCGTCGGGCCGCTGGGTGAATGCGTGCAGATCGATCAGGCGGCGTACGAAGCGCGGGATGGGGCTTCGTGGCGCACGGTCGATCTCACCGGCGGCGGCTATCGCAGCCATGCTGCAGGGCAGAACATGCAGCGATGCTGGCCGCGCGTTGATGGCATGAACTCGGCCGAGCGCCGCTGCGTGCAGAAGAACGATCTTGTCGTCGAGATGCGCACGGATGAGGCGACCAGCTATTATCGCATCCCGGCGCGTACGACGTACATGCTCTATGGCGAAGCGGGCCAAGCCCGATGCCAAGTCGTGGTCCAAGAGGATTAATCCGATGGCAGACACGCTCTACAAAACCAAAGCTGTTTCGCAAGGCGGTCGCGCCGGCGGCAAAGTCGCGCTGGCTGAAGGCGGGCTCTATATTCACATGGAGCACTCGAAGGGCCTTGGCGGCACCGGCGAAGGCTCGAACCCAGAGCAGCTGTTCGCGCTCGGCTGGGCCAATTGCTTCAATTCGGCGGTGGCCTTCGTCGCTGGCCAAAAGAAGATCGACGCCGCCAAAGCGATCGTGACGTGCGAAGTTGGAATCGGCCGCGAAGAAGGCGGCTTGGGACTTTCCGCAAAGATCACGTTGGCGATCCCCGGCATGGAGCGTGCGCAAGTGCAAGAGCTCTTGGACGCGGCGCATCAGGTTTGCCCCTACTCGAAGGCGACGCGGAACAACATTCCGGTCGAGCTTGAGGTGATTGGCTGATGAAACGGGCCGCGCGATTGGCGCTTTGGATAGCGCCGTTTGTTGCGGTGGCGGCGGGTCTGATCGCCGCCAGAGTATTGAACTAGGATAGCGGCCCACGCGGCCACGCAGGAACGGACGAGGAAGAGAAGAAATGGCACAGCAAGCAAAAGGCCGCGTCGTGCAGGTGATCGGCGCCGTTGTCGACGTCGAGTTCGAAGGCACGTTGCCGAACATCTACAACGCGCTCGAAACCACCAATAACGGCAACCGCCTGGTGCTCGAAGTGGCGACGCACTTGGGTGAGAACACCGTGCGCACCATCGCCATGGACGCGACCGACGGCCTCGTCCGCGGCCAACCGGTCACGGACACGGGCTCGGCTATCATGGTGCCGGTGGGCGAAGAAACGCTTGGGCGCATTCTCAACGTTATCGGCGAACCGATCGATGAAGCAGGCCCCGTGAAGACGACGACGCGCCGCGGCATTCACCAGCCGGCGCCGGAATTCGTCGATCAAAAGCCGTCGCCAGAAATTCTCGTCACCGGCATCAAGGTCGTCGATCTGCTTTGCCCCTATGCGAAAGGCGGCAAGATCGGCCTCTTCGGTGGCGCTGGCGTCGGCAAGACGGTTCTGATCCAAGAACTGATCAACAACATCGCAAAAGCCTACGGCGGTTACTCGGTGTTCGCCGGCGTCGGCGAGCGCACGCGCGAAGGCAACGACCTCTATCACGAGATGATCGAGTCCGGCGTGAACCAGGCCGGCGGCGGCCAAGGCTCGCGCTGCGCGCTGGTGTTCGGCCAGATGAACGAACCGCCGGGCGCACGCGCCCGCGTCGCACTCTCGGGTCTGACCATCGCCGAGCACTTCCGTGATCAGGGCAAGGACATCCTGTTCTTCGTCGACAACGTCTTCCGCTTCACGCAAGCGGGCTCCGAAGTGTCGGCGCTCTTGGGCCGCATCCCGTCCGCGGTCGGTTATCAGCCGACGCTGGCGACCGAAATGGGCGCCATGCAGGAGCGCATCACCTCGACGACCAAGGGCTCAATCACCTCGGTGCAAGCCATCTACGTGCCGGCCGACGACTTGACCGACCCCGCGCCGGCCGCGTCGTTCGCGCACTTGGACGCCACCACGGTTCTCTCGCGCGACATCGCCGCGAAGGGCATTTATCCGGCCGTCGATCCACTCGACTCGTCGTCGCGTATTCTCGATCCGAACGTTGTCGGTGAAGAACACTACCGTGTCGCGCGCGCGGTGCAGGAAACGTTGCAACGCTACAAGTCGCTGCAGGACATCATCGCCATTCTCGGCATGGACGAATTGTCAGAAGACGACAAGCTGACGGTCGCCCGCGCCCGCAAGATCGAGCGCTTCCTCTCGCAGCCGTTCCATGTTGCGGAAGCGTTCACAGGTTCGCCTGGCGTTCTCTGCGATCTCAAGGAAACCATTCGCGGCTTCAAGGGCCTCGTGAACGGCGACTACGATCACTTGCCGGAGCCGGCATTTTATATGGTCGGCACCATTGATGACGCCATCGCGAAAGCGCAACGTCTGGCGGCGGAAGCCGCGTAGGGGCGCGGCGAGGGAGGCGGCACATGGCTCACTGGTTTGCCGATAAGCTCGGCCAAATACCGGAAAACGATCTCAAGGAGATCGCAAAGCATCGAGAGCGCGAAGTGGCTGAGGGCCGGCAGCGGCTTGCCGAGCTTGATCGTGAGGCACGTGGCGCGGGCAAAGCTCAACCAACGCCGCCTGCGCCGCAGCCTGAGAAAAAGAAGAAGGGTTGGTTCTAAGTGGCCGATAAGCTGCACTTTGCTCTCGTGTCGCCGGAACGCGAATTGTTCAACGGCGAAGTTGATCACGTCGTCGTGCCGGGCTCGGAAGGCGAGTTCGGCGTGATGCCGAACCATGCGCCGGTGATGAGCGTGATCAAGCCGGGCGCGCTGCGCGTGATCAATGACGGCGCCGAGCGGCGCATCTTCGTCAATGGCGGCTTCGCAGATGTCACGCCGGAGGGGTTGACCGTATTGGCGGAAGAGGCGGTCGATCTGGCCGACGTCACCGCAGCCGATCTCGAATAGCAATTGAAGAACGCGCAGGAAGATTTGCGCGATGCGAACAGCGACGAGAAGCGCGAGACCGCGCAGCGCGCGCTGGCGCGAGCGGAAGCGCTGAAAGCGGCGGCGGCTTAAAGCTCAAGTCAGAGCGGGGGAAACGGTGCGAGCCGCGCGAGACCAGCGCGGCTCGCATTGCGTTTGGGCGCTGCACTTCGCACAATTCGAGCCTGATGCTGCCCCATCCTCATCTCTGGCCCGCCTTGATCGGCGCCGTGCTCGGCTTCGCGCTCGTCGTCTGGGCGTGTCTGTGGCTGGTGAAGCGTTGGGGCGGCATGGGCGTGCGGCGGCGCTGGGTTATCGGCGTCGCGATCGCTCTGTTTGAAGCGGCGTACTGGCTCAACATTTACGCGTGGTTCGTTGAGCCGAACATGCTGGTGGTGCGGCATGTCGAGATCGTCAGCGAGGAGTGGCGCGGTGCGCCGATTACGATTGGAGTGCTAAGCGACGTCCATGTGGCTAGTCCGCACGTCAACGCCGAGCGCGTTGAGCGTATCGTGCAACGCGTAAATGCGCGGAGCCCTGAGCTCGTTGTGCTGCTCGGCGACTACGCAGGCAGTCACGAGCCCGAGGCGCAGCGCTCCGGCCGCGAGCAAGGCGAAGTAACGTATGGCATTGCGGCTTTTGCTGCGCTCGATGCGCCGCTCGGCGTCATTGGCGTGCTTGGCAATCACGATGTCTGGTACAGTCGCCAGACTATTACCCGCGCGCTTGAGGAGGCGGGCGTTGCAGCACTTTGGAATCGCCATGTCGTGCTGGAGCGGGACGGCGGAGAACAGCTTGTCATTGCCGGGATAGCGGATGAGTCGACAGGCGATCCGAACTTTACTGCGGCATTCGACGGTGCGCCTGCGGACCTGGACAGCATCGTCATCAGCCATTCACCCGACCCCTTCGCGGCAATGCCGCGCGGGCCGTCGCTCATGCTGGCGGGCCACGGCCATTGCGGGCAGGTGACGATTCCGTTCTTCGGGCGGCCGATCCTGCCACTGCGCAATCGCGCTTATGGTTGCGGGCTGATCGAGGAAGACGGCAAGCAGATGTATGTGACGGCGGGGATTGGCACGAGCATTGTGCCGGTGCGCTTTCTCAATCCGCCGGAGATTGTGTTGATCACACTGCGCAGCGGCGCGTCGTTAGAAATGCAGCCGCCTGTGCACTAAGCCGGCGCTTCGCCCCAACCGAATAGCGTGAGCTGCTTGCGCTTGGCCTTCGTCGGTTTCGGCAAAATCTCGCGCGCTTCGAACCAGCGCAATACAAGAGACGAAACTTCCGCCGCTTCCGGTTCGCCGACGAGCCAGTGGCTCATCTCCGGAAATTCATGGAAGTGCGCTTGGTTGCCGGGGAAGCGCTGGATCACGCGGCGCACAGTGGAGGACGGGTTGACGCGATCCTTGCCGCCGGAAATTCCAAGCACGGGCGCTGCGATGCGATAAACCGGCGCTTGGCTGGCCATCGAGTGATCGAGCCACCATTGCACCGCTTCGCGAATGGCGCGTCCGCTCTCGGGCACGAAGCGCGCGAAGGTGCGGCGTGCATCGTCACGCGCAAGACGGTCGAGCGTGGTGTTGCGTGCGACGCGATAATCCGGCGGCACGGCGCGCCGCCAAAAATCACCCAGCAGCGAAAGACCGAGATGATTGGAATGTTCGTCCAATGTTGTCGGCGGCACGCCCCACGGCGCGCTCGGCGCCAGCAGCACGAGCCCTGCGATTGGGACTTGGATCGCCGCGAGTTGTGAGACGAGGCCGCCGAGCGAATGCCCGACAAGCACAGGCGGCGCGCGCAGCCCGCGCGCGTAATGCGCGATCGCGTGCGCGTAATCTTTGAGGCCAGTTTGCGCGAGTTGTTCGAGATCGGCGCCGCGCTCGTGGTGTGGCAGGTTCGGCGCGTGCGTTTCAAAGCCCGCGGCTTCGAACGGCTCGCGAAAGCCGTCGAAGGCCCAGCCGCCGCAAAACGCGCCGTGCACGAACACGACCGGCGTCACAACTTTGTTGCTCTTCACGATGCAAGCGCCTCAACGGCGCCCAACGGGCAGAATGTCATGTGCGAGCCCCCACGCTGTACTTCTTGAACCGCTGCGCCACTTGTTCGTAGGTCGGGCGCTTAAACGGGATCACCAAAGCGGGCGCGCTTTCCAGCGTCGCCCAACGCCAGTCTACAAACTCCGGCGTATGCGTATCGAGTCTTATATCTGCGTCACGTCCCTTGAAGCGGAACGCGAACCATTTTTGCCTTTGCCCCAAATAGCGTCCACGCGGCTTCATTTTTGTGCGCACGTCGATAGGGAATTCGTAATAAAACCAGTCTGCCGTTTCTTCGAGCAGATCGACGTGCTCTTCCCTTACGCCAATCTCTTCTTCAAGTTCGCGAATCGCCGCTTCGAGCGGTTTCTCGCCGCGATCAACGCCGCCTTGCGGCATTTGCCATTGATACGGGCCTTCGGTGGCGATGCGTTTGGCAAGGAAGACGAGCCCGTTCTTGTGGAACAGGGCGAGGCCAACATTGGGGCGGTAGCGTGTCGGGTCTTTCGGCTCTGTCATCGGCGCGTGGCGCGTGCTGTGAGCACGGCCGACGCTGGCGCCAATTGGTAGCCGCGCGTTTCGACATCCCGGGCCCAGCGGCCGACCTGCTCGATCGTCACCGGATACGCGAAACCGGCGCCGATTGCGCTAGAGTTTTGCAGCGCTAACGCTTCCAGATTGAGAAGTTGATCGTCGATCGCATCGGCTTCGCGGCGCACATCGATGATGCGGTCTGCGGCGGCCGTCGGCAGCCCCGCGCGTTGCGCCTCGACATTGAGCGCTGAACGCTGACCGATGCCGGACGAGATGAAGGCAAGTCCACGTCGACGCAGCGCTTGCGCCACCGGCGCCGATGCTTGCGCTGAGGTGGCGAAACGCGCGCCCTGATAATTGGTGACGCCGAAATAGCCGGCGGCGTGCGAGAGCAATTGGTCGAGCCGGGTGAGATTCTGTTGCGATGTTGCGGAGGCGAGCAAGGTTTGCGGGCCGGTATCGTCGGCGTCGGGATCGAAGGGCTCCATCGGTAGTTCGAGCATGACTTCGTGACCGGCGGCGCGGGCGCGGTCGATCCAAGTTTGCAGATTGTCGGCGTAGGGCACGAAGGAAAGCGTGATCTCCGGTGGTAGTTCATCGATCGCCTGCTGTGTCGCGCGCGCGTTGAAGCCGAGCCCGCCGACGACAACGGAGATCAGCGGCCGGCCAGCGACGGGCGTGAATGGACGCGCATAAGCTTGCGCGGGTGTGCGGCCGTTGGCGGCGATGATCGGCAGAACGCCGTTCGGGCCGGGCTCTGTCAAGCCGGCGATCGGCGCGCGTGGGAGCGGCGAAGCGGGGCGTCGCGCATTGATTGGCGTGCTGGGCGACTCAACCACAGCAACGCGCAGTTCGCCGGTGGCGTCGATCTCTCCGATCTCGCCCGCGAACGGCAGCTCGTCCAAACCGAAGTGCTGCAGGTCGGCGCCGTCGACAGCGGCATCGGCGAAAGAGACGACCGGCGCGTCGCCCTCCAAGCTGCCCGGCTCAAGTGCGAGTACGGTGCGTGGGCCGGCAGCACTCGGATCGCCGAAGAGCTGCACGGCGCCGAACGCAACAAACGCGAGCACCACCGCGGCGCCAAGCGCTGCAAGTTTGTGATTGATCTGCGGCAAACGGCGTTTTGCCCCGGGCGAGGCGGGCCGTTGCGGCGATCGCTGCGCGCTTAATCTCGGGCGAATCATAAGCGCGAAAGATCACGCAATTCGCTGCGCCCGTCACTAGCTCAAACGGGCGCGTTAGCCTTTGTTACTAAGGTCTTAACGCTCAGCCAGCGCGCGCACGCAAGCGCTCGACGACAACGCCGCCACGCAGGAACTCCATCGCCCGCGACAGCTGGTAATCCTCTTCCGGATCCCAGTTTTCCGGCGGTTGGTCTTCCGGCACGTGCGCGCCACGACGTTGCGCACCCGAGTCGTTATCAAGCGCGTTCGGCAAATCCGCTTCCGAAATGCCGCGCGGCAGTTGCGCGGGATCGACGCGGCGGGCGCCGACTTCGAGGTCCGGCGTGATGCCGGCGCCTTGGATCGAACGGCCGGCGGGCGTGTAGTAGCGCGCGGTGGTGAGACGCAGCGCGCCATCGCGGCCGCCTTGCAGCGGGATCAGCGTTTGCACCGAGCCTTTGCCGAAGGAGTCTGTGCCGACGACCAAAGCGCGGCCGCGGTCCTGCAATGCGCCAGCCACGATTTCAGAGGCCGAGGCGCTGGCGCCGTTGATCAGCACGACGATCGGCACGCCGGCGAGATCGTCGCCGCGGCGGGCGTTGTATCGTTGCACGTCTTCGGGCTGGCGCCCGCGCGTTGAGACGACTTCGCCGCCGTCGAGGAACGCGTCGGATACTTCGATGGCTTGATCGAGCAGGCCGCCTGGATTGTTGCGCAGATCGAGCACGACGCCGCGCAGATTGCCGCCTGTATCGCGGCGAACCGCGCGGATGGCGTCCTGCAGCATCGCGCCGGTGCGCTCGTTAAAGGTGGAAACGCGGATGACGCCAATGTCGCCGCCTTCAACGCGGGCGGTGACGGCGCGAACATTGATGACCTGGCGGGCGATGGTGACGTCGAACGGCTCTTGGCCTTCGCGCGCCACAGTGACGGTGACTTCGGTACCGGCTTCGCCACGCATCAGCTGTACAGCGTCGTTCAGCGTGAGGCCGACAATGCTCTCGCCGTTGATGGCGGTGAAATAGTCGCCAGCCTGGATGCCGGCGCGGGCGGCGGGCGTGTCGTCGATCGGAGAAACGACGCGCACGACGCCGTCTTCGATCGTCACTTCAACGCCGAGACCATGATACTCGCCGCGCGCTTGTAGGCGCATGTCACGGAAGTCCGAAGGCGAGAGATAGGAAGAGTGTGGATCGAGCGAGGCGAGCATGCCTTGCAGCGCGGCTTCCATCGCCGCTTCTTCGTCGATCTCGGTGACGTAGTCCTGCTCGACGCGCGCGAGCACGTCGGCGAACAATTCGAGTTGGCGGTAAACGTCGCCGCGGTTGTTGTCTTCAGGGGCGGACCAAGCGAGAGCACCGACCAGAGCTGCCGCCCCGGCCACCGGCGCCGCTATCCAAGCTAACCGCATCGTCTACTCCCCAAGGCGATAGTATCGCCCGTTATCTCTTAACCAGCCCGTATGCTCTGATCCGCGGCAAGCCCTCTTGCGGTGAGCCAACGCCCAGGATCGACCGCTTGGCCGTTCCGTCTTACTTCCACATACAATTCCGGCGCCGGCGTGGCTGAGGCTGACATTTCACCGACAGGCTGGCCCGCGCTGACCCGATCTCCCACCCGGGCGGAGATGGTGTGAAGCCCGGTGAGCACGACAGCGTAACCACCGTCTAGGTTCAGGATCAAGACTTGGCCGTAGCTTCTGAACACGCCAGCGTAGGCGACTTCGCCCGCGGCGGGCGAGACGACCTGAGCGCTGGCGCGGGTGGCCAGAAGAACCCCTTGCGCAGCAGCACCTTGGCCCTCGCGAACCCCATAAGCGCGGGCGATGCGGCCGGAGGTCGGGGCCAGCCAGGCGGCGGGGATCGAGGTTGCGCCGCTGGAACCGCCGCTGGCGC
>QBMO01000018.1:28745-31334 GCA_003242075.1 Alphaproteobacteria bacterium
GTGCGCACCCGGCGGTCGGCGGCGCGGGCGTCGTTGGCGTATTGGGCCTCGGCCGAGCGGCGGCGAGCCAACAGCATGACGATCTCGCCGCGCTCGCCATCGATGGCGGCCTGGGCGTCGGCAAGGATGCGTTGTTCCTCGTGGATGGCCGCCTCTAGCGTGCGCGCTTCGGTCAAGGACTGAGCGGCGCTGCGCTCGCGGGCCGATACTTCTGGCGCCAGCGCCCGGGCAAGGATGTTGGCGCGCGCGGCTGACGGATCGATGCGGCGGCGTGCGAAGGCGGCGTTGACTAAGGCGCGCTCAAGCGCGTCGCGCGCGTGCAGGCGGCGGTCTTGTTCGATGTTGATCTGGTCGCGCAGGGCGGCGAGGCGCTCCTCGGCCGCAGCGGCTGCTGCTTCGGCTTCGCTGCGACGGCGGCCGGCTTCGGTCAGGCGGGCGTCCAAAGCGCGGGCTTCGCGGCGTGCGGCGGCCGCTTGGTCGCGCAAGCGTTCGGCGCGCGCGGTCTCGGCGCGTCGATCGCGCTCGACTTGGCTTACAGTGCGAGTCTGGGCGTCAGCTGCGCCCGTCAGGAGAACCGCAAGCGCTCCCGCCGCGCATGCGACAAGAGCGCGGGCGCTTTTTGCGCCTCGCATCATGACCAATACCCATATCGTTTTGTTGCATTTCCGGGCGGCGAACCGGTGTCCACTTCGCCTGAAATGCAACCCCGGAATCTCTAGTCCCGGTGATAGGGAGTACCGCACAATATCATGAGAGCCCGGTAAACTTGTTCGGCCAACATCACGCGAACCAGCTTGTGCGGCCATGTTTGGCGGCCAAAAGCCAGCTTTTCATCAGCGTTATCCTTAATGCTCTGTGACGTTCCGTCGGCGCCGCCGATCCAGAATGTCGTGCAGGCCTGGCCGTCATCGCGCCAGCGCGCGAGCTTTTCAGCCAGCTGGCGGGAGGTCCATTCGGCGCCGCGTTCATCGCAGAGCACTTTGCGCGTTTCGTCAGGTGTGGCGCGATAAAGGGCTGAGGCTTCGGCGCGCATGTCGCCGGGCGGCTTACCTTCAACTTCGACGAGATCGACGCTCTTGAAGCCAATTTGTCGGCCGGCGTTGGTCGCGCGGGCGATGTAGTCCGCCGTGAGCGTGGCTTCCGGCCCGTCGCGCAGCCGCCCGACCGCTGCGATCAGCAGGCGCACGCGTCAGACGGGTGTGGGGTCGGGACCCGGGCCGCCGGCCCAGATTTTCTCAATGTTATAGAAGGAGCGCACTTCCGGCCGGAAGAGATGCACCACCACGTCGCCCGCATCCACCAGCACCCAATCGGCGTGCGGCATGCCTTCAACGTGAACGTCCTTAAGGCCGCTCTCTTTCAACTTTCGCATGATGTGGTCGGCCAGCGCGCCGACGTGGCGCGCCGAGCGGCCGGAGGCGACGACCAGCATATCGGCGAACGACGACTTGCCGCGAATATCGATGGTGACGATGTCTTCGGCTTTGTCGTCTTCGAGCGAGGTGAGGACCACGCGCGTCGCAGCTTCGACATCAATGCCGCGCGGCGGCCGCTCAGCGGCGTCACGCGGGGGTTTCACGGCTCGTGACGCGGCCGGTGCGCGTTTGATTTCAGGCGACAGGTGCTTTGGTCCTTGGTTGCTCCGAGAGGGGGAACGCTATCACTTCCGCTTCGGTTTCGCCACCGGCGGGCGCCGCGCGGCCCGGAGCGCGGTGGACGATTGGCGGTGATGCCGGGCGGTCAGGAAAATCCAGTGTTTTGGCGCAGATAGCCGGTGGCGTGCGCCGGCGCCGGGGCGGGACACCACCACGACCGGGACGGCCTCGGCCACCTCGCGCCAATTTCGCCAACGGCGGAAGTTGGCGAGGTTGTCGGCGCCCATGACGAGAAAAAATTTCACACCCGGATAGCGTCGCTTCAGCGCGCGCAGAGTTTGGTAGGTGAAGCTGACACCCAGCCGCGCTTCGATGTCGGTGACTTCCATGTGCCGGCCATGAGCCTGCGCCAGCGCCGAAGCCATGCGTTGGGCGAACGGGCTGGATTTCGGCTTCAGCGGATTTTGCGGAGAAACGAGCCACCACACCTTGTCGAGCCCGAGCCGCTTCAGCGCCGTCTCGGCAACGTGGGCGTGGCCCTCATGCGCCGGATCGAAGCTGCCGCCGAAGAGGCCGATTTTCATGCCGGGGTAAGCGAGCGGCAGCGCCCGTTTCATGGCCGCACCTGGCCATCGCCGCGCACGACATATTTGAAGGTGGTGAGCTGCTCGGCGCCGACTGGGCCGCGCGCATGCAGGCGGCCCGTGGCGATGCCGATCTCGCCGCCGAAGCCGAACTCGCCGCCATCGGCGAATTGCGTGGAGGCGTTGTGCAGAACGATGGCGCTGTCGACGCGGCGAAGGAAAGTTTCGGCCGCGCTGGCGTTTTCGGTGACGATGCACTCGGTGTGTTGTGAGCCGTACTGGGCGATGTGTTGGATGGCGGCGTCGATGCCGTCAACGATGCGGATGGAAAGCGTCGCCGCGAGATACTCAGTATGCCAATCCTCCTCCGTCGCTTCCGCCATCGGCATGATCGCGCGCGCCTCTGCATC
>QBMO01000018.1:31344-32073 GCA_003242075.1 Alphaproteobacteria bacterium
GGCGCAGCCTTTGGCGGTGAGCGCCTCCGCGATTGGCGGCAGCAGCGATGGCGCAACCGCGCGATCGATCAGCAAAGTCTCCGTCGCGCCGCAGACGGAAACGCGGCGGAGTTTGGCGTTTACGGTGATGGCTACAGCCTTTTCCGCATCGGCATCGGTGTGGATGTAAGTGTGGCAGATGCCCTCCAGATGCGCGAACACCGGCACGCGCGCTTCGCTCTGTACCCGCGCCACCAATGATTTGCCGCCGCGCGGAATGATGACATCGATGGCGCCGCCGAGGCCGGCCAGCATGTGGCCGACTGCCGCGCGGTCGGCGCTCGGAACGACTTGGATCGCGTCTTCCGGCAAGCCCGCGCTCGCGAGCGCCTTGCGCAAAGCCGCCACGATTGCCGCGCTGCTCGCGGCGCTGTCAGAACCGCCGCGCAGAATGATGGCGTTGCCGGCGCGGAGCGCGAGCGCGCCTGCGTCGGCGGCCACATTGGGGCGGCTCTCGAAAATCATGCCGATAACGCCGATCGGCGTGCGTACGCGCGCGATGCGCAAGCCGTTCGGGCGTGTCCATTCTTCCGTAATCGCGCCGACCGGGTCGGGCAAAGCGGCGATGGTCTCGACGCCGCTCACGATGGCGTCGAAGCGCGCCGGGTTGAGCGTCAGCCGGTCGATGAAGGCGTGGCCGAGCCCGGCTTCGCTAGCGCGCGCGATGTCTTGGGCGTTAGCGCTCAGGAT
>QBMO01000018.1:32083-35219 GCA_003242075.1 Alphaproteobacteria bacterium
CATCGGTCGCCGCGCGCAGTTCTTGCGCTATTGCCGTCAGCGCAGCGTTGCGCGCTGCGGAAGACGCGTCGGCCAAGGCACGCGACGCGGCGCGGGCGCGTTGGCCGATGTCGAGCATTTGGCGCAGAAGGGGCGAGGCGTCGTCCATGGGCGTCAATCTAGCAGCTCAACACCAAATCGTCCGCATGCACGATCACGCCGCCTGCGTCATAACCGAGTGCTGCCGCGATATCGGCGCTCTTTAGGCCCTTGATGCGCGCGGCTTCAGCAGCGTCGTAGCGCGCCAGCCCGCGCCCGACTTCGTGGCCGCCATTAACGATACGCACCGCATCGCCTTTCTCGAAGGCGCCGCTGACTTGGCTCACGCCCGCCGCGAGCAGGCTTTTGCCGGCTTTGAGCGCTGTCACCGCGCCATCATCGATGATGAGATCGCCTTGTGGTTTCAGCGCGCCCGCGATCCAGCTCTTGTACGCGGCTTGCGGTGTCGCCGTTGGCAAAAACCAGGTCGCGCGCGCGCCGTTTGCGAGCGCTGTGAGCGGCGCATCGCCGCCGCCTTTCATAATGGCGACGGCGCAGCCCGCGCGCGTGGCGATCTTGGCTGCTTCGATCTTGGTGCGCATGCCGCCTGAGCCGAGCGCGCCGGGATCGCCGGCCATCGCTTCGATCGCGGGCGTGATCTCGCGCACCTCGGCAATGAAGGTCGCGTGCGGACTATGGCGCGGATCGGACTCATAAAGCCCGTCAATGTCGGAAAACAAGATCAGCGCATCGGCGGAGATCATTTGCGCGGCGCGCGCGGCGAGGCGGTCATTGTCGCCATAGCGAATTTCAACGGTGGCAACGGTGTCGTTCTCATTGACGATCGGCACGGCGCCGAGTTTGAGCAACGTTTCCAACGTGGCGCGGCCATTCAGCCAGCGGCGGCGGCGCTCGGTATCGTCCGGGGTCAGCAAAGCTTGCGCGACGGGAATGCCGTGGCGCGCGAACGCAGCTTCATAGGCCGCCATCAGCCGCGCTTGCCCCGCGGCGGCGGCGGCCTGCTTCTCTTCCAGGCGCTTGGTTTGCATCAACCCCAGCACGCGCCGGCCCAGCGCGATCGCGCCGGAGGAGACGATCAGCACCTGTTTGCCGTCGCCGCGCGCGGCGGCGACATCATCGGCCAAAGCGTTCAACCCCGCGCGCGCGGGTTCGCCGGTCGCGGGATCGACCAGCAATGCTGAACCGATCTTCAGCACGATGCGTTTGGCTGTGGCGAGTGGGGAGGCCATGTGTGCCGCCATAGTACCCGGTGGCAGCGATTGTGACAGGCCGTTCTTGCCGCCGGTGCAGGGAGGCTCTAGGTCACGCTCATGCTCGCCGATTTGCTCAAAAGACTAAAGGGAAAGCCCGAAGAGGGCGGCGCTCTGGCGCCGGAAGATCAGCGCATCGCCGTGGCCGCGCTTCTGGTGCTCGCCGCCCATGCTGACCATGACTATGCCGAGGCCGAACGCGCTCAGATCGATCGCGTGCTAAGCGAGCGTTACGGTCTCTCCGCCGAAGCCGCCGCATCATTGCGCGCGCAAGGGGAAACGGCGGAGGCGGCGTCGAACGACATGTACAAGTTCACGTCGCTGATCAAAGCCGGCATTCCTTATGAGGAACGCGCGCCAGTGATTGAAGCGCTGTGGCGCGTTGTGTTGGCGGATGCCGAGCGCGAGAAACATGAAGACGCGATGATGCGGCGCGTCACAGATTTGCTCGGGCTCGATCCGCGAGAAGGCGCTGAAGCGCGCCGCAGAGCACAGGCGGCGCTGGGCTAAGGCGCCCAATCCTCGTCTGCTTCCAATTCTGCGGCTTCCTCGCTCCGCCGATCACGCAGCATCGCCGCGATTTCGTTGACCAGTTCGCGCACGCCCGCGCCCGATACGCCCGAGACCAACCGCACGTCCTTGCCGATGGCTTCCGCAAAGGCATCGCGCTTGGCCTGTGCGTCTTCCGGCGTCAGCGCATCGACTTTGTTGAGCGCGATGATCTCAGGCTTTTCGGCGACGCCTTCGCCGTACTCTTCCAGTTCATGGCGCACGGTGCGGTAGGCTTCTTCGACATCGTCTTGTGTGATGTCGATCAAGTGCACGAGTGCGACGCAGCGTTCAACGTGGCCGAGAAAGCGGGTGCCCAGGCCCGTGCCTTCCGCTGCGCCTTCGATCAGGCCGGGAAGGTCGGCCATGATGAAGCGCTCGCTTTCGCCGATGGAGACGACGCCAAGATGCGGGTGCAACGTCGTGAACGGATAGTCGGCGACCTTTGGTGTCGCTGAACTCACCGAGCGCAGAAACGTCGACTTGCCGGCATTGGGCATGCCGACGAGGCCGGCGTCGGCGATCAATTTCAGGCGGAGCCACAACGTGCGCTCTTCGCCGTCGAGGCCGGGATTGGCGTGACGCGGCGCCTGGTTCACTGACGATTTGAAATAAGCGTTGCCGAAGCCGCCATTGCCGCCTTTGGCGAGCAGCACGCGCATGCCGGCTTTGTCGAGATCGGCGATGATGGTTTCTTTGTCTTCGTCGAGCACCTGCGTGCCGGTCGGCACGCGCAGGATGACGCTTTCGCCATCGGCGCCGTGGCGGTTCTGGCCCATGCCGTGACCGCCGGTCTTGCCGTTATAGTGCTGCTGGTAGCGGTAATCGATCAGCGTGTTGAGGCCGTCGGCGGCTTCGATCCAAACGTCGCCGCCCTTGCCGCCGTCGCCGCCGTCCGGCCCGCCAAACGGGATGAACTTCTCACGGCGAAAAGACACCGCCCCCGCGCCGCCATTGCCGGAGCGAATGTAGATTTTTGCTTGGTCGAGGAATTTCATGGGGAGGCAGTAGGCAGTGGGCAGTAGGCAATGGGAAAAGCCCCGCGCCCGGCTACTGCGTACTGCCTAATGCCCACTGCCTTCAATCCGTTTCACGCCGCCAGCGCAGTGAAACGCGTTGATCGCCATTGCCGAGGAAGCTGGTGATCAGCACCAAGCGAGGGCGGATGGTGTATTCGACGCGGGTTTGCGCTTGGCCGAGGCCGGTGCGCGCGACTTCGACATAGACGTTGCGCGTCAGATAGACGCCGCCGGCGACAAGGAAGCCGCCGTCTTCGTCTTGGCGCACGTTGAAGCGAT
>QBMO01000018.1:35264-35925 GCA_003242075.1 Alphaproteobacteria bacterium
GCGCGGCCGCTGAGCGCAGCCAAACTCGCAGCCAGCTGCGCGGCTTCGAACCCTGAAAGATCTTCGACGGAGCGGCCGAACAGGATTTGCGGCAGGATTTCGTCCTCCGGCAGCGCTGGATCGCTGGAGAACGTCACCTCCGGATCGCGCGCGGTGCCGGTCAAGCGGATGCGGGCGGAGAGATCGGCGGTGTCGCGCGCGGCGGTGAGATCGATCTGTGCGTCGAGTGGATCGCCGCGGAACACGATGCGCGCGTCCTCGATCTCGAACGGCTGGCCGGAGAGAGCGAGCGTGCCGCGTATGGCGCGCGCCTCGCCGAACAGGAGCGGATTGTTCGATGTGCCCTGGAGATGCAGGTCAAGCGACCATTCCGCGTCGACGCCGCGCCCGCGTGTGAACACGCGCCCCGGCGCCCGCACACGCACGTCCAAAGTGGTCGCGCCATTGCGCCGCGTTGCTTCGGCGACCTCTTCCTCTTCGGTTTCGTCGAAATCGTTCGGCCGGTTGATCTCGATGACATCGAGCGTTGGGATGCCGGCTTCGGGATTGGTCGCGATATCGATTTCGGCTTCGGTGATGTTGAGTTCGCCGCTGAGCGCAGAGTGCAGGCCTTCCCACGTTAAAGTCAGTTCGCCGCTGGCGACAGCGCGCGCATCGGGCC
>QBMO01000018.1:35935-36442 GCA_003242075.1 Alphaproteobacteria bacterium
ATGTCGTTGCCGGTCGCCGTGATCGTGCCTTCGCGGTTGGAGTCGCTGCCGCCTGTGGCGGTGAGGCGGCCGCCGCGCGGGCCGGATGCGGTGAAGTTCTCGATGGTGACGCCGCGATTGTCGATGGCGACGCGCGCGTCGAGATCGACAAGGGTGACGCCGGTGAGCTTGTCCTCAAACCTGCCATCGACGATTTCGATGTAGCCGTCGCCGGAGAGATAGCCCGCGCCAAACTCAAGCTCGCCTTCGCCGTTCAGTTGGCCTTGCAGCGATTGATCCGGCAGCCGCGCTGCCGCCCACAAGCTGTCCGCTGGGCCGGTCACGCGCCAAGTGGCGCGCCCGCGTCGCTCCGGCGCGAGCGCGATGCGGATGGGCGCAGCGCTGGTGACGACGGGCGCATCTGCTTCGAAATGCGCGACCAGGCCGTCGGTCGAGGTGGCATCGACAGTGGCGGCGAGGCGCGCGGGCGTCAGTTGGCCGACAATGCGCATATCGAGCGTGCCGCGC
>QBMO01000190.1 GCA_003242075.1 Alphaproteobacteria bacterium
CCTTGAGCGCATCTACGTTGGTGTTTTTCGCTAGGCCTCGCGCGCGCCAGATTCTCGCGCCGAGGCGGATGATCACGTCGGCGGCGTTGACCTCAGCCGCTGCGATAGGACGCGAGAGCGCTGGTAAGGGTGATGCCGCCGGCGCCGTTGCGCCGGGCGCATCGCCACCTTTGATCCATTCTGCGTTACGTACGAGGCGTGTGAGCGCCGCCGCCGGATCATCGATCGAGCGCGCGTACTCGTTGGCGTCCATGCCTTGCGGGAAGCGCACGCGATAAATTGCAACGCCCTGTTCCGCCAGTCCGCCCACAATTGCCGCCGACGCATCGTCATTGGCGTCATCGCGCCGGAACGCTATGAGCACGCGCCGCGCTTGGGCGAGGCGCTGAAGCAAGACTGGACCCGCTCGTTCCTCCAACAGCGCAGTCACATGGCGCAGGCCATGGCGCCAAAAAGTGAGGGCGTCGATCAAGGAGCGGCAGAGGATGATGTCTTCCGATCCAGCGATCCCTCGTTCGTTGAACACAACATCACAACTCCCAGACAGGAAGACGTGAAGCGGCGTGCCTTTGCGCAAGCCTTCGGTGATCTTGCGGCCGTACATTTGCTGGATCGCGCCGTCCGCGCCCAAAACTGGAATAACCAGCGAGCCCCACAGATGCTCATGGCCGCTCTCGCGGAGAACGCCCAGCATTTGCAAGCGACCGCGCAATTCAGCGCCCGCGCGGCGATTGGCCTGCGGCAAGCGATAGCCGAGCGTGCGGTTGGCCAGACCAAGCCGGAAATATTCGATGAGCTGAGGGTCGTCCAATCCACGCTTTTGCAGATAAGCGATAGCTTCGGGGCTTTCCTTGAGCGCGGCCTGATAGTGTTGAAGCACTTGCTCCAGCAGCGCCGCGTCGTCTGGGATGCGGTCAAGCGAGAGCGGCTGTTCGCTCGATGTAATATCGCTCGGTGCGCGTGTCATGGCGCCTCTCCTGCTGAATCTGGATCACGAAGTGCGAGACGCGCGATGGTCGTGTCGTCTGGCGAACCTGCAACGCCGCTCAAGCGCAGCGCGTCGAGATAGGCGGAGAACGCAAGCGCCGCGTCGGCGTCTGGTAGATTGAACTCACTGAGAGCGGCGGTCCGTCGCCACGTCAGCAGCTTGATGGTGACCCCATGCCAGGACGCTGATGGTTGCGCGGCGATGCGTCGGACAATGTGGTCGTGTTCGTGGCCGATTGCGTCGGCTCTATCAAATAGTCTCCCTGCGAGTTGGTCATCGCTGCATTGAGCGCGGTCAACGGCCTCCCAAGCGGCGGCCAAGCGAGCGTCCTCTTCGAGAAAATGCCGCCACAGCGCCGCCAGCACCCGATCAACACCAGGTCCGGACGGACTGAGAAGTGCGGCGCTCGGCTGAGAGTCAGCAAAGGATAATGCTGCGGCGCCAGCGACGATTTCTCGGCGAGTTACGACAGACATGACGGCTTTCCCGTTGCTCAAAACCCATTCAAACGAGCCAGAGTGGTAAACGATCATAATATGATCGTTTTGACGAGACGCGTCAAGCGGGATTATAATTTTGTGATCGTTTTGGATTCGCGCCTATGGCCCAGCTGACCCCCGCCGCGTGCCGTGCAGCGCGGGCGCTCATTGAGTGGACAATTGACGACCTGGCGCACTACGCGGGGATCGGACGCGCGACCGTCGCTACCTACGAGAGCGGTAAGCGGCCGGCTTTCGCGAGCACTGAGCAGAAAATTGTCGACGCCTTCACAGCGTATGGCGTGGAGATCACGAACGGCGGCGGCACAGGCGCGAGGCTGCTCAACGCAAAGCCAAAGCGCAGCAAAGCCAAAAAGCGCGCTGGGTAACTGGCACCCTTTGCGCACCACACCCTACTAGAAGGGTGCGCGTTGGATGCGCGAGCGAGCAAATTTCCCTGTGTCGCAGGGGATTCCGGCGTCCGACAGGACGCCCTTTATCTTGCCTTACACCCTGCTTCTGATTTTGAGCCTAGTGATCGCAGAGGAAGATCGTTAGGACGCGGCCATGAAGTTCATCGTGGCCATTGCGGCTTTGCTCATGGCGCTTCCCGTTAACGGGGCGCACGCACAACAGCCGATGAGATGTGACGTCGGCCCTGTGCATAGGGCGTTCGGCGGCACACCTTGGCTGGTTTACAGCTGTGAGGACGGCAAATCGCTCGCGGTCATCACGGAGGCCGGCAATATCGCGGCGCCGTTCTATTTCATCCTAGCTTGGCGTGAGGACGGGTACCGCATTGCAGGCGAAGGAACGGCGATGAGAATGCCTCCACTGCCGCCGGCCGCGATCTCGAAGCGCTGACCGCAGCTCAAATAGAAGCCCTGATCGCAGAGACGCGTGCGGTCCCGACTTCTCGCCCGCCCAGCTGATCCTGATCCAGGGCCGACTCGACTTCAAAGAGAAACCGGCTGGAATGCCCAAATCAGCTCTTCAACACGCTCGTTCCGCGACACAAGACACACCATGCCTCCGTGCCATGATGTGACGAAGAAGGCGTCAAGTTCGCGACCAGGCTGCACCTCGCGAAAAAAACAAGTTCCGCCATTCTGAGTTCGCTGGAAAGCCATCCCAGAGCTCCGCAGCTTCTGTAGCGCGCTTTCCCGACTGTCACCGATCGCGACACTGTGCGCGCCGGTGCAAAACTACATCACTGAAGCGGCGTCGTTTTGTCGTCCGCG
>QBMO01000019.1:0-12131 GCA_003242075.1 Alphaproteobacteria bacterium
AGCCCACCCGCCATAATCGTCGCCAGCACGAGCCCGTCAAAGCCGTGCGTGTGGATGATCCCGTAAACGACAACGATGAAGGCGCCAGTGGGGCCGCCGATCTGAAAACGCGAACCACCAAGCGCGGAGATAAGGAAACCCGCAATGACCGCGGTAATCAGACCTTTGTCCGGCGTCGTGCCGGATGCGATGGCGATCGCCATCGCCAGAGGCAGCGCGACGATGGCGACGGTCAGACCGGCAAGGGCGTCGGCGCGAAAATCGGCGAAGCGATACCCTTCCTGGGCGATCACCGTGATCGACTTCGGAATATAGATGCGCCAATCGAAGCGCGGCGCGCTTGGCTCAGGTGCGCTCGGGTTCGGCGCCATGATTGTACTCGCTTAAGGCGTCTTACGACGCCGAAGGTCGCGCTCGCGCCGCGCGCATTGTCGCGAAGTCATCGAGTTCGGCGCTTTCGCGCTGCTCAGCCTTCACTTTGGCGCGCGCTTCTTCCAGTTCGATCAGCCGCTCGAACTTGCGCGCTTCGACGTGCGCCGCTGTGATGAGAGCACGCAGGCGCTCGATATCGGCGGCGATCATGGCGCCTTCGCTGACCATGGCGCGGCGGCGCTGGATCGCGGCGGCGGCGTAACCGCCGAAGACGCGGCTCGCTTCATAGTCGCGCTGCGCGAGTACTTGTTCTTGCGCGATCGTCTGGTCGTGGCCGGCGATGCGGTGTTCAAGCGCGCTTTGACGTTCGATCAGCGCCGCCATTTCCCGACGCAGCGTTTCCAGATCGCGATTGGCGAGCTTCAGCAAAGTGCGGAGAGATTTCATGCCAACGCCTCAGCCAGCATGGCAAAGCCATCCTTGATGCTGCAATGTTCATCGCGCTGTTGCGAAAGCACTGCCTCCAGCGCGCCGCGCACACGCACGGCTTCATCAACGTTCGGATCGGCGCCTGATTTGTAAGCGCCGATCCGGATCAGCTCTTCCATCTCGCCGTACAGACTGAGCATCGCGCGGGCGCGTCCGACGAGCGCGTTCTCTTCCGGCGTATGGCACATCGGCATCAAGCGCGAGATCGATTTCAGCACATTGATCGCCGGATAGCGTCCGCGCTCCGCGATCGCGCGCTCCATGACGATGTGGCCATCGAGAATACCACGCACGGCGTCGGCGATCGGCTCATTGTGATCGTCACCATCAACGAGCACGGTGAAGAGCGCCGTGATCGACCCGGCTTCGCCTTCATGACCGGGGCCAGCGCGTTCGAGCAGCTTGGGCAGTTCGGCGAACACGGACGGTGTGTAGCCTTTCGTCGTCGGCGGCTCGCCCACGGCCAGACCGATCTCACGCTGCGCCATCGCAAAACGCGTGACCGAGTCGACCAGCAGCAACACGTCGAGTCCTTCGTCGCGGAAGTGTTCCGCGACAGCGCTCGCCATGTGGGGTGCAAGACGCCGCCGTGCAGCGCTCTCATCGGACGTCGCCACGACGACGACGGAACGCCGACGGCCCTCTTCGCCCAACGTATCCTCGATGAACTCTTTGACTTCGCGCCCGCGCTCGCCGACGAGGCCAATGACGATCACATCGGCATTGGCGCCGCGCGCCAGCATCGACATCAGCACCGACTTGCCAACGCCAGAGCCCGCGAAAACGCCCATGCGCTGACCACGACAGAGGGCCGCAAAAATGTTGAGCGCACGCACGCCGACATCGAGCCGCCCGCCAACACGCGAACGGTCGTGCGCAGATGGCGGCGCTGCACGCACCAAATGCGGTTTCATGCCGTGCGGCAACGGGCCCGCGCCATCGACGGGATTGCCGAAGCAATCGATCACGCGCCCAAGCCACGCTTTCGACGGCCGCACCATCGGCGCGGCGCCTTCCAACAGCACGCGCGCGCCAGGACGAATGGACTCGATCGGGTCGTAGGGCGCGAGCAGTGCGCGATCACCACGAAAGCCGACAATCTCGCCCCGCGCCGTGCGGGCGCCCTGCACCGTCGCGCGCGCGCCGAGCGAAAGCGCATCCATTGGGCCAGTCACTTCGACGAGGGAACCTGACAAACCAGTCACGCGCCCCTCGAAGCGGCGCGGATCGAGTTGATCAATTTCTGCTGCTAGTTTGGAAAGAAGCGACGGCATCGCGCTCACTGAGTTTTCCCACAACTTCTGCAGAGCGTATGGTGAATCAAAACCTAACGCCGCGCGCGTAGTTTACACGCCTCATTGGTAAGCCGATTCAAGATCAACTGCTTGCGATCGATTTATGCGCAGCATCTAGCGCTTGCCACGCGACTCGAATTCCGATTCACACGTCTTAACGAAGCTGATGAAGGGCGGGTCAACGATATCTCGGCAAGCGCACAGGTAATAATTCTTACCGCCGTTAACCTGTTGGTTACGCGGAATATGATTATGATTCTGTGGATTAACGTTGCCGAGGCGTTGCGCCGACGGGGAGCAAGTAATGCGAGTCTTGTTGATCGAGGACGATAGCGCGACAGCGCAGGGCATCGAGCTGATGCTCAAGTCCGAAGGATTCAATATCTACTCGACCGATCTCGGCGAGGAAGGCATCGACCTTGGCAAGCTCTACGATTACGACATCATCGTACTCGACCTGACGCTGCCCGATATGCACGGCTATGACGTGCTGAAGCAGCTCCGGGTGGCGCGGGTGAACACCCCCATCCTGATCCTCTCTGGCACCGCCGACATCGACACCAAGGTCCGCGGCCTCGGCTACGGCGCTGACGACTACATGACCAAGCCCTTCAATAAGGACGAGCTGATCGCCCGCATCAACGCGATCGTTCGCCGCTCCAAGGGCCACGCTCATTCCGTCATCAAAACGGGCGACATCACGGTCAATCTCGATGCGAAGACGGTCGAAGTCACCGGCCACCGCGTCCACCTGACCGGCAAAGAATACCAAATGCTGGAGCTGCTCTCGCTCCGCAAAGGCACCACGCTGACGAAAGAGATGTTCTTGAACCATCTCTATGGCGGCATGGACGAGCCCGAACTGAAGATCATCGACGTGTTCATCTGCAAGCTGCGCAAGAAGTTGGCGGCCGCCACCGGTGGTGAGCACTACATCGAGACGGTCTGGGGCCGCGGCTACGTGCTGCGCGATCCGCAGGAAGCTGGTGCGACCGCCACGGTTACCTCGGGCGTCGCAGCGGCTTAAGCCACATTTTCGGCCGGTTTCGCTAACCCTACGCGGTGCGCGGGGCTGAGAGATCGCGTATCCTTATTCCGGATGCGCATTCACCCTAACATCGACCGACGCACGCTGCTTATGAGCGGCGCAGCCCTCCTCGCCAGCGGCGCGAGCGCGCACGCGCAAAGCGCGAACAGCGCTGACGACGACTTCCGCGCGCTTGTCGAGCGCTTGGCGGATCGATCACGAAGCAGCCGCGCTTTCCTGCTCCGCCGCTACGATGCCTCGCGCCTCTCGCCGCGCGGACGCATCTTGTACGAAGCCATCCTGCCCGGCGCCGAGGCAGACGCGGACTTGGCGCGCATGCGCTGGGGCCGCACCGGCAACCCCTATGCCGTCACGCACCGCTACGGCGCCTACCGCCGCGCGGCCGAACTGCGCCCCGATGACTATTTCCGCACGCTGGTGCGCGCGGTCGATCGCGAGACGCGCCAGATGCTAGCCGACGCCGATCGCGGCGTGATCGCGCCGGACTTCGCGCTCGCCTCGACCGAGCCCGCAGTGGCGCAGGCAGCACAGCGCGTGGCTGAACGCGGCAATGAGCGCGAGCTTGCCGAAGCGCTACAGCGCCAGCTGGAGGCCGTTCAAGCGCTGCGCGCCCGCGCCGGCAGCGACCCAGGCATGTGGCGCCTGCCCGATGGTGACGATTTCTACGGCGCAGCGCTGCAGTTCCATCTCGGCGCACCGGTCGATCCGCGCGCAGCGCACGAGCGCGCGCTGGATCGCTGTCGCGATTTACAGGCCGAAGCTGACACACTTCTGCGCGCTCAAGGGCTGACCCGAGGCGGCGTCGGAGAGCGGCTGCGCGCCTTAGCCCGCGATCCGCGATTTCTCTATTCATCAGACGACGCCGGCAAGGATCGCGCCGTCGCTGAGATGGCTGAGCGACTGGCGCGCGTTCGTGTGTTGCTGGCCGATGTCATCGCAGATGCGGCGACAACGCCGGCGGACATGCGCCGCCTCCCCGCCAATCTGGAAGCCAATGGCGCCGCCGGCCGCAGGCGCGGCACGGCCTACGAAGTCGACCTGAGCGCGCCGCGCGCCAGCTGGACATTACCAAGCGTCGTCCATCACGAACTCATCCCGGGTCACATCTACCAGGCGCCGTTCGCTAACGCTGCTAGCGTGCCGATGCTGCAAGAGCGCTATGCCAACGGCTATCTCGAAGGCTGGTCAACCTACGCTGAAGTCCTTGCAGCCGAACACGGCGCGTTTGAAGGCGATCCGCTCGGCCGCATCGGCTATCTGCAATGGATGCTGTTCCGCATGGCGCGCGTGGTCGCGGATACAGGAGTGCACGCGCTGCACTGGAGCCGCGAGCATGCCATCGCTCAGATGCAGCAGTTACAGGGCGAAAGCATCGCGTTCGTGAGCATCGAAGAAGACGTGCTGCGCTTTTGCGTGCAGCCGGGCTTCTACACCGCACAGGGCCTAGCGGCGCTGCACATCGAGGATCTCCGCGAGCGCACGCGCCGGGAGACGCGCGATCGCTTCAGCCTGCAGCGCTTCCACACCGCCATGCTCGAACACGGCCCCCTCTCTCCCCCCGGCCTCGACCAAGCCGCACGCGCCGCCTTCGGCACATAAGAAAAGGGCGCCGGCATAAAGCCGACGCCCAATTAAGTCCGATGCTTGGAGGAATTAGTTCGTGTAACGGAAGCCCAGGAAGAACGAGCGGCCGTAGTGGTGATAGAACGACAGACGATCGTCCGGCGTCAGGTACTGATCGTTCACTTCGTCTGTCAGGTTCACGCCTTCGAAGGTCAGCGAGAAGTTGTCGTTGATGTTCCAACGGGCTGACGTATCGATGTTGAGCGTGTCCGCTGTCTCTTCCGTCGCGTTGCCATTGCGGCCCGGCAGCGTCGTCGGATAGGCGCTGCGATAGGCGGCTGACACGCGAGCGCTGAAGCGATCGTCTTCGTAGTAGACGGTGCCGTTCCACGAGCGGTCGGAGAGCTGCAGCAACGGACCAGTGAGGGTCGGGTTGCCAAGGCCATCCACGTACTGGACGTCGGCTTCGAGGATGCGCGTGTAGTTGGCCAGCACACCGAAGTTCGACCAGAAGCCTTCCATCCAGAAGAATGGCAGCTGCAGGCCGATTTCAAAGCCGCTGACTGGGCCGCCAGGCGTGTTGCGCGGCAAGTTGAAGTTCCAGTCGACGCTGGCGTCGCAACCCACGGTCATGCCGCACGCAGCTGTCGCCACACTGTCAGGGAGGCCGAGAGAGTTTCCGGTGAACGGCCGGGTCTCGCGCACGGTCTGAATGAACGAGTCGATGTCGCGGTGGAAGTACGCCGCCGACAGCAAGCCGCCGTCAGTGAAGTACCATTCGGCGCTGAAGTCATACGCATCGGCGGTGGTAGGCTCGAGTTCGGGATTGCCGGCGGTCACCGTGCGATTGGCGCCGCTGACGCTCACCGCCGCGCCCGGCGCGAGAAAGCCCAAGTTAGGCCGCGACAACACTTGCGCCGCCGCAAATCGGAGGAGCAGATCGTCAACGGGCTCAAACACCATGTTCATCGACGGCAGCGTGTTCGTATAGGTGCGGTCGACAGTCGAGAGCACGGGCACACCGCCACTGAGCGTATAGCCAGTACTTGTCTGGTCAGTTTCAACATAGCGCACGCCGAAATTCCCGCGGAAGCGCCCTTCAGTACTCGACCAATCAAGTTGGACGTACCCGCCCATCGTGTCTTCGCCAATCGAGTTGTTGTTGCCGAGCGCCGGCTCGATGCCCATGGGGAACACCGAGGTGTCGTAGAGATTCCAGAGCGATGCCGCCGCGCCGACATCAGGCACCAACCAAGCCGTCGCCAAGCCAGCCGGCAAGTCGAGACCGCGGCCACTCAGGTTCATAATGTAGCTATAGTTTCCGATCGGCGTGCCCGACGCGAAACCGGGAATTACGCCTTCTTGATTGGAACTGGTGCCGTTCGAGCGCCGAAGTTCAGTCGTCTCGAACTCATAGCTGCGCCAGTTGAGACCGCCGGTCAGCGTGAATATCTCGGTCACGTCGAACTCAAGATCGCCGCTGATCGTCTCATAGGTGTTGAGCGCAGTCTGCGGACGCAAACGAATTTGCGAAAGCGTCCAGGTCGACGGCGCGGTCAAATTGGTGGCGCCGTACGTGATCAGTGGCAGGCGGTTGTCGCCGCGATAATCATACGTGTAGCCATTGATGTTATTGGCATCGAACAACAGCGTCGTCTGCACCGGATTCTGGTGGTCGGATTCCGCCGTACCGGCCATGCCACGGAAACGCAGACGATCAGAGAAGTCATGCTCAATGTTCAAGCTCAGCTGCGTGAACTCCGTCGACAGTTCGTCGAAACGCAATTCCGAGCGGATATCGACGCCGTTGAAGACGCCATACACGAGTGAGCTGCCCTGGATTTGAGCATCGGTGACCGTGACGCCCCCGATACCCGAGGCGCCGTTGGTGCTGAACACCGGGGCCTGCAAAAACGACTCGCTGCGCGTGCCTTCAAAATTCGCGTAAAGCGCACTTAGCGTGATCTCAGTGGCGTTGGTCGGGCGCCATTGCAGCGCGCCGGTGACACCGAGACGTTCTTGCTCGTGTTCATACACATCGTAGCGCGGCAGACGCGGACGAAATGCGGCGTTCAGCTCGGCGAGCGTATAGCCGGTGGTTTCCGAGCCAAATCCTGCGCCCGATCCAGTGCCGTTCTGCCAACGTACCGTGCTCGCGCCCTCTTCGAGCGAGTTGCGCTCGCTGTAAGCGACCGACAACAGCGCGCCGATATTGCCCCAGCGATTGGCGATCAGGAACGCCATGCGCGGATCGGTGCTTTCCGAGAGATCGTTGTAATGCAGCTGGCCGGACGCGGCCATGGTGAAGCCGTCATAGTCGAATGGCAGCGCCGTCTGCAGATCGACGGTCGCGCCGAGCGAGCCTTCTTCCACTTCCGCCGACGCGCTCTTGCGCACGGTGATTGAGTTGAAGAGTTCCGAGGCGAAAACGTTGAAGTCGAACGAGCGCGCGCGATTGGTGCCGCCGACAGCGTCGGTGCCGCCGGTGGTCGCCAACGTTTCCATGCCGTTGATGCGGACGCGGGTGAATTGAGCGCCGAGACCGCGCACCGAAATCTGGCGGCCTTCACCAGCGTCGCGCGTGATGGCGACGCCTGGAATGCGTTGGATCGACTCCGAAAGGTTCAAGTCAGGAAAGTCGGCGATGTCTTCCGCCAGAATCACATCGACGGCGCCCGTTTCCTCGCGCTTGACGTCGATCGCCGCTTCCAGCGAGCCGCGGAAGCCGGTGATGACGATCTCTTCTTCTTCGTCTTGGGCGTAGGCCGCGCCAGCCGGCAATCCAACGGCCATGCCGAGGGCGATCAACGATGCGCCGCTCCAGCCCCAAAAGCTCTTCGATGATTTCTTCGCCGCCATGACGGTCCCTCCCCGGTAGGCCCAGGCGGAGGGGCAGCGTTGGCCCCAACCCTAAAAGCCGCGTTTCTTCCCTATGACACCGTTATCTTTGATTTTGCCACCGGTGTCTTTTTCAAGAATAACGCAGAAACGCCCCCCATTGGCAAGGCCCCTCTCGTCAAATAGGGACAGGTTCGCTCAGGGGGTGTGTCCGGGGCGCCGCAAAGACCGCCGGGTCATAGGGTCGAGTGCGTGATGCGCCCGCCGCACACGGTGAGGACGGCCTGTGCCGTTGGAATCGCTTCCGGAGGCGCTTCCAGGAGGTCGACGGAAAAGACGCTGACGTCCGCCCGTTTGCCGACCTCCAACACGCCGCGCTCCCCCTCCTCAAAGGCCGAATAGGCCCCGCCAGTGGTCAGCATGGCCAGCGCTTGGGCGCGGCTCAGCGTGTGTTCGGGATGCCAGTCGGGACCAGCGAAGCCGTTGAGGTCGTGGCGATGAGCGGCGGCGTAGAACTCGATCAACGGATCGCCGCGCTCGACCGGCGCGTCGCTGCCAGCGGCAAGGATCGCGCCGGAGTCGAGCAACGCCTTCCAGGCATAGGTGCCACCAAGACGGCCTGCGCCAAGCCGCGAGGGCGCAAAGTGCAGATCGCTAATGGCGTGCGAAGGCTGCATCGACGCGATAACCCCCATCGCCGCAAAGCGCGGCAAATCTTCCGGCGCTATCACCTGCGCATGCTCGATCCGCCAGCGCGCTGCGCGCAAAGCCTCGGCGTTGTCAGCGAAGGTATCGCGATAGGCGTCGAGCACCAGCCGATTGCCGCGATCGCCGATGGCATGGGTGGCGACTTGCACGTTGCGCTCTCGGGCGCGGCGCAGGATCGCACGCAAGTCCTCGTCGGAGGTCACCAAGAGACCATCGCTCGGCGCGTCGCTATAGCGCTCCAACAATGCTGCCCCGCGCGAACCGAGCGCGCCATCCATGTAGAGCTTCACGCCCCGGACATGGACTTGCCCGCTGTCATCGACATAAGACCCGCGTTCGAAAACGGACGCAGAATCGTCGGGCGTTAAGTAGAGATTTGCCCACAGCGGCAAGTCATCGGTCGCCGCCAAATCGGCGAAAAACTGCGCTTCCGCGCCGCTTGTGCTCATATTGCAGACGCCGGTCCAGCCACGCGAGGCGTAGAGCTGGGCCCCGCGCGACAGGGCCTCGCGCATCATTGCAGATGTCGGCGCAGGCAGGCGCGACTGCACCAGGCTGGCGGCATTGTCGATCAGCATGCCAGTCGCCGCGCCGGACGCATCACGCTCAATGCGACCGCCCGCGGGATCGGGTGTCCCACTCTCTATACCGCCCAGAGTGAGCGCCGCGCTGTTGGCGACGATGGCGTGACCATCGATGCGCTCCAACACCACAGGACGATCGCTGACTACTGCGTCGAGGTCGGCACGAGTGGGGAAGCGGCGCTCCGGCCAATGCGTTTCGATCCAGCCGCGGCCATTGATCGGGCCGGTTGGATTCGCACTCGCATAGTCGCGCAAACGCTGTTGCATCGCCGCGATCGACTCGACTCCGACAAGATCGAGCAACATGGCTTGCGCGCCGACGCCGGTCAGATGGACGTGCGCATCGGTGAAACCCGGAAAGGCCGCCGCGCCGCCGAGATCGATTTCGCGCACGCCACGCGCGCCGCTACGCGCCTCATCCAGCGCGCCGGCAAAGAGAATCCGGCCTTCGCTGATGCGCAAAGCTTCGACACGCGGCGTGGCCGCGACGCCGGTATAGATCGGCCCGCCGAAGATCAGCAGATCGGGCGCGCCAGTGGTACGCGCGCAACCCGCCGCGAGTGCGGCGAGTGAAAGCTGTCCGAAGCGGCGGCGGCTGAGGTGCGTCATGGTTCTCCCCTTCCGATCAGGGGTAACGCCGCCTGCGTGCGGATCAAGACGAAAGCATCAGCCCGCTTGGTTGGGCCGATAATTGGCGGCGCGCATACCGAGCGGCGCATTCGGCGTGGCGTCAAGATCAAGCGTGCTTTGCGCGCCTTCGCGCAGCTTGTATTGCGCCAAACCGGCTACCATCGCGGCATTGTCGGTGCAGAGCTTTGGCGGCGTCAGCGTCACTGTAATACCGCGTTTGGCGGCCTCGCGCGGCAATTCCTCACGCAGCAACGTGTTGCAGGCGACGCCGCCCGCGACGCTCACACGTGCCACGCCGCGCTGCTCGGCGGCGGCCAACGTCTTCGCCACCAACACATCCACTACAGCACGCTCGAAGCTCGCCGCAACATCAGGCGCGCCGTCCTGTGATTGCAGTTTCTCCGCCACCATGCGCACCGGCGTCTTCAAGCCGCTGAAGCTGAAATTGAGCGTGCCGTCCTTCAGCTTCGGACGCGGAAACGCATAGGCGCGCGCGTTGCCCTTGCGCGCCAGCGCATCCACTTGCGCGCCGGCTGGAAACGGCAAGCCGAGATACGAGCCGACCTTATCGAACGCTTCGCCAGCGCTGTCGTCGAGCGTGCGGCCGATCACTTCATAGTCGCCCATGCCGTGCACGTGGATCAGCGCATTGTGGCCGCCCGCCACAGCAAGGCAGATGTGTTCGTTGAACAGATCGGGATTGGTCATGATCGCCGAAAAGATGTGCGCTTCGACGTGATGCACCGGGATGAGCGGCAAGGCTTGCGACACCGCCAAGCCGCGCGCGGTGGACACGCCCACGACGACCGAGCGGATCAGTCCGTGCTGGTTGTTGCAGGCTATCGCGGAGATATCGCTCAGACTCACGCGCGCTTCATCGAGCGCCTGCTTCACCACTTTCATGATCACTTCAGCGTGGCGGCGCGCCGCGAGTTCGGGCACGACGCCGTTAAAGGCTTCATGCGTCTGCTTCTGACCCCACACGACGCTGGAGCGCACCTTGAAGTCAGCATCGACCACGGCCGCCGCTGTATCGTCGCACGCTGTTTCGATGCCGAGAACGAGGCCCATCAGCGCTTCGCTCCCGTGAGAAATTCCTGGAAATAAGTGGTGCGCAATTCCAGCGGATCGCCGACTTCGCCCGCCGCGAACTTTTCATGGCCGAGCTTCAGCATTTCACCGAGCCACGCGCGCCGTGTTTCAAGATAGGTCTCCGCGTCAACGTCGGCGAATAGATTGACAGTGAAGCCCGGCGCGGCATCGCCCTCCGCCACCGTCTTGCCAAGTTGATCGATGAACGCGACGCCGGCCGCGTCGAGACGCCGGCCAATGTCGAAGCCCGACGCGCCAAACACGCGCACGCCGGCGCCGAATGCTAAGGCGGCGCAATAAGTGACGGCGATGCGCGTCGCGGTCCATGAGCCGGGACCGGTGTTGAGAACTATGGCGTTAAGTTCGGCGGGCTTCACCCCGGCCCGCTCCAGAGAGAGATCGACGCTCGAATACACCGAGCGCACGGCGCCTCGCCCCGCCGTGCCTGTGGCGTACAACGTCTCGCCGCCGCGTTGAATTGCCGCCACGGAAAAGCGGCCGCATGCATCGAGCGCGAGAACGGTCATGCCACGGCCTCGATCACGATCACGCGCTCGTCTTCGCCTTCACCCGCCGCGATCGTCACTTTGTAGCGCGGACGGCGCAGCGCACTCTCGATGCGTTCGCCCCACTCCAATACGTGAACGCCATGCTCCAGCAGCGATTCCATCAGCCAAGCGACATCGTCGTCCGATAATGTCTGCATGCGGAAGAGATCGTAGTGAAAGACTGTTTCGCGGCCCGCGAATTGATGCACGATGTCGTAGGCCGGGCTTGCTACATCGTCCTCTTCGCCGCCGCCGAGTTCGGCGACGATGCCCTTGGCGAAATAGGTCTTGCCCGCGCCCATCGGCCCGCACAGCAACACCACGTCACCACCGCGCAAACCGCGCGCAAAGGCGCGGCCGAGCGCGACCGTCTCGGCGGTCGAGTGCGTCACGTGGCGCTCGGGAAGCGGGAGTGCAGTCACGCGCGGAGAGGTAGGCGATGCGGAACGGCTTGCAAAGGCGCTGCGGCGCCGCGTCAGGGCATCCCAAGTACGCGCCTGATCTCCGCGAACGGGATGGCGCCTTCGCGGATCAGCTTCAGGTCGCCAATCAGGTCCACGACCGTCGACGCTTGCGCCAACGGCGATGGTCCCCCGTCAATGAGCAGGCTCGCCTGTTCGACCGCATCGGCGAACGCGGCCTCAGCCGAGGCCCGGTCGGTCGCGGGCGCCAAGCCGGAGACATTGGCGCTCGTGGTGGTGATCGGGTGGCCGAGCATCTTGCAGAGCGCCAGCCCAAACGGATGGCCCGGCACGCGGATCCCAATCCCGGGAAACCCCGCCTGCAACGCTGCCGGCAGCACACCCTTGGACGCACACACCAGTGTAAGCGCCCCCGGCAGGAACGTTCGCGCCAGCACCTCGGCGCGAGCGTCGATCTCGACGTAGGCGCGGGCTTGATCGAGATCGGCGACGCAAAGCGAGAGCGGCTTGTCCGCCCCCCGCCCCTTCGCCGCATAGGCCGC
>QBMO01000019.1:12141-36153 GCA_003242075.1 Alphaproteobacteria bacterium
GCTGAAATCGCGCTGACGCCGAGGGCGTACACCGTGTCGGTCGGATAGATAATGGCGCGCCCGGCGCGGATCTCCGCCGCCGCTTCGCGCAACGCTACGTCTTGCTCACTCCAGGCGATGACCCGCATGGGCGATGTTTCAGCACATGCGCCCCGCCTGATCCAGCGACTGTGCGCGCGGGAATTGTGCCGGAGGGCGCTGACCGCCTAGTATTGTCAGAGCGGCGCAGAGCCGGGACCGGAGCGGATCATGATTGGTAGGCGGATATCCAGGCGCGTGTTCGCGGGCACCGTCGCTGCGACCGCTCTGGTAGGCCCAGCGGCCGCGGCAGGATTGACCAGCGATGAGGTCACGATCGGCGCCGCCAATGCGCCCGTGCACCTGATCGAATACGCCTCCTCCACCTGCCCGCACTGCGCGGAATTCCACGAGACCGCCTGGGCCACGCTCAAGACTCAATACATCGACGCGGGTCGCGTGCGTTTCACTTTCCGCGAAATGGCGACAGCGCCCCAGGCCGTGGCGCTTGCCATGTTCCAACTGGCGCGCTGCGAAACCACGGCGCCGGATGAATATCTGCGTCGCGTCGGCGTGCTGTTCGAACGCCAAGCCGCGATTTTCAGCACGCCCACCGGCGAGGCCGTTCAAGCCGCGCTGTTGGCCCTCGGTGGTGAATGGGGTCTGGCGCCGACGCAAGTGATGGCTGCGATCAACGATCCAGCTGGCCCGCCGCGCATCATCCGCTCGATGGAGCAAGCGGCGGCGCTGGGCGTCACCTCGACGCCATCATTCCTGCTGAACGGGCAAAAACTGGAAGACCACGCCTTCCACACGCTCGAAGGAATGCAGCTCATTCTCGACGCGGCGTGAGACTGATCAGATGGGCGTATCTTCTTCATCAGTAATGAGGATGCGATGGGCAGCGCCGTCGAGGTCCTCGTACTGGCCCGCGCGGAGGCTCCAGAAGAACGCGCATAAGCCCAATGCAGCCAGGAACAGGGCGGCTGGGATGAGGACGATCATGATGTTCATGAGCGTCCCCAATTCAATTGCAGCCGCAGTGCGTTGAGCGTGACAACCAGCGAAGAGCCAGACATGGCGAGCGCCGCGATCAGCGGCGTCAGGAAGCCCGCTGCAGCCAGTGGCGCGGCGATCACGTTGTAGAGCGCGGAGAAGCGAAGGTTCTCCAAAGCGCGCTCACGCGCCATTTTGGCGACGTCGATGGCTTCGACCAACGGCATCAGCGCCGCGCCCTGCAGCACCAGGTCTGACGCGGCCTGGCTCGCCTCTAACGCCGTTCCTGGCGATGCGGAGGCATGCGCGGCGGCGAGCGGGGCGGCGTCGTTGAGGCCGTCGCCGACCATCAACACCTTCTTGCCCGCTGCGCGCAGTGCTGCGAGGCGCGCCGTTTTGTCTGATGGCGACGCGCTCGCGACCCAATGCGCGATGCCCGCCTCGCGCGCAGCCGCTTCGACCGCCACGGGGCGGTCACCGGAGATCAGCTCCACCGCGATGCCGCGCTGGCGAAGCGCGGCGATGGTTTGAGCGGCGTCGGCGCGCAGCGCATCGGCGAAGGCGAACCGCACTGGCGGCGCGTCGCCGCTGGCGAACCAGAGTTCGGCGGCGCCATCGTTCGCGTCCGCGCACTGTGGCGCAGCGAACGTGCGCCGACCGATGCGCATGCCACCGGCTTCGATTCCCTCACCGGGGATTTCGCGCGCATCCGACGTGGCAACACCCGGCCCGGCGACCTCCACAAGCGCGCGTGACAAAGGATGGCGCGAAACGCGCGCAAGCGACGCGGCGGCGCGCAGTACATCGGGCGCCACGGTGCTGACTAAGCGTGGTTTGCCGAGCGTCAAAGTGCCGGTCTTGTCGAACACCGCGACATCGACTTGGGCCAACCGCTCCAACGCGTCGCCCGATTTCACCAACACGCCGCGCTTGAACAAACGCCCCGTCGCCACGACTTGCACTGCCGGCACCGCCAAGCCCAACGCGCAGGGGCATGTGATGATCAGCACGGCCACAGCGTTCATCAGCGCGATGCGCAGACCAACGTCCGCTATTTCGAGGCCCGCCAAGCGCAACAGCGCCGGACCGAACATCCACCCCACGAACGTCGCCAGCGCCAGCGAATGGACGACGGGCACGTACAGCGCGGCCGCTTTCTCGGCCAGGCGCACGAAACGAGCGCGCCCCTGCTCACCGGCTTCGATCAATCGCGCCAGTTCGGCGACCGAGGAATCTTGCGCCCGCGCGCTGGCGCGTATGATCAAGCGTTGGCTGAGATTGATGACGCCGGCATGGATCACACCTCCAGCGCGCACGGATTGCGGCAGCGTCTCGCCGGTGAGCATGGAGCGATCGAGATCGGAGACGCCTTGCTCGACAACGCCGTCCACTGGCGCGCGATCGCCAGAGGCGAGGATGAGACGGTCGCCCACCATGATGTCGCCGGCGCCAATCGCAACGACGTGCCCGTCAGGGCCGATACGTGAGGCAGTTACCGATTGTAGCGCCAGTAGATCGCGCGCGGCGGTGCGGGCTTGCTCGCGGAGCCGATGATCGAGATAGCGCCCGATCAGCAGGAAGAAGAGCAGCATGGTAATGCCGTCGAAGTATGCGTGCTCACCCTGTTGCAGCGTTTCGGCAATCGAAATGCCGAGTGTCAGAAACACCGCCAACGAGATCGGGACGTCCATGTTGGCGCGGCGGGCGCGGAGCGCCGTCCAGGCGGAGCGGAAGAACGGCTGCGCCGCATAAAGGGCGGCGGGGATGGCGATCAGGGCCGAAATCCAGTGCAGGAGCGTGCGCGTACCCTGGCCCATCTCGCCATCGCCGGACCAGACGGGCACGGAGAACATCATGATGTTCATGGCCGCAAAGCCGGCGACAGCCAGATAGCGCAACAGCTTGCGCCCCTCTTCGTCGACTTGCCGCGCAGCGGCGGCTGGATCGAAGGCCGAGGCGCCGTAGCCCATGCGCGCGAGCGCATCGGTGATTGCTGCAGGCGCGACCGCGCCGGGCGACCACGCCACGCGCAGGCGCGCGGTGGAGAGATTGAGCCGCGCGTCGCTGACGCCGGGCAAGGCTAGCAATCCGCTCTCGATCTTGCGGATGCACGCGGCGCACTTGGCGCCCTGAATCAAAAGCTCAAGTGTGTCGCGGCCGCCAGCGTCGCGCCGCACGAACGCGGCAGGATCGGCGCGGCGCGCGTCGCGATCTTCAGCCGGCGCCAGACCTGACGGGCAGCCACCTTCGGCAAGCGTTAGGGCCGCCATGTGATCTCCGATTCGAAATCGAGTGCGCCATCGCCGCGCTCCGCACGCGCGCGCAAGCGCCAACGACCGGGCGTCAACGTCCCCAGCCGCGCGACGTAGCGGCCGTTTCCTTGCGGCTCGAAAGTCAGCGCCCGATCAAATTGCGCACTCGTCGGCCATTCGAGCCCGCCGGTCAGCGCCGCGCCGTCGATGGGCGCTGCATCGCCTGCGCCAAGCACCACTTCGAGCACCGCGCCTTCTGCATCGCTGCGCAGTTCGGCGCCAGCCTGCCAGCCTAGAGCCGCTTGCGCGCGGCGTTCGGCCAGCGTGTCGTTGTAGCGCAGACCTTGAAGGTATGAGCGCCGCACATCTTCGCCGGGAAAGGAACGCACGGCATAGACCGCGAACGTCACGTTCACGGCGATGATAGCGCCGAAGAACAACAGGATGGCCGTGAGCACATGCCAGCCACGAATTTCAAAGCTTGCCGTGCTCATGGCGGACTCCCTGCCAGAAAGGCCGACGCGCTGGTCGCGACATCGCCGGTCTCGGTGTCGTGGATGGTGAAACGCAGATCGTGCGAGCCGGCGCCGACATTGGCCGGCGCCACGACGTGGATGCGCACATTGGTTACGCTGTCAGCGTTCGCTTGCACGATGATGTCGCCATCGGCGCTGAGCGCGGGCGCCTGAAGTCGCGCGCCCTGCAAACCATCGATGGCGATCCGCACCTGACGCGGGCGATCGGTCATGTTGATCAGCTTCAGGGCGTAATCGTTGCGAATGCTGCCGTCGGCGAGGCGCACGAACGGCGGGCTACGGTCGCGGATGACGTTGAGATCGAGTGTTTGACGCGTGGCGAGGCCGTAGATCATGAGGGCCGCAACCAGCGCCATTAGCGTGCCGTACAGGATCGTCCGCGGGCGGATCAGACGATAGCGCGCTTGTTTGCCCGCCTTTCGGCGATCAACATTGGCGTAGCTGTCATAAGCAATGAGCCCTTTCGGACGGCCCACTTTTTCCATGATCTCGTCGCACGCATCGATGCAGAGCGCGCAATTGATGCATTCGAGTTGATCACCGTCGCGGATGTCGATTCCCTGGGGGCAAACGGCGACGCATTGGTTGCAATCAATGCAATCACCACGCCCCTCCCAGCTCTCACCTTTCTTGTGTGCGCCGCGCGGTTCGCCGCGATCGACACGGTAGGCGACGCTCAAGGCGTCTTTATCGATCATCGCCGCCTGAATGCGGGGCCACGGGCACATATAGGTGCAGACTTGCTCCCGCATCGTGCCGGCCAGCGCGTAGGTCGTGAAGGTGAGCAAGCCGATGAACAGATAAACGAGCGGGTCGGCTTGGCCGGTGAAAATATCGCTGAACAGCGTCGGCGCGTCGCCGAAATAGAAGACCCAGGCGCCGCCTGTCGCCGCGGCGATGAGTATCCAAACAGCGTGCTTGGAGACCTTCTTTGTCGCCTTCGATAGCGACATTGGCGCCTTGTCGAGCCGCATGCGCGCGTTGCGGTCGCCTTCAATGGCGCGCTCGACATAGATGTAAAGATCGGTCCACACCGTCTGCGGGCAGGCATAGCCACACCACACGCGACCAAAAAGAGCTGACGAGAGAAAGATCGCAAACGAAGCCAGGATGAGCAGGCCGGTGATGTAGTACACCTCCTGCGGCCAGAGCTCGATGAAGAAGAAGTAGAACCGCCGGCCTTCAAAATCGACGAGCACGGCTTGATCGACGCGGCCCTCGCCGCGATCCCAGCGCAGCCAGGGCGTGATGTAATAGATGCCGAGCAGCACGATCATCGCCGCCCATTTGATGTTGCGAAAAAACCCCTGCGCGAGCTTCGGGTAAATCTGCTCGCGCTTCTTGTAGAGCGCCCGCGACTCCTTCGAGTTTACGGCGCGCGCGTCGATGCCGTGCTCGTCCGCGCGCGCCGTCGTGTCGATCAGGTTGACCTTGCTCATGCCGCTAACGTAGCGGGGCGCTCGGCGGCCCGTTTTGCGTTGGCTCAGGTACGGCTGCCGGCGTTGCAGCTGGCGGAGGCGCGTCGGGCTCGCCGCCGCCCATTTCGTGGACGTAATAGGCAAGCGCGCGCAGTGTGCCGGGATCGAAGCGCGCTTCCCAAGCCGGCATGACCCCGCCACGGCCCAGCTCGATTTGACGGCGGATTTCCTCGCGCGAGCCGCCATAGAGCCAAAGGTCGTCATTCAAGCTCGGCGCGCCAAAATTGCGATCGCCCGCACCTGTGGCGCCATGACAAGCGGCGCATTGTTCTTGATAGAGGACAGCGCCCCGCGCAGCGGCCGCGCGATCAGGGTCTAAGCGAGCGCGCGCCGCTGAAATGCTAATGGCGTATTCAGTGACGTCACCAATTTGTTGCGGCGTTAACAAGCCGTCGCGCCCGAACGCCGGCATCATCGACATGCGCGTTTCGGGATGATCGGCGCGAATGCCGACACGCAACGTATGCTCAATCTCGGCCAGCGAACCGCCCCATATCCAAACATCGTCGGCCAGCACGGGGTAACCCGGCGCGCCAGCGCCGCCAGCGCCGTGACAGGTGCGGCAATAATCGCCGAACACGGACTCCCCCGCCGCGCGCGCAAATTCCTGCAACTCCGGATCGGCCGCGATCTCGGCTGTGCTCGCATCCGCGAGGCGCTCAAACATTGGCGCACGGGCCGAGCGCAGCGCGCCGACATCGGCGGCGACATTGTTGCGATCGGAGAAGCCGAGAACGCCCTTGGTGTAGCCATTGCCGATCGGCCAAGCCGGCATCAGCACCCAATAGATCACCGCCGCCAGGATGCAGGCGTAGAAGATATAGAGCCACCACCGCGGCAGCGGCGTATCGAGCTCTTTCACGCCATCCCATTCGTGACCGGTCGTTTCCGTACCGCTGACAGAGTCGCGCTCACGCTCGGTCATTGTCGTCCCCCTCTTCGAGCGGGCTGCGCGCCGCTTGGTCGAACTTCTTCTTGTTGCCAGGCCAGAGCGCGTAGATCACAGCCAAGCCGAAGCACACGGCGAGAAGCACGAGGCCCCAAGTCTGTGCGAACTGCGTCGCTTGTTCGTAAGTCATGACGCCTACCTCGTGTTCTCAGGCGCTTCGGCCTGGTAGGTGTCGAAATCGATGCCGGCGCCGAGCATCTGCAAATACGCGATCAGCGCATCCATCTCGGTGACGCGTTGCGGATTGCCATCGAAGTCGCGCACCGCCGCACCCGGATAGCGCTGCTCGAAATCGTAGGCATGTGCGTTGAGTGGCTCGGCTTGCGCACGCGCGTCGATGGCGGCGCTCGCCACTTGCTCATCGCTATAGGGCACGCGCAGGAAGCGATTAGCGCGCAAGTGGTTGCCCATCAGCGCGGTGTTCACGTCGGCGCGCGCCAGGAAGGCGTAAGGCGGCATGACCGATTCAGGCACCACCGAGCGCGGGTTTTCCAAATGTGCGCGGTGCCACTCATCGGAATAGCGCCCGCCGACACGTGCAAGGTCAGGCCCTGTGCGCTTCGAGCCCCATTGGAACGGGTGGTCGTACATACTCTCGGCTGCGAGCGAGTAATGGCCGTAGCGTTCGACCTCGTCCCGCAGCGGACGCACCATTTGCGAGTGGCAGACATAGCAGCCTTCGCGGATGTAAACCTCACGCCCCGCCAGTTCGAGCGGCGTATAGGGACGCACGCCTTCGACCTCCTCGATCGTGCTCTCAATGAAGAAGAGCGGCGTGATTTGCACCAAGCCGCCGATCGAGACGACGACGAGGATGCCGACAACGAGAATGAGCGAGTGACGCTCGAACCATCTGTGAAATTTCCACATGATCTTCGCGCCCCCTATTCCGCCGCGACCGCTTGCGCGGGCACGTCAGCCGTACGGACGTGCGCCGGCTCCTTGCCCGTCGCCGTGCGCCACAAATTGTAAGCCATGATGAGCGCGCCGAGCAGGAACAGCGTCCCGCCGAGAGCGCGGATGATGTAGTATGGGTTCATCGCCTCGACGGTCTCGACGAACGAGTATTCGAGGAAGCCGAACTCGTTATACGCGCGCCACATCAGCCCTTGCATGATGCCCGCGACCCACATCGAGGTGATGTAAAGCACGATGCCGATGGTCGAGAGCCAGAAGTGCCACTCGACCAGCCCGTTGGAGAAGAGCGCCTTCTTCTTCCACAGCCATGGCACGAGGCAATAGAGCGCGCCGAAGCTGACAAACCCGACCCAGCCAAGCGCGCCGGAATGCACGTGGCCGATGGTCCAATCAGTATAGTGCGAGAGCGAGTTGACGGCGCGGATGGACATCACCGGTCCTTCGAACGTCGACATGCCGTAGAACGCGACGCTGACGACGAGCATGCGCAGCACCGGGTCGGTGCGCAATTTGTCCCACGCGCCTGAGAGCGTCATCAAGCCGTTGATCATGCCGCCCCAGCTCGGCATCCAGAGCATGATCGAGAACGTCGCGCCAAGCGTCTGCGCCCATTGCGGCAGCGCCGTGTAGTGCAGATGGTGCGGGCCGGCCCAGATGTAGAGAAAGATCAGCGCCCAAAAGTGGATGATTGAAAGCCGGTACGAATAGACCGGGCGATCAGCCTGCTTCGGGATGAAGTAGTACATGATGCCGAGGAAGCCGGCGGTGAGGAAGAAGCCGACGGCGTTGTGGCCGTACCACCATTGCGTCAGCGCATCCTGCACGCCGGAGAAGAGCGAATAGCTGAACCAGCCGCTTAAGCTGACGGGCGCCGCCATGTTGTTGACGATGTGCAGCATCGCAATCGTCACGATGAAGGCGAGATAGAACCAGTTGGCGACGTAGATGTGCTTCTCTTGCCGCTTCCAGATCGTGCCAAGGAAGACGAGCAGATAGGCGACCCACACCAAGGTCAGCCAAAGATCGGTATACCAGGGCGGTTCGGCGTATTCGCGGCCTTGTGTGATCCCCAGCAGATAGCCGGTGCCGGCCATCACGATGAAAAGCTGATAGCCCCAGAACACGAACCACGGCCAAAGGCCGCCAGCCAGGCGCGCGCGGCAAGTGCGCTGCACGACGTAGAAGCTCGTCGCGATCAGCACATTGCCGCCGAAGGCGAAGATCACGGCGGAGGTGTGCAACGGGCGCAGGCGGCCGAAATTGGTCCAGCCCCATTCTTCGAAATAGAGCACATTCGGAAACGCCAGTTGCGCGGCGATGATGACGCCAACCAGGAAGCCCGCGATGCCCCAGAACATCGAAGCGACGACGCCGGCTTTGATGACGCCGTTCTCGTAGCGGGAAGAAGGGTCGGCAGCGGGCCCGCGACCGAGAACGCCGGTCAGCAGCGCGCCCCCCAACAGAAAGGCGCCGAGCGCCGTCCACATCTGGATCGCGAACGCGGAATCGGTGGCGTTGGCCGCGCCCCATAGTGCGAAATAACTGCACGCTACGATGATGGCCCCGATCGCCCATGCGTCGAGACCGCCTCTTTGCCTGCTCATGCTCGCCATCCCGCGCTCCCCGACCAAGTGTCAGAGCCGGTAACAGTGCTCGCGGCGGCGGCGTTTGATCTGGCTCAACGTGCGCGCCTGCGACGCAGGTAATTGCTCCACCAGGAGTTCATCATGCGCGCTGAGAGCATTCGCACTAACGTTGCGTCCGCGTTCGTTGCCGCCGCGGCGATCTGGCCGTCGGCGCTTTGCGCTGTCACCGAAGCGATGGCGACGCCGCTGCAGCGGGCGATGCGGGATGCATGGTGTGGCGCCGGGCCGCAAGCGCTCGAAGTTCTCGGCCACTGCCCCGCATGCTGGAGCGGCGCCGCGGCGTTTCTGCTCGCCGCGGCGATGGTAGCCTCTAGCCCTCGGCGTCTTCGCGCCGCAACCTGATCAACGTTTCGCTGCCCGACGCCGCTGGCAGCAACTCAAGCGACCGACCGCGCAGGATTTGACGCTGAACCTGCGGCAACACCATCAAGAAGCGCTGCTCGTCGGTGGCGGCGGCGATGCTGGCGCACTCTGCCGGGACCTCGCTGACCGGACCGATCGCGATGGTTTCGCTGAAGCTGCTGAGCGGCGCGGTGAAGTCATTGCAGCCGGTAAAGCCGGTGATGGTTTCATTGGCTGTGTCGAACGCCATCCAGATATCGACATCCTCACCCAGGGAGGCGCCAGCAATCTGTTGGACTTGCCAACGGCCGTCGAGAGGCTCGGTGGCTGGCTGACACGCCGCCAACGTCAACGCCGCCGAAGCAGCCAAAACAATGCGCTTCATGTGAGCCTCCCATGGCGCCGCATCCTAATCAGCGGCATCAATGCAAAAATGACTAGTGTGAGCGCGTAAATCACGCCTGCTGGCGTCGCGAAATAGTCGAGCTGATCCGCGAATGTCATGCCGCGGAGCCCAAAGCCCACCGCGAGATCAGCCATTTGCTGCAACACGAGCGCAATCACGCCGATGGACAAAAAGCTCACCCAGCCGCCATCCACACTAGCCCACGCCGGGGCAAGGCGCGCGGCGAACCACATCGCGGCAATGAGTACCGGCGCTTCCAGCAACACCGCGAGCGCTTTCCCAAGCCAAGGCTCGAGCCAGAGCACGCGCGGCGGCCCGAGCAACATCCCCACCGCGAACACTAACGCAAAATAAATCGCCGCCGCATGCGGCACGCGGCTGAGCTTCCGCGGCGGGGCGCCGACCTCCGTCATTGCGCCGTGTAGCCGCCGTCAATCACCAGTTCAGCGCCGGTGACGAATTTCGATTCATCGGATGCAAGATAAAGAATGCCATAGGCGATATCGTCAGGCTCACCTAAATGGCCGACGGGATGCAAGCCTGTCAAAAACGCCTTGGCTGCTACCGGGTCAGACTGAGCAGCGAGATAGTTCTCGACCATCGGTGTCCAGATGTAACCTGGATGCACGGAATTGACGCGGATCTTGTATCCGGATTGAGCGCAGTGGAGCGCCGCCGATTTGGTGAAGATGCGCACGCCGCCTTTGCTGGCATTGTAGGCAGCCAGATTGGGATCGCCGATCAATCCTTCGATTGAGGAGAGATTGATGATCGATCCTCCGCCGCTCCCCTTCATCGCAGCGACTGCGCGTTGCGTGCCGAGGAAGACGCCGTCCAGATTGACCGCCATCAAGGCACGCCATTGCTGAAGCGTCGTTTTCTCAACGTCGCCGCCGAGCGCGACGCCGGCATTGTTGACCAGAATATCCAATCGCCCGAACCGGCGCACGGTGGCGGCGATCGTCGCATCCCAGTCCGCTTCTGACGAAACATCCTGGCGCATAAACATCGCCTCGCCGCCGGCCTCGACGATTTCGTCGGCGACGGCGCGGCCTTCCGACTCTTTTAGGTCGGTGACGATGACCTTAGCGCCTTCGCGCGCCAGCATCATCGCGCAAGCGCGGCCAAGGCCGAGACCGGCGCCGGTCACTAAAGCGACTTTATTTTCCACGCGCTTCATGGTGCGTCTCCGTGCGCCTTAGCGCCTTCAGTGCGAGAACAGCAGATTAGGCCCGCCCGGGGCCTGCACCAAGGTGCGCGTCGTGCCGCCCAACACCATTTCGAAAAGACGCGGGCGCCCGTAAGCACCGGCCACCAGAAGTTCGCACTTCTCTGCCCGCGCCGCCGACAGCAGCGAATCCGCAACCCGCGCGCCGCGCACCTCCATCGGGGCGATGTTGCTCACCCCATGGCGCGCGAGAAACGCGCGCAATTGCTCTGAGCTGGACGCCTCCGCTTCCTTAGTCTCGTCGTCGACATTGCGCAGGATGAGCGCGCCGGACGCCTTCTTCAGCAAAGGCAAAGCCGCACGCACGGCACGCGCCGCTTGTGCGCTGCCATCCCAAGCGATGGCGATCGGGCCACCGGCGAGTGGCGCGCCCTTGGTCAGCAGCACCGGCGCGCGGGTGGAAAGCAGTGTCTCGGCAAACAAACCGGCAAGACTTGCTTTCGCGGCGTCACCAGAAAACAGAACCAAGTCCGCGAGTATCGCCGTCGGCGCCAGCGCCAGAGCCGGCAAAAGCGCACGCTTTTCGACGCTGACGCTTGCCTTCTCTTTCGCAGCTATTTCGCGGGCAAGTGATTCCAAGCGCTCTTGCGCAACGCGCTCCGAGGCAAGAATGCGCTCCGCCGCGTCGCCGATATCCTGGAGCCCGGCCCCATAGGAGACGAGACCGGCAGCCGGGTCGGGAAACGCCGGCACAACGGAAACCTGCGCGCCGAAGCGCGCCGAGAGCTTGGCGGCGGACGCGATGACGTCAGTGTCCGAGTCTTCGCCGCTTGCTACAACGATAATCGATTTTAGGGTCATCTGTGACCTCCTGAAGGTCACCGTACGGCACGCTGACGCGTGCCTGCCTTGCGTCAGATCAACGTGGCGCATCCGCCATGAGTTCCCGGACCATGCGCGATAGCTGATTGTCCAGGAGCGGTTTCTCGACGATCTCCACACCGGCGGCCAAGGCGCGCGCGCGCGTTTCCCGCGACGGATGGGTCGTGATGAGGATCGATGGAACGATCACGCCAGCGGCGCGCAACCGTTCAAGCAAATCCAATCCGCTCATCCGCGGCAGTTTCTGATCGAGCACGAGACAACGCCAAGCGCCTTGGTCCGGCGCAGCCAGCGCGGACTCCGCATCGGCAAAGGTCGCCACCGTTATGCCCGCCGTTTCGAACGCAAAGCTCAGCGCATGACGCACCGCAGGATCGTCATCGACAAGCGCCAGCACAGGCGGAAAGCGGCAAACCTGGTCCAAGCCGTCGCGTATGCGCCAAGTGAGCGTGCGCCGCCTTGACTTGGCTCAACGTCGCTCGAGTTGCAGCGCCATGCGCACCAGTTCGGACAAGCTGTTGGCGTGCATCTTGGTCATCACATTGGCGCGGTAAATCTCGACTGTCCTGGGGCTGATCCCCAGCCTAATCGCGGCGGCCTTGTTGGAGTCACCGGCGACGATCGCCTCGAAGACTTCCCGCTCGCGGGCGGTGAGTTCACCGGCGCGCGCGGCGATCTCAGCCATTTCCTTTTGCCGACCTGCCTCGCTGCCGCTTTGCGACAGCGCGGTGCGCACGGCACGCAGAAGCGCCTGATGCTCGAAGGGCTTCTCCAGAAAATCGGCCACACCGGCCTTCATCGCCTGCACCGCCAGCGAGACGTCAGCGTGACCCGTCAGCACAATTACGGGCTGAGGCACCCCGAGGCGCTTCAATTCCAACACCATCTCCAAGCCATTCATCTCCGGCATACGGATGTCAGTGATGATGCAGCCGGCCTCCAGCGCGGCGCCGCGATCGAGCAAGGCGCGAGCACTGTCATACGTGCGTGTCGCCATATCTTCTGCGCCGAGCAGGAACGCCACCGAGTCGCGCATCGGCGCGTCGTCGTCGACAATATGAACGCACGGCTCACTCATCTTGGGCCTCCAACTCCGGCGCGAGGCGCAGCGTGAAGCGGAAGATCGCGCCCCCACCAGGGTTTGGCTCGGTCCAAATCCGTCCGCCATGTGCCTCCACGATCGTGCGCGAAATCGAGAGCCCCACGCCCATCCCCGTCGCCTTGGTCGTCACGAAAGGCTGAAACAGCTTCGTTGCCGCCGCCTCGTCCACGCCAGGCCCCGTATCCGTAACGCTGACCATTGCCATGCCATCGTCGGCGGCAGCGGTCGCCACAGTCAATTCACGTCGCGAATGATCCGACATGGCGTCGATCGCGTTACGCACCAGGTTGAGGATCACTTGCTGGATCTGCACGCGATCAACCAAGACAGCCTCAACGTCGTGCGCAAGCGCATAGTTCACACGCACGCCGTGCTCCTTCGCGCCAACCAATGCCAAGGCACAGGCCTCCTGCACCAGCTTCGGCAAATTCTCGACCCGCCGCTCGCCTTCGCCGCGCGAGAGAAAGTCGCGCAAACGGCGGATGATCTCGCCGGCCCGCAGCGCCTGGTCGGCCGCCTTCTCCAAAGCATCGTCAGCGCGAGGCTCGTTGACGCCGCCGCGCTCTAACAGCCGCCGCGCACCGCTCAGGTAATTGGCAATCGCGCTAAGCGGCTGATTGAGTTCATGCGCCAGCGCCGACGCCATCTCGCCCATCGCGCTCAATCGTGACATATGCACCAGTTCCGACTGCAGCTCCTGCAGCCGCGTCTCCGTCGCTTGGCGCTCGGTCAAGTCGCGCACAAAGCCAGTAAAGACGCGCCCACGCTCGGACCGCACTTCGCCGACAGCAAGTTCCATCGGAAACGTCGCGCCATCCTTGCGCTCCCCCACAACGATGCGGCCAATGCCGATAATGCGGCGCTCGCCGGTGTCGAGATAGCGGTGCATGTAACCATCATGCTGTGTGCGATAGGTCTGCGGCATCAGCATTTTCACGTTGCGGCCGAGGACTTCGGAGGCAGACCACCCGAACACGCGCTCAGCGGCGGCGCTGAAAGATTGCATGACACCGTTTTCGTCGATCACAATCAACGCATCCGGCGCCGTATCATAGATCGAAAGCAGATGCGCTTCGCGCTCGGCCAAGGCGCGCGCGGCGTTGGCCTCGACGCGCCGGGCGCGGAAGAGCCTATCGCCAGCAAACGCAACAACACCGCCCATGCCGGCAAAAATGAAGAGCGCCGAATTCTGCTCCGGCGCGATCACTATCGCCGCCAGCAACGCTAAAGCCGTCGCCGCCAGCGCTGGTCCCAGTCCGCCCAGAACCGCGGCAGCGCAAACCACCGGCGCAAACAGCAGCAGCACCGGCGCGTCCGGCATCGCCCAGCGCAACAGCGCGACCAAGGCCGCTGTCGCCGCAACGCCGATCGCCACGCCAGCATAGCCAGCAAACATGGGTCGTGCGCGCAGCGCCGCCGCCCAACGCGCAGGAAAATGAGTGGACCGCATCGCCGTCACATTACTCCGCGCTGATCCCGGGCCAAGGCGACTATAAGCGTCACCCGCTTTGCACTACGGGAATATACTTAAGCGTTCGTCCCGAATTTCCCGCCGCGTCGGCGCTGCGTATCCCAGACGCGGAGGAGAATTCCCATGCGCGATCTCGGCATCGAAACGTCAGGCGGCCCGACCCGTCAAGTCTCCGACTCCATCGCCCTCGGCCCAGGCTTGGTCCTGCAAGGCACGCGGATGCACTTCCGCCGCAATGAGGAAGTGTTCGGCGAAGGCGAAGCGGCCACTTACGTCTATCGCGTCGTCTCGGGCGCCGTCCGGACCATCCGCTTCTCCAGCGATGGCCGACGCCAGATCCTCAACTTCTACTTTCCCGGCGATATTTTCGGCCTCGAATGTGGAAGCAAGCACACGCTGTCAGCCGAGGCGATTGGTGACGCCGACCTCTCTCTCGTGCGACGCTCCCTGATCGACATGGCCGCCAAGCAGGACGCCTCCGCCGCGCAGGCGCTCATCGCTCTCATGCAACGCCAGCTCCAAAGCGCGCAAGACCACGCCTTGGTGCTTGGTCGCAAAGGCGCTGGCGAGCGCGTCGCCGCCTTCCTGTTGCAGCTTGCCGATCGCGTCACCGCCCAATGTGAGATCGATCTGCCGATGTCGCGCGCCGATATCGCCGATTACCTGGCGCTGACCATCGAAACGGTGTCGCGCGCCTTCACACAGATGGAACGCGACCGCACAATCGCGTTACCCAGCTCGCGTCATGTGGTTGTGCGTGATCGTTGCGCGCTGGAGCTGCTAGAAGCGGCGTGAAGGACTGGTTCCATGAAACACGCCATCGCACTTGCCGCCATCGTTCTCGTCACCGCCTGCGCCTCGCCCGCGCCAAATGCGCCGCACAGCCCTGTCGAACGCGGCCAAGCGATGGCGGCGCAAAATTGCAGCGGCTGCCACGCGATCGGCCGATCAGGCGACAGCCCCGCTCCGCAAGCGCCGCCCTTCCGCACCCTCTCACAGAACTATCCGTTGGAAGCGCTCGAAGAGGCGTTCGCCGAAGGCATTAGCGTCGGCCATGCCGCCATGCCTGAATTCGCCTTCGCGCCGGACGATGTAAACGCGCTCGTCGCTTATCTGCAATCAATCCAAGATCCGCCCACGCGCGAGTAAGGGGCTCAGCTCACGGGCTCCACGCTATCGATGCGGTAGACAAGCGGCGTTTCATCCTTGTCGCGGATGGTGACGTACTCGCCCACCGCGAACGTGTGCTGTTCAAGCTTGAACACCGGCTCGTCGTCGTCGGTTTCGCTATGGTCATAGTCGAAGAACCAATTGTGCCCGCGCCGCGCCAGCTGGCCGTCCCGCAGTGCTTCGCCTGGCGCAAACGCCCGCACGATGCATTCGGCTTTACGCTCACGCCACGCGGCCTCATCGAGCAGGCCCCCGCGCGTCAGCGGCGCGATCAGCAGATAGCCATGACGACGGTCGCCCTCGGCAAACCCGGCCTGCGGGTTTCGCGCCAAGTGCATCACGATCTTGCTCAGAGCCATCTGCGCACCTCCATTGTCTGAAGAATCCCGCATGCCGAGCGCCCATGCGTTGATCGCGCTCAAGCTGAACGCCCGACCCGTGCAGTGATCGCAGATCGCAGCAAAAAATCTTCTTCCCGAACGGAACCTCACCTTTCCCACGACGTTTTCTCAGGTTGCTTGGCGGAGGGGCCATGAGACGGCGGGATTACACGCTCAGTGGGGCGGCAATAGCTTTCGGTGCGCTGTGGGCGCTGGCGGGAACGGCGCAGGCGCAAACGCCTGAGCCGCTTGAGGAATTGCGTGATCTCACGATCGAGCAGCTCTCCAATTTGGAGGTCATCTCCGTCTCCCGACGGCCGGAGTCGCTGGCGGTGGCGCCTGCAGCTGTAGAGGTGATTACAGCTGACGATATTCGCCGCTCAGGGGCGCAGAGCATCCCTGAAGCGCTGCGCTTGGCGCGCAATCTCGAAGTGGCGCGGGTGGATTCCCAATATTACGCCATCAGCGCGCGCGGCTTTAATTCCTTCCAGGCCTCAAACAAGCTGCTCGTCCTGATCGACGGACGCAGCGTCTATCATCCTCTCTATTCCGGCGTGCTGTGGGACCAGCAACAGGTTCCGCTTCAGGACATTGAGCGCATCGAAGTGATCAGCGGCCCGGGCGGCACGCTCTGGGGCGCCAACGCCGTCAACGGCGTCATCAACATCATCACGCGTAGCGCCGCCGAGACGCAGGGCTTCCAAGCCGACCTCTTTGCCGGCGATGTCGATAGCCGCGCCGACCTCCGCTTCGGTGGCCGCATCGGCGACACAGGCAGCTTCCGCATCTTCGCCACGGCGCTCGATCGCGGTTCGGTCTTCACCACCACAGGCGAAGATGCCGGCGACGATTGGCAGCTTGGGCAAGTAGGCATTCGAACCGATTGGGGCCGCCTCAGCAACAGCTTCATGCTGCAGGGCGCCTATCATGAGCGCCTCGATGATCGCGCCGACAATACCGGCTCGCACATACTCGGCCGCTGGCGCCGTCTACTTGAGAATGGCTCGAGCTTAGAAGTGCAGGCCTTTTACTCGCACGCCGCAGCGGGCGCAGGCGCGGTGAGCGACGAACTGCACATGTACGACATCGACGTGCAGCACACGTTTAGCATCGGATCGGCGCATGAGATCGTCTGGGGCGGCGGCTATCGCGTCTCGGAGAGCGAGTTCATCACGCCGGGCCCCGCTACTCTGAGCAGTCCGCAAAATACGCTGCACACAACCAACGTCTTCATCCAAGATGAAATCGCGTTGCGCGAAAACCTATCGCTGACGCTCGGGCTCAAGGTGGAAGACCACACCTTCACCGATCTCGAATACATGCCCAACGCCCGCCTCGCATGGCGTCCAACCGATAATTCGTTGGTGTGGGCGGCGGTATCGCGCGCGGTGCGGACGCCGTCGCGGATCGACTATGAACTGGAGATACCGGGCGTTGTCGTGCCTGGCCAATTTCAGTCCGAATATTTGATCGCCTACGAACTTGGCTATCGCGCTCAGCCGAATGCGTGGTCGTCGTTCTCGATCAATCTCTACTATCATGACTATGACGGCGTCCGGACATTGAACCTCACGCCGCCCGGCGTGCTGCCCGCTTGCTACTGCAATGGCCTCAATGGCGGCCTCTACGGCGCCGAGATCTGGGCCGACTTTGCGCTGCGCGAGGACTGGCGCGTCAGCGCCGGCGTCACTGTGATCGAGTCCGAACTCGAAACCGATCCGCTCGCGATCGATTTTAACGGCACCGGCGACGATCCGAGCTATCAGTTTTTCGTGCGCTCGCGCGCCGATCTTGCTGAGGACTGGACGCTCGATCTCGACCTCCGCGCCATCGACAGCGTCACGCCGCAAATTCCGGGATACGTCGAACTCGGCGCCCAGCTCGGCTGGCGCATCAACGATACTGTCGAGCTTGCCCTCGTCGGGCAAAATCTGCTCGACGAAAGTCACCCTGAATCCTTCGATGAGGGGTCACTTTTCGAGGCGCGCCGTTCCGTGCACCTCAGCGCTAGGCTATCATACTGAGCATGGGTGGCTGGCGGCTCCCTTCGATCTGGCGCGCCGCGCTTATAGCTCTCGTCCTTTTCACAGCTGGACGAGAGGAAGCACGCGCTCAAGACGATCTGGAAGACGCCGTCAAAGCCACCTTCCTTTACCGCTTCGGCTCGTTCGCCGATTGGCCTTCGAGCGCCTTCGCTGACGCAAGCGCCCCGCTTGTGGTTTGCGTAGCCGGCAGCGCCGCTTTTGCGCAGCTGGTAGAGCAGAGCGCCGGCGTCCAGCGCATCGGCGGTCGCCCCGTCGCAGTGCGCAACGTCACGATCGTTTCGCCAGGCAGCGGCTGTCATATCCTCTATATCGCTTACGGCTCCGCACAGGCCACACGTGATGCGCTGCAAGCCACCACCGGCGATCACGTCCTCACCGTAACCGACAGCCGCTTCAACAATGTTCGCGGCGCCATCCATTTCGTCTTGTCAGGCGATCGCGTGCGTTTTCACATCGATCGCCGCGCCGCTGAAAACAACGGCGTCACCCTGAGCTCACGCTTGCTCAATATCGCACTCACGGTCAACGGAGCGAGCGGATGAGCATGTTCAAGCGCGACCGGCTGCTTCGCTACTCACCCCTATTGGCCGTTGTCGCGACGGCGTTGTTGCTGCTCGCTGGCGTCACTGGCGCGTGGCTCGCGGAACGCGACTACCGCGAGCAAAAGATCGAACAGGCGAACGCACACGCGCGTGTGCTGGCAGCCAGTGTCAGTGCGGCTCTGGCGTTCCAGGATCCGGCAGAAGCACGCCGCGCTGTCAATGCGTTGAACGTCAACCCAGAAGTCGTCGCCGTCGGCATCTATGCCGAAGACGGAACATTGTTCGCAGGCGACACGAGCGATGATCGCGCGCTACCGCAAACATTCTCTGAAGTCGCGCGCGCGCCCTACTCGGAGGGCTATGCGCGCGCCCGCGCCGACGTGACGGAAAGCCAGAGCAGGCTCGGCACGGTTTACGTCGAACTCTCGACCGACGCAGGCGCTGCGCGGTGGATGCGCTATATCGGCATCTTCCTGCTGCTGATCATGGCGAGTCTCATGATCGCGCTGGTCGCGGCCGCGCAACGCGCGCTTGGCGCCGCCAATCTGGAACTCGAACGTCGCGCCGATGCACTGGCCGAGAGCAACACCCAGCTCACGCTCGAAGTCGCTGAGCGTCAAAAAGCGCAGACAGCGTTGGCGCAAGCGCAGAAAATGGAAGCCATCGGTCAGCTGACTGGCGGCGTCGCGCATGACTTCAATAACTTGCTCATGGTGATTTCGAGCGGCCTGCGTTTGCTGGAATCGCGGGAAGATCCGCAAAAGCGCGCCAACATCGTCGCCTCCATGCGCCAAGCCGTCGATCGCGGCGCGGGGCTCACCAAGCAGCTCCTGGCCTTCTCCCGCCGTCAGAAGCTCTCGCCCGAGGTTGTCGTTGTTCAGCAGCGGATTGAGAACTTGCGCACGCTCCTAGAGCGCTCACTCCGCGAAGACATAGCCTTGAAACTCGACTTTGACTCGAACGACTCGGCCGTGAAGCTTGATCCAAGCCAGTTCGACCTTGCTGTTCTCAACCTCGCCGTCAACGCGCGCGACGCCATGCCGGGCGGCGGCCTGGTTTCCATCCGCGTCCGCAATCAGCGCAATGCTGAGGGGGATTTCGCAGTCGTTAGCGTCAGCGACAATGGCGTCGGCATGCCCGCTGACGTCGCCGCGCGCGCATTCGACCCATTCTTCACCACCAAAGAGGTCGGCAAAGGCACTGGCCTGGGCTTGAGCCAAGTGTATGGCTTCGTGCTGCAATCGGGCGGGCGCTGCGAGATCGAAAGCACTGAGGGTGCCGGCACGACCATAACGCTGATCCTGCCGCTCACCGATGAACCCGCGCCCGAACGGATTGTCAGCGCCGAGCCCAAGGCGATCGAGACAGGCGTCGGCGCCATACTGGTGGTGGAAGACGATGACAGCGTCGCATCGCTAGTCTGCGAGATGATCGGCGATCTCGGCTACAGCGCCACGCGCGTACCGAACGCGCACGAAGCGTTGTCGCGCATCGAGCGCGGCTTGCCCGTAGATGCGGTGTTTTCCGACATCATCATGCCCGGCGGGTTGAACGGCATCGAACTGGCGACCGAGTTGCGCAAGCGCCGCCCCGATCTGCCGATCCTGCTTACCACTGGTTATAGCGGCCACGGCGTCACGGAAGTGCAGGACTTCCCTGTGCTGCGCAAACCCTACGACCGCGAAGAACTCGGCGCCGCCCTCGCGCAACTGCGCCCGCACTAAACGCGCGCACAGCAAAAGTTCCCGACAAAGGCGTGTGCTGGGTCAATTCGGCACGAAGCCGCGCAATACACGCAAGCGAACTACGCTCAGCAAAAAGTTCCACTGTATTTGATGGCGCACAAAGCGCGCCGCTTACATCAGTTGTTCTCCATTCCATGCGCACAGTCGCTGCGTCGGCGAGGCTTTTCGGAAGCCGTCGAAAGAGCAATGCGCCTCGATGCGAGGCGCCGGTCCGTTCAAAGGCTGACCGCCCCGCACAACAAAGAGGTGTTACGTGAGACGCATTCTTGCGGCGCGAAGCCAGTTGCTGCGACACGCCAGCGAAGCCGCGCTGCGTTCGGGCTTGATCGCCGTTGCGGTGATCGCCACCACGCAGAGCGCGTCCGCTCAACAGCCGCCGGATGTCGGCGGCCAACTGCAACAGATACCGCCTGTTACGGCGCCTGAGCGCCCTACACCCGACCTTCCCACCGCACCGACACAACTCGCGCCCGACGCGGTCGCTGCTGGCGCTTCCATCTATGTGCAGTCCGTCCACGTCACCGGCGCCACGCTTTTCTCTGAAGCAGAGCTGATCGAAGCGTCTGGCGTCGCGCCGGGCAGCACGCTGTCGCTGCCGGAACTGCGCAACGCCGCCGCCGCCATTACCCGTTTTTACAACGCGCGCGGCTATTTCCTCGCGCAAGCGTATTTGCCAGCGCAGGACGTCAACCAAGGCGCAGTGACGATCGCGGTCATCGAAGGCCGCTACGGCGACATCGAGCTGCGCAACCAATCCGGCGCTTCCGATCGCGTGTTGCGCAATCTCACTGATGACCTGCACAGCGGCGATGTTGTTGAGATCGCACCGCTCGAACGCTCGCTCCTGCTGCTCTCCGACATTCCCGGCGTGGTGGTGCGCTCGACGCTCTCGCCCGGCGACGCTGTTGGCACGTCGGACCTCACGCTCGACCTCGACCGCGGCCGCCGCGTCACCGGCAGCCTTGAAGCCGACAATGCCGGCAATCGCTACACCGGCGAGTATCGCTTCGGCGGCTCGGTCAATTTCAACAACCCGACAGGCATCGGGGATCAGATCAGTCTGCGTCTGCTGGCCTCGACCGATGGCCTCGCCTACGGCCGCGCCGCCTATCAGTTGCCGGTCGGCGAGGCGACGCTCGGCGTGGCCTACACGCACCTCCAGTACGAACTCGGCCGCGAATTTGGCAGCCTTGATGCGAGCGGCACGGCCGACATTTTCAGCGTCTTCGGCAGCTACCCGATCATCCGCTCGCGCGCCCACAATCTCTACGCCGTGGGAAGCTTCGACTATAGAATGCTGGAAGACGAGATCGGTCTCGTCTCGCAAGTCTCCGAGAAGACCAGCCAGTCGTTCAGCGGCGGCATCCGCGGCGACTCGCGCGACTCATTCGGCGGCGGCGGCTCAAACGCCTACTCTCTAATCTGGACGACAGGCGATCTCGATATCGAAGATCCAGCCGAGCGCGCCGCCGACGCACTGACCGCCGACAGCCAAGGCAGCTTCAACAAGCTCTCGTTCAGCCTGGCGCGCCTTCAAAACATCGACGGACCGCTTTCACTTTACGCCAGCATTCGCGGCCAGCTCGCCTTCGACAACCTCGACAGCTCTGAGAAGATGCAGCTTGGCGGCGCCTATGGCGTGCGCGCTTATCCAGAAGGCGAGGCTTACGGCGACGAAGGCTATGTCGCCACGCTTGAGGCGCGCGTGGCGCTCGACCAGTGGACAGGATCACTCCCCGGCCATTTCCAATTCATCGCCTTTGCCGACGCGGGCGAAGTGAACTTTGCGCATGAGCCCTGGTTCGCCGGAGACAACCACGCACGCCGCTATGGCGCGGGCGTTGGTCTCGTTTGGTTTGGACCCGACGACCTCACGATCAGAGCGACCTACGCCAGCCGAGTAGACGATCAAGAAGCGACCTCTGCTCCGGACGAGAACGGCCGCGCCTGGTTTCAAGTCACCAAGCTGTTCTGAGAACAGCACCAACACTTCGTCGCCCAGAAGGACGCCGTTATGAACATCCTCCCGAACACAAAATCACGCGCGCGCGCCGCGCAAAGCCCCACCAGTCGCAAAAGCTTGCTGCGCGCCACGACGGCGCTGGCGGGATTTGCCTGGGTTGTAGCGCTTGCACTGGGCGCGCCGCTGGGCTCGACCGCGCATGCGCAAACCTTGCCGACCGGCGGCGTTGTTTCGGCTGGCGAGGCCAACATTTCGGCCGCGCCGAATTCGCTCACGATCACGCAATCGAGCCAAAACGTCGCCATCAATTGGCAGACCTTCTCGATCGGCGCGAACGACAGCGTTATGTTCAATCAACCGAACAGCAGTTCGGTCGCGCTCAACCGCGTCCTCGGCGCCGATCCGTCCGCGATCTTCGGCACGATGACGGCCAACGGCCAAGTCTTCCTGATCAATCCGAACGGCATCGTCTTTGGACAAGGATCGCAGGTCAATGTCGGCGGGCTCGTCGCGTCGAGCTTGGCGCTTAGCGATTCCGACTTCATGGCCGGTCAGTACAACTTTTCCAGCGCCGGGACCGGCGCCGTGCTCAATCAAGGCTCGATCGTCGCCGACGGCGGCTTCGTCGCACTGCTCGGGGCCAATGTCAGCAATGAAGGCTTGATCCAAGCCAATCTGGGCACGGTCGCGCTCGCCGCTGGCGAGGCGATCACGCTCGATGTCGCCGGAGACGGGCTGCTCAATGTGGCCATCGACCAAGGCGCTATAAACGCGCTGGTGCAAAATGGCGGCTTGCTGCGCGCCGACGGCGGCCGCGTGCTAATGACCGCGCAAGCGGCCGGCGTTCTGCTCCGCACCGTGGTGAACAATACCGGCGTTATCGAAGCGCGTACGCTCGGCCTGCGCGAAGGCACAATCGTGCTGCTGGCCGACATGGAGAGCGGGACCGCCAACATTTCCGGAACCCTCGACGCTAGCGCGCCCAATGGCGGCGACGGCGGCTTCATCGAGACCTCCGCCGCGCACGTTCACATCGACGGCGACGTTCACGTCACGACCGCCGCGCCAGCAGGCGTGACCGGGACATGGCTGATCGATCCGCAAGATTTCTATGTTCAGACGGGCCTCAACATCTCGGGCGCTGACCTCTCGGTCGCGCTCGTCACCACAAACGTCGTCATCGACACATCGACCGGCGCCGGCGCCGGCCTATCCGGCAATGGCGACATCTTCGTCAACGAAGCGGTCACATGGAGCGCCTCTGGCGCGACAACAACGCTGACCTTGCTTTCACCGCGTGACGTCAACATCAATGCGGCGATCACCGCGACGAACGGCAATTTGCTCGTCTGCTGTGGCCGCGACATCAACGTCAACGCCCCCATCACCACCACGAACGGTAGCGTTCTCTTGAACGCCGGTCGCAATGTGAACGTCTACCACGCGATGACGACCACCGATGGCAACATCGCGCTCTGCGCCGGCCATGACGTGCACATCGACGCAGCGGTAACGCTGACGGACGGTGCGGCCGTTGCGGCTCAAAGTCTTGGCCTGCCGATCGGCCTGACCTTAATCGCAGGCGCCGATGGCACTGGACCCGGCGTGGGCGGCGGCACCATCATCTTTGCCCTCGTTGCGCCGCCTGTCGTCGTGACGGACGCGCCGGTGACGATCAACTACAATCCGGTGTCCTACGCAGCGCCATCAGACTTCTCGACCGAGTTCACGTTGACCGAAGGCGCGACGCTCACTCAACGCATGCTGCTCTTCCCGACCGGCGATCGCGATTTCGACGGCACGACAGCAACGACGCTTACCGGTTTCAACACGACGCTGATCTCAGGCCTGCCCGTTGGCGTCACGCTCGTTGAAGGCGTTGGCGCCAGCGCCGAGTTTGATAGCGCTGACGTGGGCGATGGCATTGGCATCACCTATAGCGGCTACACGCTCGCCGGCCCCAACGCCGATCAGTATGCGCTCGCCGGCTCTTGCTGCACCCC
>QBMO01000001.1:0-3446 GCA_003242075.1 Alphaproteobacteria bacterium
TATCTTGAGCCACACTGGGCGCTGATGGGCACGCTTGGCCTGATCGGCGGCGCCATTCTCTACTCGCTCTACCGCACCCGCGCGCGGCCGAGCTAAACTGCAAGCACAAACAAAAACGGCGGCGTCTGGCGACGCCGCCGTTCGGTTTGTCGTTCGTTTAGATTTAGACGCGCGTCAGGCGCGACGCCACGAGGCCAGCAATAATCACCGCCGCGTAGCACGCATACATGAGCGATGCGAACGAGGACGCGAGCGACGGGTCGATGTCGGGAAACACGACGCGGAACGAATTGATCTGATAGATGCCGATCAACAATCCCGGCACCGCCATGATCGACGCCGCTTCGGCGCGGTCTGTCTGCTCCACCTTCAACACGATCAGCAGCAAATATGTGATCACCAGCATTGAGACTGGCAGGATCATGAACATCCAGGTCACGCCGTCCTGACCCGGCAGGAAAACCTCCCCGCCGACAAAGCGGAAGGTCACAGCCACAATAATCCAAAGTACAAAACCAACGATCATCCAACGCGCGATCATAGAAACTCCCCCTTGCACTGCGCCCAAAAGCACGAGCCAGTAAGCACAAACCGATAGCCCGATCAGGCCCCTACGCCGATAAGGCGACGCGGAAGCCGATTCCGGCGTCGGGAACAGTTTGCCCTAGCCGGTCGCGGCTGGCGATAAGGAAGCGGCCCGGCCCGGCTCCCGCCACGCGAAATCGGCCCCCGCCACTCGGCGCGCGGGCGAAAATCTCGAAGTAACAATCCTCTGCCTCGCCAAGAGCCAGCGACTGAGGTCGTTCCGGCTTCGGCGCGCCCGTCGCAGCGCCCACGGACGCACAACATGCCTCAGCGACCGCACGCCGCGCGCGCCCGTGTCCGATGCCGCACCCAATCGCGAACGCGACGCGCTATATTCGGCAGTGAACCGCGACAACGGTCGAGGAGAAAACCATGGAATGGGACGCGCTGCTGCTGTCTCGCCTGCAGTTTGCTTTCACGATCGGTTTCCACATCATCTTCCCGGCCTTCACGATCGGGTTGGCGTCGTTCCTCGCCGTATGTGAGGGCCTGTGGCTCTTCACCAAGAAGCCGCTGTTCAAGAACCTCTATCTCTTCTGGGTCAAAATCTTCGCGCTGTCGTTTGGCATGGGCGTCGTCAGCGGCGTTGTCATGTCCTACCAGTTCGGCACCAATTGGAGCCTCTTCTCCTCGATCACCGGCAGCGTCATCGGGCCATTGCTCGCTTACGAAGTGCTGACCGCGTTTTTCCTCGAAGCTTCGTTTCTCGGCATCATGCTGTTCGGCTGGAAGCGCGTCGGCCCGGGCTTGCACTTCTTCTCCACCTGTATGGTGGCGGTCGGCACGCTGATGAGCGCGTTCTGGATTCTCGCCGCCAATTCCTGGATGCAGACGCCACAAGGCTGGGAATGGGCCGAAGACGGCACCATGGTCGCGACAAGCTTCGTCGAAGTCATCTTTAATCCATCAATGCCGGCGCGCTTCGGCCACATGGTGCTCGCCGCCTATCTCACCACCGCCATGGTCATCGCCGGCGCTTCGGCGTTTTCACTGCTGAAGCAAAAGGCCCTGCCCGAGAGCCGCATGGCCCTGCGCATGGCCGTTTTGATGATGGCGATCGTGACGCCGCTGCAGATCGTCGTCGGCCATGAGAGCGGCGTCGTCGCGCACGAACACCAGCCGGCGAAAGTCGCAGCGATGGAAGGCTGGTGGACCACGCAACCCCGCCAACCCACCCACCTGTTCGCCTGGCCCGACGAAGAAAACGAAACCAACCATTTTGAGATCAGCATTCCAGCCATGGGCTCGTGGTTCATCGCCGGCGACGCCGACGCTGAGGTGCAGGGCCTCGATCAGTTCGCCGCCGAAGATCGCCCGCCCGTCTGGATCACGTTCTGGGCCTTCCGCATCATGGTCGGCATGGGGCTCATCATGCTGGCGCTTGGCATTTGGGGCGCTGGCGCGTGGGCGCTGAAACGGCTCGACACCGCGCGATGGTACCACCGCGCACTCGTGCTCGCCGCGCCTTCAGGCTTCGTCGCCGTGCTGACCGGTTGGATCACGGCAGAGGTCGGCCGGCAGCCCTATGTCGTCTACGGCGTCTTGCGCACGGCGGACGCCGTTTCGCCCGTCAGCACCGCCTCAGTTGCGACGTCGCTGATGTTCTTCATCATCGTCTACGCCATCGTGTTCAGCGCCGGCGCGCTTTACATTCTGCGCTTGATGGCCAAGGGCCCCGATAGCCACGAAGCGCCGCCGCAAGACACCAACGAACCGCCCGGCACGCCCATGGGCGCCGGCGTGCAGGAGGCGTGACATGGTGTTCGGCACAGAACTCTCCATGATCTGGGCGATCCTGATTGCGGTCGCGGTTTTTCTCTATGTCGCGCTCGACGGTTTCGATCTCGGTGTCGGCATTCTCTTCCCATTCGCCAAGGATGCGCGCGAGCGCGATCACATGCAGGCCGCCATCGCGCCGGTGTGGGACGGCAACGAGACGTGGCTTGTGCTCGGCGGCGGCGGCTTGTTCGCGGCGTTTCCGAAAGCCTACGCGGCGCTCATGCCCGCGCTCTATGCGCCGATCATTCTCATGCTGCTGGCGCTCGTTTTTCGGGGCGTGGCGTTCGAATTTCGCCATCACGGTCGCGGACGCGGCAAGCAATGGTGGACGATCGCGTTTGCCGGCGGCTCTTTGGTTGCGACCATTGCGCAAGGCTTGGTGCTCGGCGGCTTCATCCAGGGCGTAACACTGGTGGACGGCCAGTTCGCCGGTGGCCCGCTCGATTGGCTGACGCCGTTCTCGCTGCTCGTGGCAGCCTCTCTCGTCGCCGGCTATGCCTTGCTCGGCGGCTGCTGGCTGGTGTTCAAGACGGAAGGCGAGTTGTTCGAGCGCGCACGTGGGTGGGTGAAACGTTTGGCGCTGATCACGGCGCTTGCCATGTTCGCCGTCAGCCTAGCCACCCTCAGCGTCGATCCACGCGTCACCGCGCGCTGGGGCCTAACCATGACCAGCGTCGATTGGCCGACCTTCATCAAGCTCGCGCCATTGCCGCTCATCGCCGCCGCCATCTGCTACATGCTCTGGCGCGGGGCCGACCAGCGCCGACACTTGGCGCCGTATCTCTTTGCAGTCGGGCTTTTCCTGATTGGCTATATCGGCCTTGCCGTCAGCCTCTTCCCCTACATCGTGCCGTTCGCGATGACGCCAGCCGACGCCGCCGCCGCCGACAACGCACTCTCGCTGATGCTCTGGGGAGCGGTGCCCATGCTGCCGATCATCTTGGGCTACACGGCTTATGTGTACTGGGTGTTCCGCGCCAAGGTGGACGACGATGCCGCCTATCATTGAAGGCCCGCCGGAAGACGGCGAAGCGCCGCGCCCCTTGGGCAAGCGGCTCTTCTGGTTCGCGCTGCTTTGGATC
>QBMO01000001.1:3456-10907 GCA_003242075.1 Alphaproteobacteria bacterium
GCGCAAACGGACGAGCGCCTTCATCCTCTGACGGCGCTCGTCCGTTTGCGCTTGGCGCGGCGAGTTTCTGCTGATTGAGTGGCGCCCGATATTTCGGGGAAAGCTCATGCGGAACAGATGGCCACGCGCGCTCGGCGCCGCGCTTTTGAGCCTAGCGCTCGTGAACACAAACGTCAGCGCGCAAGACGCGCCGCGCGATCCGAATTTCGGGCGCGGAGAGCGCGTATCTGGCCAAACCTTCGCCACGCGCTCCCCTGTGATCGCACCACACGGCGCCGCCGCCACCGCCCATCCGCTCGCGACACAAACCGCAATCGACGTTCTGCGCGCAGGCGGCACCGCTATCGACGCTGCAATCGCCGCCAATGCGATGCTCGGCCTGGTCGAGCCCACCGGCAACGGCATCGGCGGCGACATCTTCGTCATCGTCTGGGATCCTGAGACGCAGCGTCTCTACGGCTATAACGGCTCGGGCCGCACGCCGCGCGGCATGTCGTTAGCTGAAATGCGCCGCGAAGCACGCCGGCGCGGCAATCCCAACGCCGTGCCAAGTTTTGGCGCAGCAAGCGTCAGCGTGCCCGGCACAGTTGATGGCTGGTTTGCACTACACGAACGCTTCGGCCGCACGCCGATGGCCGATCTGCTCGCGCCCACCATCCGCTACGCCCGTGAAGGCGCGCCGATCCCGCAAACGATTGCGATGTATTGGGCCAACAATCGTCGGCGCTTAGAAGCCGAGTTCGCAGCTGGGCGACTGCAGGAAATTCAAAACGCGCGCGACACCTACTGGCGTGAGTTTCGCCAAACCGGCTTGCCGGCGCGGGTCGATCCCGCCGCCGATGAAGCGCACCGGCGCAACCAAATCCGCGGCCTGATGCCGGACGGTCACTCGCTTTTCGCCAATCCTGACCTCGCTAGCACTTTAGAACTCATCGCCCGCGACGGTCGCGACGCTTACTATCGCGGTCCCGTCGCGCGCACGATCGACACCTATATGCGCCGGATCGGCGGCTGGCTGCGTTATGACGACCTCGCGCGGCATCAAGGCGAGTGGGTTGATCCGATTTGTGCGCCTTATCGCAGTGTTGAAGTCTGCGAACTGCCCCCGAACTCGCAAGGCGTCGTCGCGCTACAAACGCTGCGCATCCTCGAGAGCTTCAACCTACGCGAGATGGGCTTCCTCACGCCGGACTCGCTGCACGCGCAAATCGAAGCGACGCGTCTCGCCTTCGCCGATCGCGCTCAATTCTATGGCGACCCAGCGTTCACCGGCTTCGACACGCGCCGCCTGCTCACCGACGACTACACAGCTGAGCGCCGCGCCATGATCGACATGGCCCGCGCCATGCCGCCGCCGCCGCACGCCGAACTGCGCATTGACGGCGACACCACTTATCTCACCACCGCCGATTCAAACGGCATGATGGTGTCGCTGATCCAATCGAACTATCGCGGCATGGGCTCGGGGCTTGTGCCCGATGGCTTGGGCTTCATGCTGCAAGACCGCGCCGAACTCTTCTCGCTCGAAAGCGGCTACCCCAACGTCTATGCACCCGGCCGACGCCCGTTCCAGACCATCATCCCGGCCTTCGCACTGCGCGACGGCCAGCCATGGCTCGCGTTCGGCGTGATGGGCGGCGACATGCAGCCGCAAGGCCACGTGCAAATCATCGTCAACCTCATCGACTACGATCTCGACTTACAAGCCGCGGGCGACGCCGCACGCTATCGCTTCTATGGCGGCGCCGAACCGACCGGCGATGAGCCAGATGGCGTTGGCTTCGTCGCGATGGAGAACGGCATCCTCCCCGACGTGCGCGCCGAACTCGAACGCCGCGGCCATCGCATCAGACCGGCGGATGGATCATTCGGCGGCTACCAAGCAATCATGCGCCATCCGAGCGGCGTCTACGAAGTCGCGACGGAAATGCGGAAGGATGGCAGCGCAGGCGGATACTAGCGTTTGAAAGCAAGCACACCTTCTTCGTCATTCCGGGGCTTCGCGAAGCGAAGAACCCGGAACCCAGGGGCAACGAGTTCAGTATTGGCCCCTGGGTTCCGGATCGCGCTCCGCGCGTCCGGAATGACGGTGTTGCTTGTTGCGGCGGTACTCATCGCATCCTGCGGCCCACAACTCGGCTCGCTCGAACGCGGCGAGGAAGGCCGCGTCGTGCGCGCTTACAATGGCGACACGCTTGAACTCGACTCGGGGCTTCGCATCTTTCTCGCCGAGATCGACGCGCCGCGTGGTGAGGACGACTACGCCGCCCAATCGCAAGGCGAACTCGAAGCTTTGGCGCTGCATCGCGATGTGCTGCTCGCATACGGCGGCACACGCCTCTGGGTCGCGCGGGCGCGCGAAGGCCAAACCGAGACGCCGGCCGAAGCGGCGATCGCGCACGTGTTCGTCAAAAGCGAAGGCGGCCGCTGGTTCTGGCTGCAGCACGAACTGGTCGCGCGCGGTGCGGCCTTCGTGCGCCCGCGCCGCGACAATCATGCGCGCAGCGAAGACCTGTTGGCGCTTGAAGCGCGTGCGCGCGAACAGGAGCGCGGTTTGTGGGGGCGACGCACTTACGCTGCGCTCACACCGCGCACCGCTGGGGCGCTCGCACTTGAAGCCAATTTAAATTGTCTCCGAGGCGACGCTCCCTATCGTGTGCTGGAAGCAACCGTTTCCGACGCGCGCGTTTTCGACCGCCGTGCGTCGCTCATCCTGGATGGCGCGCCGGCCGAGACGCCCTTCTCCATCGCCATCTTCGGAGAAAACTTCGCCGCATGGGACGGCCCAGCGCTCGCCTCACTCACCGGCGCACGCATCCGCGCCCGCGGCCCGCTCGGCGTTTATCGCGATGAACCGCAGCTCTGCCTGGAGCACAGCGTTCAGCTGGAAGTCCTGACTGACTAGTTTTCCGGCCGCGCTTCGACCTCGGCAGCATCACGTATGCGGCGCTCGTGTTCGAGTAGTTCAAGCTGGTTCAGTCGACTCTCATACGTCGCACGCTGTTTCAGGACGTCCTCAAGCAACCCACCCATCCATTCGGCGACCTTGAGCGACGAATAACCGCCGATCAGACCCAACGCCGCCATCGCGAACGGATTGAGATTATTGCCTTGCGGCGGCGCATCATTGACGGTCAGCGACGAGGCGCCGATCACGACGTTGAGCAGAACGAACAACGCCAAAGCCGTCGCTGTGCCGAACAAGACTTGGGTGCCGAGCGTCGACAGCGTCAACCGCGCACTAGATTCACCGGTTTTGAGCGGCATGTTGAGCATGCGGGCCAGCTGCGCGCCGATCGCCTGCAACATTGCGCCCAACGCCCCCATCACCAGTACGAGTTCGATCGACAAAGTGATGGGCGCACGCCGCGCCAACGAGTTGCTCATCCAAGATCGGCTCAACGGACGCACCGCGCCGACTAAACGCACCGCGTGTTGATAGGCCGTCGCCGTGGGCGGCTCTCGCTCGTTGCAATTCGACAAGAAATCGCGAAGACGTGTTGGCGCTTCTCCGGTCACTTGCGGTCGCGTGTCGTCGATCAACAACGCAAGTCGTCTGATTTCGCACTCTTGCGCGTCCCGCGCATCTTGGATGCCGAACTGGATGGCGCGTAACTCGCTAGCTGAAGCATCTGACGCCATCACTGATTCTCGTATCGTTTGTTGCAGTGCCCGCAACTGGATCAGAATCTCGTTGGCGCGTCGCCGCTCGCCTTCATCAGTTGGCAGACGTCGCGAGCTCTCGGTTAGAACGCGCGCCGATTCCTCCACGAACGTCGGGCGACTCGGCTGAGGATCCCCTCGCTCCCACTGTTCACGAGTCAAAGGCAGCGGCTCTGGCGTTTTTTGCACGCCAGTAAGCGCCGATAAATCCGAAAAAATTGTCCAGAACTCTAACTCGCCACGCATCGCTACACCGGCGAGGTCAGAACTTGTACGACCTAGTGCACGCTGGCGTTCCTCAGTGGTCGCTTCAGCTTGGCGCAGCGCAATGATGCGATTGTCGTAGATGAGAATGCCTTCAACGGCCCCCAGAACGCGTTCTGGAGAGATTTGGCTGCTGGTTGTTTGAATGAGATCCTCGATTTCACGCTGCGCCAGGCGCGCCGCGAACGCGCTGGCGCCGATACCGACGAACACAAGGATGCCGAGCGCGCTGGCGATAATCACCGATATGTCAAACGCCCGTTCACGCCGTGCTGGAATTACAGCGGGGGCGGCCGCGTTTGCCCACGCGCGCAAGGTCCAGCCGCACAGCACGACGAGCGACAGTGCGGCTGCCAGCAACAGAACTTCAAAGTTGTTTTCGAGCGCGGTGAACCGTGGCGGCTCCCAGCCATCGGCCCTTGCTGTCACGAAGCCAAGCGCCAACAAAACAAGGCCCACCACAGCCGTAGCGAACGCATCACCGAACGCAGGGTCTGTCGCCTTACCCATGGCGACGCTGGAGATCTTGATCACGCTGATAACGAGAAGCAGCGCGCCAAGGCCGGCGGCGACCGCTGATGCCGTCAGAACCCAATTCTGCAAAACGTCGGGGTGAGCGTCTGTGCTACCGATGCGACCGCCAATTTGCCATAAGGCCACACCGATAAGCGCAACTCCGAGCGCAAGTGCGCGCCAGCCAATCTTACGTTCCTCCGCTTTTTCTCTGCCCGCCAAGAATGGCCAAAACGCCAGCGCCAATAGCGCGGCGCCAGCCACAGCTAGCGCAGCTTGCAAAACAGATGTGATGTCGCCCATCGCTCCCTCCCCTGGGGAATAGCTTTCCCCGGGACGGAGCGGATTACAAGTTTAGGTAGTAGTTTTGGAGAATTTTCACACGCTAGGCGCTAACCGACGTACCCCGCCGCCACCGGATCGCCGACACGCGCGATCAGGGCGCGGCGGAGCTTTTCCAGGGCGTTGCCTTCGATCTGGCGGACGCGTTCTTTCGAAATCCCGAGCCGTGCACCCAAAGCTTCCAGCGTCACCGTTTCCGGCACCAGCTTGCGTTCTCGGATGATCAGCTGCTCGCGTTCATTGAGTTCGCCGAGGGCGGCTTGCACCAACGTCGTGCGCGCGATGTCATCGTGCGCTTCCATCACTTCGGCTTCAGGGCTGGCGGCGTTATCCGCCAACAGATCCTGCCACTCGCCGTCGCCATCCTCAGCCAGCGGCGCATTGAGCGAGCGGTCGGGCGCGGACATGCGCGCGGCCATGGCATCGACATCCTGCTCCGGCACGCCGAGCGCGCGCGCGACTTTGGCGCGCGATTCCGCGCTGATGCCAGTCTCGTTCACATCGCCGATCTTGGCGCGCAAACGGCGCAGATTGAAGAAGAGCGACTTCTGCGCCGAGGTCGTGCCGGTGCGCACGATCGACCAATTGCGCAAAACGAAATCCTGCATGGCCGAGCGGATCCACCATGACGCGTAAGTCGAAAAGCGCACTTCGCGTTCAGGCTCGAACCGCGCCGCGGCTTGCATGAGGCCGACATTGCCCTCCTGCACCAGATCGCTCATCGGCAGCCCGTAATGGCGAAAGCGCGCGGCCATGGCGATGACCAGGCGGAGGTAGGCCGTGATCAGCTCATTCAGCGCGCGCTGATCGCCCTTCTCGCGCCAGCGTTTGGCGAGATCGCGTTCATGATCAGCGGCCAGCAAAGGGGCGCGCATCGCTGCGCGCATGAAACGCTGAGAGCCACGCTGAAGTTCGAGAGTTTCGGAGAGCGCCATACTGTCCTTTACGTTCGAGACGGCGACAGGTTCTTGAACGCAACGCGTCAATCCGCAGCCAGCAGTTCACGAACGCGTGAAATTCGCTTTCGGCGCCAAGCCAAAACAAAAAAGGCCGAGCTTTCGCCCGGCCTTTTCGATGATCTTTGCGTTATCCGCGCTTAAGCGGCGGCGGCGGTTTGCTTTTTCGACGCCAGCGAGGTCGTCAGCTTCGCCACCGCATCGTCGCGGCTGATCTTGTCCACGGCCGCCAGCTCGCGGGCCATGCGGTCGAGCGCGCTCTCATAGAGTTGGCGCTCGGAGTAGGATTGTTCCGGCTGGTCCGAGGCGCGGTGGAGGTCGCGCACGACTTCCGCGATCGAGACCAGATCGCCCGAATTGATCTTGGCTTCGTATTCCTGGGCGCGGCGCGACCACATGGTGCGCTTGATGCGAGCCCGGCCCTGCAGCGTCTTCATGGCCTGATCGACCACCGCCGACGACGCGAGCGGACGCATGCCGCACGAGCGCGCCTTGGCCGTTGGAACCCGCAGGGTCATCTTGTCTTGCTCGAACGAGATCACGAACACGTCCAGATCCAGGCCGGCGACGGCCTGCTTTTCAACGCCCATGACGCGGCCAACGCCGTGCGCCGGGTAGACGATGTGGTCGCCCGGACGGAAAGAGGTCGGCATTTGCGCATTGGCGGTCTGCATTCGGAAACTCCGTGTTCCAATTATTTGTCCTTGGACAATCGAACCTTGCCGTCACGTCACACAGCACCGCGGCAATGAAAAGCGGACGGTTTTGGCCCGTCCGACCCTCATTTTCCCCTGCCTCAGTGCTGATTTGGCGCGTTTGGGCGATCCAACTGCCGGGCGCGGCGAGCGCGCCCCCGTTCCAGACCTATTGTATACCACAGTTTTAGGTGTTTCGGAAGGGCGGCGGACGGCTGGTTTCAGTCGCCGGAACCGGGCTCCGGCGAGAAATATTTCTCGAACTTGCCCTTCTCGTCTCGAAACTTGTCCGAGTCGGCTGGCGGCGTGCCCTTCACGGTGATGTTCGGCCAGACCTTGGCAAACTCAGTGTTCACCTTGAGCCACTTGCCGTCCGGCTCGTCCTGGCTGTCGGGCTTGATCGCATCGACCGGGCACTCCGGTTCGCAGACGCCGCAATCGATGCATTCGTCCGGGTGGATGACGAGGAAGTTCTCGCCCTCGTAGAAGCAGTCCACCGGACAGACTTCGACGCAATCCATGAGCTTACATTTCACGCAGGCGTCGGTGACGATGTAGGTCATTGTCCGGGTTCCGTTTTAGCGGCGCTCACATGACCAGTGCAGACAAAAGCGTCAAGCCAGCCTGTCGCCGCAATCATGCGTCCACCTGATCATCATAGAGCCCGCGCGCCTCCGCAGGCGGCCCACGGCGTTCGCTGAGCCCGCGCACCGCAATGGTGCGCAAGCCGACATGCCCCGGCAGCACCAGCACATCGCCCGGCTCGACCTCGACCGAGGGCTTCGCCACCCGCCGCGCCTGACCGTTATGTACGAGCCGGACGCCGCCTTCGCTGATAAGCCGCGCGGCTTCGGCGCGGGTCTTGGCCAGCCGCGCCCGGAACAGCCAGACATCGACACGCTGGCGCCCGCTCATGCCTGCTTGGCCCGCTTTCGGCGCGGCGGCGTCTCGGTGGGCGGCAAGAGATTGGCCAACGCCGAGAAGGCGTTGTCTTTCGGCGCGGCACTCGGGCGTGTGC
>QBMO01000001.1:10917-13267 GCA_003242075.1 Alphaproteobacteria bacterium
CGTGTGCGCTTGCGCGAGAGCCGCCGCCAGCGTGCGACGCCCTCTTCTTCGCTGCGCTGATAGCCGAGCGATTGGAGAACGCCCGCAAGCTCGCGCACCGGCCGGCCAATCAACCGCGCCAGCGTCATATCATCGAGCGGCGATGGCGCATCGAGTGCATCGGCCAGCTTCTCGATCAGATCGAACCGCACCGCGATCCGCCCGCAGCCGCGATAGCCAGCTGCGGCGCACTCGCCCCAAGAGCGGCGATGCTCTAGCGGCACGGAAAGCGCCCCGGCGCGGGCGATGAAGACCGGATGCTCGTCGTTCGGGTGCGCAGCGCGCCAAAGCAGCGCCAGCGTGTGCGCCGCGCGCGGCTTTACCAGCCCCGGCAGAAAGATCGTGTGCTTGCCGATGCGGACGCCGTGACGCTGCAGCGCGGCGCGGCCGGTGGCCGTCAAATGCGCCAAATCCTCTTGCGCCGCATCGAGCGCGCCGGCGTTTTCGATCAGGCGGAACGCCAAGCCGCGCGCATCGGACGGCAGCCGCCCTTCGCGCCACGCATTCTCCAGCGCCACCAGCGGCCGGAGATCGTGCGCCACGCTTTGCGCCAGCCACAACTCCAGCCGTTCGCGCGCGGCATTGCGCTGTTGCTCAATCGCGGTGTCGCCGCCGATCAGTTCAATCCGCGGCTTCAGCACTGGCGCACCGGTCGCGAGCTTCGCCACCACCACGCTGGCGAGGCGCACGCGCCCGTCCTTGCCGAGTTCAATGCTCGCATCATCGGCGCTGACAATCGCCGCCAGCCGGCGCGACACTTCCGGCTTCAGCGCCTTCAACGCCGCATTGCGGACAGCACGGCCCTCAAGGCCTGACGAGGCGCGCGGATCGGGTTTGAACTCGAGCCCATCAAGGCGGCCAACAAAGTGCCCCTCGACCGTCACCTCGCCCTCTTCCGAAATGCCGGCCAGCAAAGCGTCTTCACGCTTCAGACCTTTGAGTAGCGCGCTTGTGCGCCGATCGATGAAACGCTGCGTGAGCGCTTCGTGCAAAGCGTCAGAGAGCTTGTCCTCGACCTCGCGCGTCCGCATGCGCCATTCGTCGGCATCCTCCAGCCAATCGGCGCGGCTGGCGGCGTAGGTCCAGGTGCGGATATGCGCCAAGCGCATGTGCAACGCATCGAGATCGCCCTCGGCGCGGTCGAGCTTGTCTATCTCGGCGCCAATCCACTGACTGGGCACACGGCCCTTCTGCTTCAGAATGTAACCCGCGATCCGGAGCGCCAGCTGCGCGTGCTCGTCTTTCGAGAGCTTGCGGAAGTCCGGCAGCTGGCATGCTTCCCAGACGCGCTTCACATCGTCGGGCCCGCGCACGCGGTCCATCAGCTCGGCATCATCCAGCAAGCGCCGCAGCACGAATTCATCGTCAGCGCCGCGCACGCGCAGCAAGCCGGGCCGCGACGGCGGCGTCTCCAGCGAAGCGATCAGCGCTTCCACACTGCCGAACTTCAGTTCGCCGCTGCGCCATTGCACGGCTTCGATGCTCTCGAACTCGTGGCCCTCGACGCGCTCGACAATCTCTTCGTCGAACGGCTCGCACTCGCCGGTCTCGCCGAATTCGCCATCACGCGTGAAGCGCCCAGCGCGGCCGGCGATCTGGGCGATTTCGTCGGGCCGGAGATCGCGCCAAGTGCGGCCATCGAATTTGCGACGCGAGGCGAAGGCGACATGGTCGACATCCATGTTCAGCCCCATGCCGATCGCATCGGTGGCGACGAGGAAATCTACCTCGCCGTCTTGATAGAGCTTCACTTGAGCGTTGCGCGTGCGCGGGCTGAGCGCCCCCATCACCACTGCCGCCCCGCCACGATGACGGCGCAGCAATTCAGCGATGGCGTAAACCTCCTCCGCTGAGAACGCGACGACGGCTGAACGCTTCGGCAATTTCGTGATTTTCTTCGGCCCCGCGTAAGCCAGCGTTGAGAGCCGCTCGCGCCGGATGATCTCGGCGTCCGGCAAGAGCTTGCGGATCATCGGGCGCATCGTGTCCGAGCCCAGCATCATCGTCTCGGAGAAGCCCCGCGCGTTGAGGATGCGGTCGGTGAAGACGTGGCCGCGGTCGAGATCGCGCGCGACCTGGATTTCATCGATGGCCAGAAACTCGACCGCCAGATCGAGCGGCATCGCCTCCACCGTGCACACGAAATAGCGCGCCGTCTCCGGCACGATCTTTTCTTCGCCGGTGATGAGAGCGGCGGCCGCCTCGCCCTTGGCGGCGACCACACGGTCATAGACTTCGCGCGCCAACAGCCGCAGCGGCAGACCGGTCATGCCGCTCGCGTGGCCGAGCATGCGCTCGATGGCGAGGTGGG
>QBMO01000001.1:13277-14041 GCA_003242075.1 Alphaproteobacteria bacterium
CGCGCGGTCATGGGCCAACGATGGGTCGGGGTTGGGGCGAATTCAAGCCGCGCCGGCTCTGGGGATAGGCGGGGCGCAAGCCGGTGAACAAGTTGTCAATAGAAGGGAACAAGAACGAATCACCTGCGACTCAGTCGATTTGATTCGTTGCTTGTCCGTTCACGGCTAGGTCTTGTGGTTAACACTTAAGTAACACACAAGACTGCCTCTTGACCTAGCGGAGCGCCGCGCCGTTGAACTGCAGGCGGCGGGCTTCGAGACGCACCGTGCCGACGCCATCGGTCGGCATTTCGATGGTCACCGGCGCCCACATGCCCGACGGAGTGCGGGCGAACAGGAAGGTCAGCGTCGCCGCTTCCTGCGGATCGCTGAAGCCGGCGATCGGGCGGAACTGTACGCGGCAGCGCACGCCCTCGCCGCGATAGGCGCGCGAGTTGATGGTGACGTTGCCATTCGGCGTGAACACGAAGTCAAAGCGCGAGCGGCCGTCCATATAGACGCGCAGCGTGCGCGAGCACGGATCGCCGTTGGTGGTCACCATCGAGGCGATGGCGCTGATCTGGTCGATGACATTGCGGCGCTGTTCGGCGGTGGCTTGTGGATCGCCCATGTTCATGCCGGCGGGCACGGAGGTGGTGACCACGTCATTGGCGGTGAAGGTCGAGCGCACGAGCCGGCCGTTCGGGCGATCGTCGCGGCGGCAGCCCCCTTGGTGCTCGTAAGCCGAGGGCCGCAGCGTGCCATCGGCAGCGACCGCGCCGCTC
>QBMO01000001.1:14051-27107 GCA_003242075.1 Alphaproteobacteria bacterium
GTGCTGCGCCGACCCAGCCCCGCATCTCGCGGGTAGCGGTGGCGGTGTAGGCATTGCCGGTCTGGTTAAAGCGGACGACGAAATCGCCGGCCTCCACGCCCCGGGCAATCACCGAATAGGTGCCCTCAAAGCTACGGGTCGTCCCCGACTGGGCGGCGGCCGACCCGCCGATCGCGGCAAGTCCAAGCGCCAAAGCAGCGGCGGCGAAGCTCCTCATCTCACGCACCTCGTCCTGATCCTATGAAATCGCGGGCATACCTAGCCCAATGCCTGTGATCCAGACATGAACCAAATTGGGCTCTTTCAAGGTCCCTAAGCGCTGGCGATGGCCAAAGCGGCCAGCGCGCAGGCCAGCAGGAACAGGCCACCCACGACAAACGGCCAGCGGGCGGGCGTTTCGACCACGGGAACCGCGCGCCTGTGGCTTAAAAAGCCGAAGCTCTCGCGCGGAGGGGTTTTGTCTTGAGGATTCATGTGCGTCCCTTCAGGGCGGGAGCACGCGATGTCTCTCAGTCGCTTGGCGCCAGGGCCGAACAGCGATGGCCGAAAGCTAGCGGAAATCGGCAGAGGAAGCCACGGATCATTCTGGGGTCGCCTTGACCCTGGCGGGGCGTTCGCGTAAGCGTCCGCCCTTCATTTTCCGGCCCAAAACCGAAGTTCCGAGAGCAAGCCCATGTCCCGCCGTTGCGAGCTGTCAGGCGTCAACCGCCAGATTGGCCACAAGGTCAGCCACTCCAACATCAAGACCAAGCGGGAGTTCCAGCCGAACCTCGTCGATGTGACGCTCGCCAGCGATGCGCTCGGGCGCTCGTTCAAGCTCCGGATCACGGCGGCGGCGCTGCGCACCGTCGACCATCGCGGCGGTCTCGATCAGTACCTGCTGAAGGCCAAGGCCGAAGAGCTCTCCACGCGCGCCGCCAAGATCCGTCGCGACCTGAAGAAGAAGCTCAACGAAGCCGTCGCCGCCTAAGCTCGGCGCTTTCACAAAACTGAAGCGACAACGCCGCTTGCGCGCGCGCATCGCCATGCGCATCTCTCATCGGCATGAGTGAGCAACGTCCCCCACAACGCCAGAGCGGCTTGCGCCTCGGCACGTTCGCCGGCGCGCCGGTTTATATTGAGCCAACGTTTCTGCTGCTCGCTGCCTACATCGTCGGCTCGAGCTTGCTCAGCAACGGCACGGCCGCACTTGGCAGCGCGCTCATTTTCGTCGCCGCGATTTTCGTCGCCATCATCATTCACGAGTTCGGCCACGCCGCCATGGCTGCGGCGCTGAAGATCCCGAGCCGCCGCATCGTGCTCACTTTCTTCGGCGGCTATGTCGAGTTCGTGCGGCCACCACAAAAGCCGTGGCACGAGATTGCCGTCTCCGCCGCCGGCCCGGGCGCTAATTTGGCGTCGTGGATTTTCATGCTCTCGCTCTTGCCGCTGCTCGAACCGGCCATGGCGAGCGATCCCGTCAACGACATGGTGCTGAATGGGCTTAGCACGTTCGCGTGGTTGAGCCTCATCCTCGGCGTGTTCAATCTGTTGCCGGGCTTTCCGCTCGACGGCGGCCACATCCTGCGCGCAGCACTCACCTACGTCGTGCCCCGCACCAGCGCGCGCATCTTCACTGCTTATGTCGGGTTGCTGCTCGCGGGCGGCTTGCTGATTTACGCGCTCTCACAAGGCATGATCTGGACGTTGTTCATCGCCGGCCTGTTGGGGCTCACGGCGTGGACTGAACTACGCTCTGCGCAATACGACCGTCAGCGCGGCGTCGACTCAACGTCGAACGCATAAAGTATCGTGCGCTGGCGCGGGCTGAAATTGTCGTCGGAGATCACATAGAGCCGCGTGCCGCCATCGGGGCGGCGCACGGCGGAAACGCCTTCGAAATTATCAACGGCTATCGGATGCGCCAGCAACGCCAGCTCTTCGCCGCTGATCACGCCGCCTTCGCTCTCAAAGGCAGCGTCGGGAATGAACATCACACGCGCACGCGCGCCGATCACCGGCGCGTAGAAGCGCTCGATCGCGTAGAGCCCGCCGTCCGGCCCGCGATCCATCGCGGTTAGCGAATAACCGAGCCCCAATCGGTACGCGTGCTGCGACTCTATCGGCGCCGTCGCGCCAAGCGCTGCGATCCAGATCGGCGTCGTGCCGCCGCCGCCCTCTGCGCCGACGATAAGATTCCCCGCCGCGTCGACAGCCAAAGCTTCCAAGCTCGCATTCGGCGGCAACGCCGCGACGCCAGCCAATGGCGGCCCCGCCGTCGCTGCGCCAAACGGGCCGTCGCGGTTCACGTCATAAATCATGACGCGCGGGCGCTGCTCGAAGCTCACGGCGAAGCGACCGTCCGGCAATTGCGTCAGCGCTTCAGAATCGCTGTCGTTGCGCTCGTCATAGGGTTCACCGCTTTCGTCGCGGATGCCGGCCATGCGCACGTCATCGACGCCGACGAGCGTACCCGATTCATCCAGCAGCAAGCGCCCCTCGAACCAATCGGCGCGATCGCTGATCATCAGAAAACGATCGCCGTCGAGCACGTCAATACCGGAGAAGCCGCCGAACCAGCCCGTCTCCGCCGTCAGCACCAAGCCGCCGCGAAACACCAGGCGCCCAACGCGCTCGGCGCCGAGATCAAGCGGCGTCGCCGTCACTTCGATGGCGCGCCATTGTTCTTCAATCGTGTTGGTCTGCCCGGACGACGCGCGCGCGCAGGCGCATGCGAGCAGCGCCAAACCCAGAACCCAAGCGCGCATCAGGTCATGGCCTGCGTGCGCTGCCGTTGCTCGCGCGGCGAACGCGGTGGCCCGCGCTCGTCTGGCGGCGCTTCATCGAACAATTCGGCCAGCTTCTCGATCATCACGCCGCCAAGCTGCTCGGCGTCCGTGATCGTAACGGCGCGGCGATAGTAGCGCGTCACGTCATGGCCGATGCCAATGGCGATCAACTCCACCGGCGAACGCTGCTCGATCCAATTGATCACCGTACGCAAATGGCGCTCGAGATAGTTGCCGGGATTGGCCGAAAGCGTGCTGTCATCCACCGGCGCGCCGTCGGAGATCACCATCAGAATGCGGCGCTGCTCCGGGCGACCGATCAATCGATCATGCGCCCACATCAACGCTTCACCGTCGATGTTTTCCTTTAGCAGGCCTTCGCGCATCATAAGCCCAAGATTACGCCGCGCGCGCCGCCACGGTGAATCGGCGTTCTTGTAAACAACGTGGCGCAAATCGTTGAGCCGCCCCGGCTGCGGCGGCCGTCCGGCCTTCAGCCAATCTTCTTTCGACGTGCCGCCCTTCCAAGCGCGCGTCGTGAACCCGAGTATCTCCACCTTCACGCCACAGCGCTCCAAAGTGCGCGCAAGAATGTCAGCGCACAACGCCGCCACCATGATCGGACGCCCGCGCATCGAGCCTGAGTTGTCCAGCAATAGCGACACAACCGTATCCTTGAACGGCATGTCGTCTTCTTGCTTGAACGACAGCGCCGACATTGGATCGGTGATGATCCGCGTCAGCCGCGCGGTATCGAGCACGCCTTCTTCGAGGTCGAAGCTCCAGGTGCGGTTCTGCTTGGCCATCAGCCGACGTTGCAGCCGGTTCGCGAGCCGCCCGACCACGCTTTGCAACGGCTTCAGCTGCTGATCGAGATAGGTGCGCAGCCGCGCCAGCTCCTCGCCGTCGCATAGATCCTCAGCGCTGATCGTCTCGTCGTGCGCCTTGGTGAACACTTTGTAGTTCGCGCTCGGATCTTCCGCATTGTCGCGCGATTTCGGGCGGATCGGCTTTTCGCCTGGCTCATCCTCTTGCGACTCGTCTTGATCGTCGGACTCGTCTTCGGTTTCGATCGAGACGGTGCGGTCCGTATCCATGTCGATGTCGCTATCGAGCATTTCGACATCGGCCGGCGCATCCTGCTCCTGCTCGTCTTCGCCCTCGGCATTGTCCGATTGCGGCGGCGGCTGGTCGGACGATGCATCGTCGTCCGGGTCTTGGCGATCGTCCGGCCCAATCTCATCGCCAATGCCGAGATCGTTCAGCACATGGCGAAACTCCAGCGCAAACGCGCGCTGATCATCAGCGACCTCATGCAAACGATTGAGCGCCGCACCCGCATCGCGCTCAACGTCACCGCGCCAAGCCTCGACCAGTTCGCGCGAATTCTCCGGCGGCTTCAAGCCGGTCAACCGCTCGCGCACCATAAGCGCCAGCGCATCGGCCAGCGGCGCATTGGTGCGATCCTTCATCCGCGACGCGCCACGGCGTTCGAGCGAATCCGTCAGCGCGGCGGTGAGATTGCCAGCGACGCCTTTCATCGCATTCGCGCCCAGCGCCTGCACGCGCATCTCTTCAACCGCGTCGAACACAGCGCGTCCTTCCGCGCCACTCGGACGCAAGCGCGCATGCTCGCGATCATCGTGGTGCGCCAACTTCAGCGCCAGCGCGTCGGCTTGGCCGCGTATGCGTTGCGCGTCCGGCTCGGAGATCACGCGCGGCGGATGCGGCAGCACGATCTTGCCCGGAGAGAGCCGCGGCCCCTCCGCGCCATATGTCACCTCCAACTCCTCCTCCGCCCCCGCCAACGCGCGCGTCGTCTGCGCGAGCGAGCGCTTGAAGATTTCGGAAGGGGTTTCGCGGGTGGACATTCGTGCCCTTCGTTGAGGCGATGAGCTACGCCACCTTCACCCGCGTAGCCGCCTCTGGCAAATCAGCCCCGAACGCGCGCTGGTAGAACTCAGCCACTGTCGGCCGCTCGAGCTCATCGCACTTATTCAGAAACGTCATCCGGAACGCGAGGCCGACGTCGCCGAAAATTTCGGCGTTTTGCGCCCAGGTGATCACGGTGCGTGGGCTCATGACGGTGGAGATATCGCCCGCCATGAAGGCGTTGCGCGTCATGTCGGCGACGCGCACCATCGCCATGATCGTGCGCTTGCCTTCGGGATTGTTGTAGCTCGGCGCCTTCGCCGTCACGATCTCGGCTTCGGCGTCGTGATCGAGGTAGTTGAGCGTGGTGACGATCGACCAGCGGTCCATCTGGCCTTGGTTGATCTGTTGCGTGCCGTGATAGAGCCCGGTCGTGTCGCCCAAGCCGATCGTGTTCGTCGTCGAGAACAGACGGAAATACGGATTGGCGCTGATGACGCGATTCTGATCGAGCAGTGTGAGCTTGCCACTCGCTTCCAGCACGCGCTGGATCACGAACATCACATCGGGACGGCCCGCGTCATATTCGTCGAAGCAGATCGCCACCGGGCGTTGCAGCGCCCAGGGCAGCATGCCTTCGCGGAACTCGGTGATCTGCTTGCCGTCCTTCAGCACGATCGCGTCCTTGCCGACGAGATCGATGCGGGAGACGTGGCTATCGAGATTGATCCGCACCATCGGCCAGTTGAGGCGCGCGGCCACCTGCTCGACGTGCGTGGATTTGCCGGTGCCGTGATAGCCCTGCACCATGACGCGCCGGTTGTGCGCAAAGCCAGCCAGGATCGCGAGCGTCGTCTGCGGATCGAAGCGATAGGCTTCATCGACCTCCGGCACGTATTCGGTCTTCTTCGAGAAGGCCGGGATCTTCATGTCGGAGGCGACGCCGAACTCCCGCGCGGAGATCGTTTTGTCGGGCTTGGCGGTGAGGAGGTCGTCGGCGGCGGTCATGCGGTCTCGGCTTCGGCTCATAATGTCGATGTAAGCTTAGCCCCTCGCAGGTGCGAGAGAAAGGCGGCGAAATGGCGGTCGTCTTCCCCAAAGGGGCCGATCAGACCAGCCCGCCCGCCTTCAGCGTCTGGTAGGCCTTCAGCACGCGTTGGAGATTGGTCTCGGCGCCGCGATCGCCGCCATTGCTGTCCGGGTGCCAGCGTTTGACCAATTCGGCATAGCGCAAGCGGATGGCCCCTGCGTCAGCGTTCTCGTCCAGCGACATCGCCTCGAGCGCCAGCGCTTGTAGGCGCGTCAACCGGCGGCGCGTCTTCGGCGCGGGGCCAGCGGTATCGGAGCCATTGCCGAACATGCCGAACGGATCGGCGCGGCCACCGGGCTGCTTGCTGCGCATGGCCGCTGACAGCCGATCGCCGCGGCCGCCACGGAAGGTCCAAGTCGGACGGTGGCCGGTCTCTTCCTTGCGTTGGTAATCTTCGAGCTCGGCGTCGCTCATGCCGGCGAAGTAGTTCCAACGGCGGTTATAATCGGCGGCGTGGTTGGCGCAAAAATGCCAGAACTCGTTTTCGCGCTCACGGCCCTTCGGCGCGCGGTGCTCGCCCTTTTGCGTACATCCTATATGGTCGCACGGACGCCCGGTCGACTCGCGCGGAGACGCAGCCTTCGCGCCAGGTTTCTTGACGCGGATATCGACGAACTTGGGGCGATAGTCGAACGTGTTGGACATCAGGCCTTCGAGTATGAGCGCTAAGAGTTAAGCGGACAATCCATTGACAGAGAACGAAACACAGCTTTCGCGCGCCAAGCGCATTGAGAACGCCGTGCGCCCGCACTTGGCGCCGATTTATTTTGTGTTGACGGATGAAAGCGCCAAGCACGCGGGTCATGCGGGCGCGCAACCCGGCGGCGAGACGCACTATAAGATGGTGATGGTGTCGCCCGCTTTCGAGGGGCTGACGCGCGTTGCACGGCAACGCCTTGTTTACCAGCTGCTCCATGAAGAATTCGACACAGGCTTGCATGCGCTCTCGCTCGACCTCAAAACGCCACACGAGGCGGGTTCCGCCTGAGAGGACGGGGACATGCTGCGGCGGGTGGCGGCTTGGACGGCGGCGGTTTTGGTTGGACTCGTGCTCGGCGGCGCCTCCGCCTGGGCGACGCTCGAAATCGGCCGCGGCAATTTCGGCGAACGCTACGGCGCCTGGAGCCATAGCCGCGCCACTGGCTCGACAGCAGCCGGCCCCTACACACGCGCCATCATCGCTCGCGATGGCCTGCTCGCGCTTTCGGCCCGCGAAGCGCTCTATTTCAATCTGACGCAAGACGATCAAGGCGCGCCGCTCAGCGAAAACTGCAGCTACGAACTGACAGGCCGTCCGCTCAACACGCGCTGGTGGTCGGTCACGCTCTATGCCGACGATAGCTTCCTGGCGCAGAACGAAGATCACGCCGCATCGATCGACGCGTCACATGTGAGCGCCGGCCCCGATGGCCGCTGGCGCGCGCGCGTCTCCACCGTGCGCGGCGACGCCGCCTATTGGCTCTCCTCCCGCAACGCGCGACGCGACTTCTCGTTGACGCTGCGCATCTACAATCCGCATCGCGACTTCCGGGCGAGCGAAGAAACGCTGCCGGCGCTCACCCGTCTCTCCTGCTTGGGCGAAGCATGAAGGACGCGGGCAAATACGTTTGGACGGCGATCATCGTCGCGCTGCTTGCACACTTTGCATTCATCCACGCCGTACCGCGTGTGATGATGTGGGTGGCGATCGATCGCGTCAGCAGCGAAGGCGCGCGCTACAATGCCTGGTCGTTTGCCGATCGCGTCACGCCGCTCTCGCGCACCATCGTCCGCCCCTCGCCCGATTTCGCCTATTCCGCCTGCGCGTACAATCTAAGCGATGGCCCAGTCGTCATTACGGCGACGCCATGGGACGCTTACTGGTCGCTCTCGCTCTACGCTGACAACAGCGACAACTTCTTCGTCGTCGATGACCGCGAAGCCCGTGCTGGCGTGGAGATCACGCTCATCCGCCGCGGCCGCACGCCGCCGCCCGATAATTCAGCGCGCGTAGTAGAAAGCCCAACCACACGCGGCATCGCCCTCATCCGCCGCCTAGCGCCCGATCTCGAAAGCTACAATGCGGCGGCGGAAGTGGCGCAGGGCGATGTGTGTGCACCTGTCGCTTCAGTCACGCCCAGCTCCTGATCTGAAATACTTATTTCACTTTCGCGCCCTGCGCGTTCGCACGCGCACACAACCTCCGCGCGTCGGTTTTTCTTGCCACCACCAGTTCGTGCGCTAACGATTACGGCTCGGTAAGGCTCGGGGGAGACTGCCATGCTGATCGTTCGCATTCTGATGCTGCTTCTGTTGCCGGTTCGCTGGCCGATCATGCTTTTCAGCCGGCTCGCGCGCCGAGGACGCAACGCGGATCATGCCGCCGCCGCTCCTGCTGTTGGCGGCGTTGGGCGAGCAGTAAGGCCGCAAGATCTGATCGACGTCAGAAACGGCGTCTTCTTCAAGATCTTCACCTGCCCCGACAGCGACGAGCCGACACTGGGGCCCAACGACTTACCCGTCGCCACCCAGATGGCTGACCGCGCCCATCAATTCTACAAATTGCGCGCCGATCTTTTTCCGCGCGACGACATCTTTTACGAGCAGGTCGAAGAACAATTTATCGATCAGGTCAGTCGCATCGACAACGCAGGCGAGAAAGATCAATTCCTCGCCACACTCGATTCCGCGCGCAAAATCACCAACGACAACACGCGCACCCTCTTCTGTGAGATCGCGCCTCTCATCCTGTTCGTTCTGCTCGCGGGATACGCTGCGATGCTGCTCGTCGTAGAGCCGATCGAGCTGACGCGCTTTATGGGCACGATTGCTTCAGAGGAAGCCACCCGACTCGCCGTCGGCGGCATGGCCCTAGGCGCCGGCGTGATCTTCGCATCATTCATCTACTGGTTTTCCTACACCCACATTCAACGGGCCAACGCGCTCAGCCTGAATGTGTTTATCACCACGGAGTTCGCCCGGTTGAACAATGCGTTTCGCGTCGCGCAACGCGAAGCATTGCAAGCAGAGACTCAATTGGCCGACACGCAAAAGGACGAACTCAGAAGGCTCTCGTCGTCTTGGACGCTCGCCTATCACTGGATCGGCGTACGTCTGTTTCTCGAAGAGATGATCGTGCGCAACACCATGTTCCAAGTCCGGCGCAACACGACGCTCTATCGCGTGCTTGGCGTGCTGATCTGCGTAGGCATTCTCTTTCTGGTCTCCGCCGGTGCGATGATTGTACCGCAGTTCCTGTCGACGCGGGGATCGTCCTGGCTTGTGCTCCCTCACCTTCTGGCGGCGGCGGGCCTCTATACGTTCGTGATCTACGCTCTCACCATGCGCAAGCCTTTCGCCATCATTGCGACCTCGCTGATGAAAGATCAGTGGTACCGCTTTGACACGCTGGCGGTCGGCGACGCCATCGCCGAACAGGTGACGCGCGACAAAGTGCAGATCGTGATCAACAGAGATCGCGCTCGAGCGGCCGGGGTCTAAATAAACGCCATCCGCGTCGCCGCTAGGCGCGCAAAGTGCAGCGTCACGGCTTTGCGGCGGGCGGCGTTCAGCGGGCGGACGGGGCTATCGCGCAACACCGCGCCGCCGAAACCGTCGGCGACGATCAAGCCGCATTCTTCGGGAATGAGCGTTTGCGGAAATGTTTCCGTCACGCCGAAAAAGAAGCGATCGCAATACTCGATGTAATCCGGCCACTTCGCATCGCAAGCATAATCGGCCAAACACGATTTCGTCTCGACGATCCAGATTTCGCCATGCGGCGTCAGCGCCATCACATCGGCGCGGCGGCCGTTCGCGAGCGGAACCTCTAAAATCGGCGCAAGCCCATGATTCAAAAGCAAACGCGTGACGCCGCGCGCAAGTAATTGCGTCACGTCCGGGCGCGAAAGCGGGAGCGCGTCGTCCATGCGCGTAGTTTGGCGCCGCCCGCATTGGGGAACAAGCGGGGAGAACTCCGCGTTCGCCCGCCATCACCGCAAAGGAATTATCATGCGCAACGTGTTTCTCGCCGCCGTCGCCGGCGCCGCCCTCTTGGCCGGCTGCGGCATTGGCGCGCCAGCTTATCCGCAATTCGGCGAAACCTCTTACCGCATCGAAGGCATGACCGCCGATGCTAATGGCGGCGCCGCAAGCCGCACCATCATCTATCGCGACGGCCCACGCATGCGCGTGGAGGCAACATTGCCAACCTATGGCCAAGCCACCATCGTTTATGACGAAAGCACCAGCGCGGCTTACGTTTTGACCGCCACCGCACCGGCCGCGCCGACCGCCGTCGTGCCCCCTGCAACGACGCCAACAACACCGGCGCCAACTGCAACAGCGCCGACGACGGCGCCAACAACCACGCCGACTGCACCAACCACGACGCCTGTCGCCCCCGCCGCCGCGGTTACAGGCGTCGCCGTGCGCATCGAAAACGCTGATGCACCGCAACCGCTCGAAACCGCCTGGATGGCGCTCGGCTCAGACAACGCACGCAGTGTTGGCGAGTGCGAAGTCGCCGGCGAAAGCGGCCATGAGTGGACGCCGCGCGAAGCGCCGGCGCCAGGCGTCGAACGCACCGCCTGCATCACGGAAGACGGCATCGTGCTTCGCGTTCGCGAAAATGATCTCGTGCTCTGGGAAGCGACCTCGCTGCAACGCGGCGCGCAAGAGGCTTCGCTGTTCGGCGTCCCAGCCGGCTATCAGCTGATCGATCCGCAAGCTGCCGCGCAAGCAATCGGCGAAAACATGGAGCAGCTCGACAGCGTCACCGGCGCGCCCGCCACACCGCAACCGGCGCCCGCGCCGCGCGGCTAAGCGTCCAGCGCTTCCGTCGCTTCAAGCCACGCCGCCTCTGCACGCGCGAGTGCAGTGGCGGCGTGCGCGCGTTCTTTAAGCAGTGACTCACCGCGCTTTTGATCACGCGTGAACAGCTCCGGATCGGCCAATGCAGCATCGATACGAGCGAGCGCTTCGTTGGCTTGCTCGATCTCTTTCTCAGCCGCCTCGAGCTTGCGCTGCAGCGTGTACTTGGAGTGCTTCGGCTTCGGCTCGGTCGCGGCCACGACCGCCGCGACGTGCTTTTCGCCCTCATCCGCAGGCCGGTCCGCCGCCGCTACCAGCTTGCGATAGTCTTCGAGATCGCCGTCATACTGGCGCGCGCGGCCGTGATAGACGAGCCAGAGCCGATCGGCGCACGCTTCGGCCAGATAGATATCGTGCGTGATCAGTAGCACAGCGCCTTCGTATTCGTTGATCGCGTGGATCAGCGCTTCGCGGCTATCGATGTCCAAGTGCGAGGTCGGCTCATCGAGGATGAGCACGTGCGGCTTCTGGTGCGCCATCAAGCCGAGCAGCAAGCGCACTTTCTCGCCGCCGCTTAGGTTTTGCACCTTGGTGTCGATCTTCTCCTGCCCGAACCCCATCCGCGCCGCGAGCGAGCGCAAGCGCGGCGGCGCCCAATCGGGCTCCAGATCGCGCACGTGCTCCAGCACGGTTTCGCCTTCGCGCAATTCGTCGAGCTGATCCTGGCTGAAATAGCCCATCACAGCTTTGCCGGACGCGACGCGCTTGCCCGATAGCAACGCCAAGCGCGCCGCGATCGACTTCACCAACGTTGTCTTGCCCTGCCCGTTCGGGCCGATGATGACGATGCGATCGTCGTGATCGAGCCGCAGCGAGACCTTCCTCAGAACCGGCTTGCCCTCAACGTAGCCAAGATCGCATTCATCGAGCACGACGAGCGGCGAAGCCAGCTGCACCGGATCTTCGAAATGAAACGGCGTCGTGCGCTCTTCGAGCGGCACGGCGATATCCTGCATCTTTTCGAGCTGCTTGATCCGGCTTTGCGCTTGCGCGGCTTTTGACGCCTTGGCGCGGAAGCGATCGATGAACTTCTGCAGGTGCGCTTTTTGCGCGTCCTGCTTGGCCTTCATGCCAACAGCCAGCGCCATGCGCTCGGCCTTCTTGCGCAGATAGGCATCATAGCCGCCGACGAAGACTTCGAGCTTCTTATCGTCCAGCGCCAGAATGTGCGTCACCGAGCGGTTGAGCATTTCGCGATCGTGGCTGACGCAGACCACCGTGTGCGGATAGTCGCGCAAATATTCTTCGAGCCAGGCCGCGCCTTCGAGATCGAGATAATTCGTCGGCTCGTCCAGCACCAAGAGATCAGGCGCCGAGAACAGCACGCCGGCCAAAGCCGCGCGCATGCGCCAGCCGCCGGAGAACTCGCGCGCCGGGCGGCGCAGATCGTCTTGCTCGAAACCGAGGCCCACCATGATCGCGCTCGCCCGCGCTTCGCCGGAATAGCCGTCGATCTCGGCAAGGCGCATGTGAATGTCGGCGATGCGCTGAGGGTCTTCCGCCGTCTCCGCTTCGGCGAGCAGCGACGTCATCTCCTCATCCGCCGCCATCACCAGATCGAGCAGCGGCGTATCCACTTGCGGCGCTTCCTGCGCCACGAACCCCATGCGCGCCCCGCGCCGCACCCGGATCGAGGCGTTCGGCTTGCCGACCTCGTCGCGGATCAGCTTCAGCAGCGTCGATTTGCCGGTGCCGTTCTTGCCGACAAGGCCGACCTTCCAGCCTTCGGCGATGAACGCGTTGGCGTTCTCGAACAGCGGCCGCGGGCCGATGCGGTATGTGAGGTCCGAAATCTCAAGCATGGAGGCGCGTGCTTAGCGGGCGCGCGCCGCTTTGCCTACGCTAAGGGTGGGAACCAGGTATCGTTTCCGGCGGTTTGGTCTCGCCATGTTCGATGCAGACCCCACCAGCGATCCCGATATCGCCAGTTACCAAGTCTCCGAAGACGGGATGATCTGGCGCCCCTACGACGCCGCGCGCGATCGGCTAGCGATCATGCACAAACGCATCGAGTTCGCGCCGCCGTCCAATGGCGAGGCCGTGAACACGGAACTCGGCACGCTGGCCGGACTGTGAGGCGGCAGCCCTCGCGCAGAAAACGCGGCGCTGGTTTACCGAGCCATAGCGCGAAGCGCGAAGGCTGGTGGACCCGAGGAGGATCGAACTCCTGACCTCTGCATTGCGAACGCAGCGCTCTCCCAGCTGAGCTACGGGCCCTCAACCATGGGAGGCGCGATATAGAGCCGGGGCCGCATAGCCGTCAATTGCCAGCGCTAGGCCCGCCCCACGGTTGCCGGGGGCGCCGGGCGCCTTTATCTCCAGGCCCATGATTCACATCCTGTTCGAGCTGATCCGTGCGATCCTGGGCCTGATCCAGGTGGTGCTGATCGTCTATGTCGTGATTTCCTGGCTGTTCGCCTTCGACATCGTCAGTCGCCGCAACCAGTTTGTCTATTCGATCTACGAGTTCACCCG
>QBMO01000001.1:27158-43010 GCA_003242075.1 Alphaproteobacteria bacterium
CGCTTCCACCCGCCGTGTCTCGGACCCAATACTGCGCCCGCTGCGCCGCATCATCCCGCCTGTCGCCGGTGTCGATCTCTCAGTGCTCGTTCTGCTCTTGGTGCTGTGGCTGCTGCAGGCGGAAGTGAGCTACTGGATCGAGGGCATGCTGCTCGGCACGCGAGGCGTTCTCTGAGCCGGTTGCGCGTTCGCCTCACCCCATCCGGCGGCGCCGACCGCATCGACGGCCGCGCCGCCGACGAGACGGGCCCCTACCTCAAAGCCCGCGTCCGCGCCGCGCCAGAGAACAACGAAGCCAATCGCGCGCTGGAAGCTCTGATCGCGAAAGCGTTCGGGGTGGCGAAAGGCAAAGTCAGCGTGTCGCGTGGTCAAACTGCGCGACTCAAAGTGCTAGAGATTGACGGCGCCCGCGATAACGACATCGCCGCCTTCATCGCGCGTTATGAGGAAAAGCCATGACCGGCCGCAGCATTGACGGAAAAGCCATTGCCAGGCGCGTCCGCGCCGAGGTGGCCGACGCGGTGAAGCAGCTCCCCGGCCAACCGGCGCTTGCGGTCGTGCTCGTCGGCGACGACCCGGCGTCTCATGTTTATGTGGCGTCTAAAGGCAAAGCGACGATCGAAGCCGGCATGCGCAGCGTCGAAATCCGCCTGCCGGAGAACACGGCGGAAGATGACCTCATCCTGAACGTGGAAGAGCTTTCCGCCGATCCCGACATCGACGGCATCCTGGTGCAACTGCCGCTGCCCAAGCACATCCGCGAAGCCAACGTGCTCGCCGCGCTCGATCCGCTGAAGGACGTGGACGGCTTGACCGAAGCGAGCGCCGGCAAGCTGGTGCTCGGCAAGCCGGGCTTGCGCCCCTGCACGCCGGTCGGCTGCGTGATCCTGGCGCGCAGCGAGCGCCCCGATCTCAGCGGCGCCAACGTCGTCGTCATCGGCCGCTCGATCCTGGTCGGCAAACCGGCAGCACTTCTGTTTCTTGAGCAGAACGCCACCGTCACCATCGCGCACTCGAAGACGCGCGACTTGCGCATGGTCTGCCGCGGGGCCGATATTCTCGTCGCCGCCGTTGGCCGGCCTGAAATGGTGCGCGGCGATTGGATCAGGCCGGGCGCCATCGTCATCGATGTCGGCACCAATCGCGTGCCGGCGCCGGAGAAGGGTGAGGGCAAGACCAAGCTCGTCGGCGACGTTCATTTCGCCGAGGCGATCGAGGTCGCCGCCGCCGCTAGCCCCTCGCCCGGCGGGGTCGGGCCGATGACGATTGCGTGCTTGTTGCGCAACACCGTGCTCGCTGCATGTGCGAGACGGGGTTGGCCCGTGCCCGAGATTCTCGCGGCGGGTTAAAAGCGACCCGCGGCGCTTGTGCGCCCATGACGCCCCCGTTAGCTTCCCGCCCCACAACGAACCCAGGGAGGGGATCGAACGTGGCAAATACATCCAAGCCAAGCGGCCTCGGCCGTCTGTTCATCCGCAAGTCGGTTGAACAAATGCACGCCGAGCACGCGCAAGGCGAACTCAAGAAAACGCTCGGGCCGCTGAACCTGATCTTTCTTGGCATCGGCTGCATCATCGGCACCGGCATCTTCGTGCTGACCGGCCGCGCCGCGGCGGAATTCGCCGGCCCCGGCATCATGATCTCGTTCGTCATCACTGGCACGCTCTGCGCGCTGGTGGCGCTCTCCTACGCCGAACTGGCTTCGGCGATCCCGGTTTCAGGATCGGCCTACTCCTATTCCTATGCATCCATGGGCGAACTTGTGGCCTGGGTGATGGGCCTGCTGCTCGTGCTCGAATACGGCCTCGCGGCGTCGACCGTCGCGGTTGGCTGGTCGGGCTATACGGTCAGTCTGCTTGCGGACTTGGGGGTACACATACCGGCGGCGCTGACTGCCGCACCTGGCGTACCCGTCACGGATCACGATACCGGCGCAGTCATCGCCACCGGCATTGTAAACCTGCCCGCCATCATCGGCCTCGCCGCCGTCACCACGCTGCTGGTGGTCGGCATTTCGGAATCGGCGATCGTCAACAACGTCATCGTCTTCATCAAAGTCGGCGTCGTCATCGCCTTCATCGTCATCGGCGCTGGCTATGTGAACACCGACCTCTGGACGCCGCTCATCCCCGAGCAAATCCCCGCGCCGCCGCCTGGCACCGATATGAGCATCTGGGCCCAGATCGGGCGTGCGCTCGGCGGCGTGCTCACCGGCGCCGACACCGGCCAATACGGCGTGCCCGGTCTCATCACCGGCGCGGCGACCATCTTCTTTGCCTATATCGGCTTTGAAGCCGTCTCCACAGCCGGCGCGGAATCGAAGAACCCGGGCCGCGACATGCCGATCGGCATCCTCGGCTCGCTCATCATCTGCACCATCCTCTACATCCTCACTTGCGCCGTGCTGGTCGGCATCGTGCCGTACCAACAGCTCGACAACCCCGCTCCGATCGCGCTCGCGGTCGATGCGATCGGCCTGCCGTGGTTTGCCTTCGTGGTGAAGCTCGGCGCCTTCGCGGGTCTCTCGTCGGTGATGCTGGTTCTGCTCTACGGGCAGACGCGCATCTTCTACACGATGGCCAAGGACGGCTTGATCCCGCAAGTGTTCGCCAACGTGCACCCGAAACTGCAAACGCCGTGGATCAACACCATCCTGGTCGGCATCCTCGCCATGGGTTTCGCGGGCTTCATGGGGCTTGATGCGCTGGCGAATCTGACGAACGTCGGCACGCTGGCGGCGTTCTCGATCGTCTGCATCACGGTGGTTTATCTCCGCTACGCGCGGCCGAACATCAACCGGCCGTTCAAGACGCCGCTCTTCCCGATCACGCCGATCCTCGGCGCGCTGATGTGCATCTTCTTGCTGATGTCACTGATGGCGCACGACGCAACGCGCAACTTCTTCCTGATCTATCTGGGCGGCGGCTTCCTGCTCTACTTCGTCTACGGCATGTGGAACTCGAAGCTGGGCAAAGGCATCGTCGTCACCGGCGTCGAACAGCCCAACCCGGTTCAGCCGAACCAATAAGCGACCATCATCGCTGCAAGAGCGCCGTCATCGAAAGATGGCGGCGTTTTTGTTTGCGGCGCATAGTGCGAGCAAAGGAGCACTCCCATGCCCACAGAGAAAATCGGCGCCGCCGCCGCCATCGCCCGGCTCGAAGGCTGGCGCGAGGTCTCGGGCCGCGACGCCATCACCAAGGACTTCCGCTTCAAGGATTTCAACGCTGCTTTCGGTTTCATGACGCGTGTCGCGCTCTACGCCGACAAGCACGACCACCATCCGGAATGGACCAACGTCTACAACCGTGTCGAGGTCACGCTGGCGACACACGACTCCGGCGGCGTCACCGATAAGGACGTAGCGCTGGCGCACTTCATGGACGAGGCGGCGGCCAAGCTGCCCTGAGCTTGCGCTTTCCCCCACCCCGTCACAGTGTCCGGAAAACGGGAGGACGAGATGGCCGGACGTGTCGCGGGCAAGAAGATTTTCATCACCGGCGCAGCCCAGGGCTTAGGCGCCGCCATGGCCTCCGCTTGCGCAGCGGAAGGCGCGAAGGTCGCGCTCGCCGACATAAACTTCACCGGCGTGCAAAAACGCGCCGCCGAGATCAACGCATCACACGGCGCGGAGACCGCGTTCGCCTACGAACTCGACGTGACTGACGAAGGCCAATGGATCGCCGCCCTCGAAGCCGCCAACGCTGCCATGGGCGGCATCTCCGGCCTAGTCAACAATGCCGGCATCTCGTCGCGCGAAGGCGGCATCGAAGAACTCTCGCTCGAAGGCTTCCGCAAGCTGATGAGCGTCAACGTCGATTCCGTTTTTCTGGGCGCCAAGCACTGCATCAAATACCTCGCCAAGAACCAGCCAGGCTCCATCGTCAACATCAGCTCCATCGCCGGCCTGATCGCCAACCACACCTCGCCCGGCTACAACGCCTCCAAGGCCGCTGTCTGGCTGCTCTCCAAGAACATCGCGCTCTATTGCGCCAAGAAGGGCTTGGACGTGCGCTCCAACTCCATCCACCCGACCTTCATCGACACGCCCATCCTCGACCCCATCCGCAACATGTTCGGCAAGGACGAGGCCGAGGCCAAGCTCGGACGGCAAGTGCCGCTCGGCCGCATCGGCAAGCCCGAGGAAATCGCCGCCGCGGCGCTTTATCTCCTCTCGGACGAAAGTCGCTTCGTCACCGGCGCGGAACTGAAGGTCGACGGCGGCATCTCGGCGATGTGATTTGCCGCCGCCGCTCTATCGCCCAACATCTGGTTCATGTTCCGACCCATGCGCTTCCTTGCCGGCCTCATCGCTCTGTTCACCCTCGCCGCTTGTGGCGAGCCTGAACCGCAAACCCCAGCCACGCCGCTGCCCACCGATCCGTCGGCACAAGTGCGCGTTTACATGCAGACCTCGCGCATGAGCCCGGACTGGATTTCCATCGCCCGACAGCGCGATTGCACCGGCCAGGAAGACGCCGGCGAGCGCTGCCCGTATGGCGAGGTCTACTACAACAAGAACATGATCACACGCAGCGTCGATGGCTCGATCGCCAACATCTGGGTGCAGACCGATCACGGCGCGCCGCAGCTCTTCCAAGGCGAAACTGAGTCATCGGTCATCACCGTGCGCTATACGCGCACGCGCCTGCACTATCGCTTCAATTGCGTCGACGACACCTTCACCATCGTCGAACGCCAAATCCTCGGCAGCAACGATACGGTGCTGCAGACTATCAACCCGCCGGAAATTTTCCGCGAGCCGCAGCGCTGGAGCGCTGTCGCCATCGCCATGCCGATTGCCTGTGACGGCGGCGAACTTCGCCCGTAGTCGTCAGCCCTGACGCCGCTGATAAATGATGTTCACCAGCAGCACGCGCGCGCCCGGCGCGCCGAGCGTCCGATCCACCGATTGCTGCAACAGCCGCGTGAGTTGCGTTGGATCCGGCGCGGTGCGGTCGCGATAGTGGATTTGTGAGTAGGTCGCGAGCGCCGTGCGCAACGCATCGCGCACGCGTGGTGCGTTCAGTTGCGCGCGGCGACGTAACGCTTCGTCCGGCACGTCGAGCCCCATATCGATGACGATCGTGCCTTGCGTCGAATGGCGCTGCAGCACGCCGGCGGACAATGTCGGCATCGGCAGAAACGATTCCGCGCTGGTCAGCCGCTCTTGCCGCGTCGCCGGCGCCTGCTCGCCCGAACTGGCGCTGCTGCTGCTCGACCCGCTGCCAGCGGCCGCCGCCGGCCCGGCAAGGGCGGCGAGCAGGACGAACGGTGCGAGGCGCGCGGAAAGACGCATGTTTACGGGCTTGCGCCGATGCGGTGAAATTTCCGTTAGCGCAATGGCTTGGTATCGTCGGGCGCGTGCGCTTTGCCGAACATCGCCGCCAGATCGACGGTCGAGCGCTCACCCAGCGCATCGAAATGCTCCGCCAGCCAGCGATCCGCCGCCGCGCGCCCGGTTTCGAACAGCGTATTGAAGAAACTGAGATCGGTATTGAGATCGACGCCGAGGCCCAGCGGCGTCAGCGCCTGCGCTTCGCTGACGTTATGCACGAGCATCTTCCGATAGCGTCCTTCCGGCAGGCGGCTCTCATCCACCAGCCGCGCCACGAACTCGATCGCACGCAGCTCGCTTATAAGGCTGCTGTTGAAATTGATCTCGTTGACGCGCGCGGTGATCTCGGTCGGCGTGCGCGGCGCGCCTTCGCGTTCGATCGGGTGCGTCTGAACGATGACGATGTCGCGCGAGCCTTCGACCTGAAACAGCGGAAACAGAGCCGGATTGCCGGTGTAGCCGCCATCCCAGTACGGCACGCCGTCAATCTCCACCGCCTGAAACATTTGCGGCAGACAGGCCGAGGCCATCACGTGGTCGGCGGTCAACTCGCCATGTTCGAACACGCGGATGCGCCCGGTCTCGACATTCGTCGCGCCGATGAAGAGCTTGATCTTGTCACACGCGCGCACGCGCTCGAAATCGACCAGCTCCTCGAGCAATTCCTTCAGCGGGCTGATGTTGAGCGGATTGAAATCGTAAGGCGACGCAAACTTCGCGGCGAAGTCGGCCCAGATCGCCATGTAGCTCTCGGGCGACCAGCCCGGCATGAAGCCGTTCAAGAACGCCATCATCGGCGTGCGCCGATAGGGGCTCGTCCGCCCCGCTTGCGCCACGCCTTCCCAGAATTGCTTCAGCTTCGCCCGCGCGCCTTCGCGACCGCCCTCGTGCAACCCATCCGCCAGCACCACCGCGCACATCGCGCCCGCCGACGAGCCCGAAGCCGCCGCAAACTCAACGCGCTCGTCTTCCAGCAACCGATCCAGCGCACCCCAAGTGTAAGCGCCTAACGCCCCGCCGCCTTGTAGCGCGAGGGAGATGCGCTTTTTCATGTGCAGATCACGTGCTCGCCGTACACGGCAAGGTCCTCGTCGTGGGTCAGCATGCGCATCGGCTCGACTGTCGCTTGCGCAACAAGGAGCCGGTCGAAAGGATCGGCCGTCAAACGGGGCAAATCCTCAACAGCGCAGCAATGATCGGCGGTCATGAGCAACGGCGCATACTTTGCCCGTTCGAAGAAATGCACGCGAGCCTCCGCCGCCGACATCGGCAAAGCCGGACGGCCCTTTCGCCGAACGGCGTGCTTGATAGCGATTTCCCACAAGCTGACGACGCTGACAAAAATCTCGTTGCTCGAATCCGCGATCAGCACACGTGCGCGTTTGGACAAACGCTCGCTGTCGTAGACCGCCCAAAGCGCGATGTGGGTATCCAGCAAAAGGCGCAGCGATCAGTCCCCTGTAAAGAGTTTCGTTATCTGCGCATCGAGCTTCTTGTCGGGCTCAGGCACTTCGAACATCCCTTGCGCGGCGCCAAGCCGCTTGCCGCCCCGCGCGCGTGCGATCGGCACCAGCCGCGCCGCCGGCTTGCCGTTCCGCGCGATGATGATCTCTTCCTCAGCGCCGGATTCCACCGCCTCGACGAGTCGGGACAGGTTGGACTTCGCTTCGAGCATGTTCACGATCGACATGACCCTAAGTTAGCTAATCCTGGCTAACCCGTCAAGCGATTACTGCGCCGTCCAGCCGCCGTCTATATTTAACGCCGCGCCGTTGATCTCGTCCGCCGCTGGCGTGGTGAGGAAGAGCGCGAGCCCCGCTACTTGCTCGACCTTCACGAACTCCTTCGTCGGCTGCGCCGCCAGCAGCACGTCGTTGATCACTTGCTCGCGCGTCATCCCGCGCGCTTTCATCGTGTCGGGAATTTGGCCTTCCACCAGCGACGTCAGCACGTAGCCTGGCGAAATTGCGTTGCAGCGCACGTTGAACGTCGCGCCTTCGAGCGCGACGGTTTTGGTGAGGCCAATAATGCCGTGCTTGGCCGCTACATAGGCAGACTTGAAAGGCGAGGCGACGTGGCCGTGCGCGGACGCGATATTGATGATGCGGCCGTACTTGCGTTCCTTCATTCCGCGCATCGCCGCGCTGATAGTGTGAAACGCCGAGGAGAGATTGAGCGCGATGATGGCGTTGTATTTCTCGACCGGGAAATCTTCGATCGGCGAAACGAACTGAATGCCGGCATTGTTGACCAGCACATCCAAGCGACCAAACGCGCCGACCGCGGCCTCAACCAATCCAGCGCACGCCTCCGCCTGCATCAGATTGGCGCCGTCATAGCGCACTGTGACGCCAGCCTCGCGCTCCAGCGCCGCGCGTGTCTTTTCGATTTCGGCCGCGTCGCCCAAGCCGTTGAGCGTCACATTCATGCCGGCCTTAGCCAAAGCCGTGGCTATCCCCAGGCCGATGCCGCTGGTGGAGCCCGTCACCAAAGCTGCTTTTGAATCGCTCATCTGCTTCCCTTCTTGGCCGTTGTCTTGCGCCTGGGGCCCGGAACCGCTAGCGCAAGCCTCATATAGCCGCGCTGCGGCCCAGGAGGGACACCTACCCCATGGATTTCACTGCGCCACTCAGTGCGTTTGTGTCCGGCTTCCCCGACTTCATCCTGCAACTGGGTGTAGCACTCGGACTCTTCGTTGCCTCCTTGATCATCTACGTGATCATGACGCCGCACAAAGAACTGGCGCTGATCCGCGCCGGCAACCCATCAGCGGCGCTCGCCTTCGCCGGCGTCGTCGTCGGCTTGGCCATCCCGCTAGGATCGTGCCTGGCTTACGCCTTCGGGCTCTGGGACCTGCTGATCTGGGGCGTCGTTACTTTGCTCCTGCAATTGCTGGCGTTTCGCTTTGCCGACATGTTCCTGCGTGGCCTGCCGCGCCGCATCGCTGAAGGCGATGTCGCCGCCGCCGTGTTTCTGATGAGCGTGAAGATTGGCCTGGCGCTCATCATCTCCGGAGCGCTCGCCGATCCGAGCATGTCCGTTTATCGGGCGGGGTAACGGATGATCCGGCTCATCCCGGATTGGCTTTTGTACATCATCGTCATTGCGGCGGTGGTGTTCGTCCTGTTTCGCGTCGATCAGCGCGCCGATGCGCCGGAAGCGCTGCCGGACTCGCCGGAAGTCGGCGCCTTCCTGCCGCCGCCATCGATCTACGACCCGGAAGTTCTGGTCGAGGTCGGCCCGGTTGCGTCGGGGCTCGGCAGCGCGTTTGCGATTTCTGAAGAGGGCTGGTGGATCACCGCGCGCCACGTCGTCGATGCGTGCGACCGTGTCGGCTTGATCGTGGGTCATGGCGCAGCGACGCCAGTGCTTGAAGTGAAGGTCGCGCTGTTCGCCGATCTCGCTCTGTTGAAAACCGATCGCGCGCCGACCGCGCTCGCGCTCGACACCTCCGAGCGCCGCTTCCAAGTCGGCCAGCGCGCCTTTCACGTCGGCTTCCCTCAGGGCCGGCCGGGCGAAGCGTATTCGCGCCTCATCGGCCGCGAGACGCTCGTCGCCACCGGCCGCTACCGGCTTGAAGAACCGGTGCTTGCTTGGGCCGAACTGGGCCGCACCGGCGGCCTGCGCGGCTCACTCGCCGGCATAAGCGGCGGCCCAGCACTCGCCGCCAACGGCCAAGTGATCGGCGTCACCGTCGCCGAGTCCGCCCGCCGCGGCCGCATCTATACCGCCGCGCCCTCCTCGATCCTGCGTCTGCTGCGCGTTGAACAAGTGACTGCGCAAGGCAGCCCGTCGCCACGCCTCACCGCCGACAATTACGGCCAAACCTCCGACGATCTCCGCCGCGAACTCGCTGTCGCGCAAGTCGTCTGCGTCGCGGCCGAGGCGCCATGAGCTTCGCCGATCGCCTCATCGACGCTGTGCGCACGAAAAACACGCCGCTCTGCATCGGCATCGATCCGTTCGTGGATAAAATCCCGACAGCGCTGTTCGGCAATGCGCGCGAAGACACCTCAGCCGTGCTGAAATTCTCCGCTTCGATCATCGATCTCGCGCGCGAATATAGCGGCGTGGTGAAGCCGCAGCTCGGGCTCTTCGAACAGTTCGGCGAAATGGGTTACGCAACCGCGCGCCTGATCACCGAACAAGCCCGCGCCGCCAGCCTCATCGTCATCCTCGACGCCAAGCGCGGCGACATCGGCACAACGGCGGAAGGTTACGCGCGCGCCACGCTTGGCCCATCGCCCGGCTTCGACGCCGATTGCGTCACCATCAATCCATATCTGGGCCTCGACACGCTCGAGCCGTTCATCGCGACAGCGCAAGCCAACGCCAAGGGCGTCGCCATCCTCGTGCGCACCTCCAATCCCGGCGCTGGCGACGTGCAGGATTTGCAGGTCGGCGGCGCACCGGTGTGGCGGCGCGTGGCGGAAATGCTCTCGCCGCAGCAAGCGCGCTTACAGGGCGCGTCCGGCTGGTCGGGCCTCATGGCCGTCGCCGGCGCTACCTACCCTGAGGAAGCGCGCATGCTCCGCGACGCGCTTCCGCATTCGCTGTTTTTGGTTCCCGGTTACGGCGCGCAAGGCGCCTCCGCCGCCGACGCGGTCTCCGGTTTTGTGAAAACACCGAGAGGTTTGGAGGGCGGGGTTGTGAGTTCCTCGCGCGCCGTCAGCTACCCGCCGGCGGCGCAAAGCGCTGCAAACATGAACGAATGGCGCGCCGCCATCCGCGAAGCCATGGCTGGCGCCGCCGCGGAACTTCGCGCCGCCTGCGCAGCCTGAACGCGCGACAAACCCGGTTAAACTCGCTAAAGCGTGCGACTCGGGAGACCCATTCATGCGCAAGAATCTGACGCACGCACTGACCGCCGCCGCTTTGGTTTTATTCTGCGCGCCGGCTTTCGCCGACGGCCCCGGCGACGGCGGCCCCGATGTCGCCGCACCGCCGGTCGCAACACCAGCACAACCAGCGCCCGCGCCAGACCCTGTCGCACAGCCCGCCGCCGCCGAAGGCCGCACCGGCATCATCCCACTCGGGGACGCGCTCACCATCAACGTGCCGCAAGGCTATCGCTTCTATGGCGAGCCGGAAGCGCGCGCTTATTTGAGCCGCAACAACGCGGCCGTGCCGCCCGGCGCGATCTACGGCATGGTCGCCCGCGCCGGCGCCGACATCACCGCACCCGACACATGGGCCACCGTCATCTCCTATGACGCCATCGGTTACGTGCAGCCCGAAACCGCATCCGGCTTGAGCGATGCAAGCTTCGAAGCCGACGTGCGCGCCGCGCGCGAACAACAGAACCGCGTGTTCGAAGGCTTCGCCACGCCGCCCGCTTTCACCGCCGAAGATCCGTCGCTCGTCTGGGCTGAGCGCATCCTCTCGCCGGGCTCGCAAGGCAAAGATTATCGCTACGAGTTGAAAGAGCTCGGCCGCCACGGCGTCGCCGGCCTCACCTCGATCGGCACAGCCGACCAAGCGCCGGAAATCGCAACCGCCGCCGCTGAAATCGCCGGCATGCTGAGCTTCACTGAAGGCGAACGCCACGCCGACTTCCAACCGGCGAACGACACCGTCAGCGCTTACTCAGTGCCCGGCCTCGTAACCGGCCTCGCCGCCTCCACCGAACCGCAAGCCATCGCCGATCCCGCTGGCGGCACAGGCCAAACCGCATTCGGCGGCTTGGCCGGCTGGTTTCCGTGGGTAGCCCTCGGCGTCATCCTACTCGCCATCGCCGGCTTCCTGATGATGCGCCGCCGCCGCGATAGCGAGGATGAAGCTTAACGCGCACGCAGCTCTCCGCTCGAAGCTCAAACGTCCCTTCTCCTGGTTAAGGAGAAGGTGGCCCGAAGGGCCGGATGAGGTTTGCGGTGGCAGCCGTGAATGACGGACGTCTGCTTCTGGTGCGAGGCAAACATTCGATGATAGGTGCCGAGGATGGCCGCACATCGCACCGGCAAGCGAAATTGGTTTCAGATCGGATTCGGCTATCTAGCCCCGGCGATCATTGGTTTGGTCTGCATTGGCTGGTCCGAGACGGGCACGTTTCTTATGGGTATCGACTATGTGTTCGCCCCCTCGAACTGGGGCCGCAGCCTTTTTTGGCTTTGCGCAATGGTCGTCGTGCAGTTCGTGGGTTTGCGCATCGCGCGCACAATTCGTCGGAGCGACTGAGCGTCCGCTCTCGGCAAAAATGCAGCCGTTTCCCGATGAACTGTCGTCTTACACCGCTGCGATTTCTGCATTCACCAGCAAACCTCATCCGGCCGCTTCGCGGCCACCTTCTCCTTAACCAGGAGAAGGGACGCCGCAGTTGCGGGGATAGATCGTCGCCTATCCGACAGGGCTCAGTCAGCGCTACAATGCCCGCATCATCTTCGCAGGAGGGCAGTTGGATCCCTGTTCAGCCAACGCGAAGATGGTGTGATCGAGCGTGATGCGCCGGTGCTTCTCGCAAGAGAAGGCGGAGCACCAGACGGACAGACCCCTTGGACGTTTTGGTGTTTCGTATCGCACCGTTCGCAGAAGCCCGCGGAGTTGTAACCGCGTGGAGTCAGTACAGAGGATCGCCGCCGAACAGCGACGACTCTCACGCCGCCGGCAGACCCGCCTCCTGGAGTGAAAGACCTCCCGCGACGGAGCCGATGAAGCAGATCACGGAGACGCGAGAGAAAGCGTCCGGCGCTGCGCAAGCAGCGCACACTGTAACCACCTTAGACGCCACCCTCGCGTCTCCGCCCTCCGATCTCGCGTAAGCGAGATCATCCGCCGAAGCCTTGGCGAAGGCGGACAAGCACGACTGAAAACACCCCCGTCATTCCGGGGCAACGCGGCACGCGTTGAGCCCGGCACCTAGGGGCAAACGACGCGCTAGTGGCCCCTGGATTCCGGCCCGCGCTTCCGCCTTCGCTCTTCGAGCTACGGCGGACAAGCCGCGCGACCGGAATGACGGAAGAGAGAAAGTTCGCTCACGCCAAGCAAACCACCCCATCGCGCACAACAACAGCAACACGCACCAGCCCATCGCCATTGCACGGCCCGCCTGCGCAAGCGCCGTCCATCAGCCCGAAGCTCGCCCCATGCGCACTGCACACCATGTAACGCCCCTCTTGCACCACCACGCGGCCATCGGCGCGCTGCAGCGGATAGCCGGCATGCGGGCATTTGTTGCGGAATGCCGCGATCGCGTCGCCGCGCCGCGTCACGATCAGCGACGCGTATTGATCGAGATAAACAACGACCGCGCTGGAATCGGCGAGTTCATCGACGCGCAGCAAAGCCTGGCCCGGCGTCACGCGCGCTCCGCTTTGAACGGCCGCGATAGCAACGCCACGATCGCTTCATCGATGCCGATGCGTTCGGCCACGATCGCATCGACCGCTTCGCAGATCGGCATCTCGACGCCGTGCTTCTTCGCCAGCGCCACAACCGCCGGCGCGCTTTCCGCGCCTTCCGCCACCGAACGCCGCTCCGCGAGTACATCCTTCAACGCGCGTCCCTCGCCGAGCGCTGCGCCCAGTGAAGTATTGCGCGAACTCATCGAACAGCAGGTGAGCACCAAATCGCCGAGCCCGCACAAACCCGAAAGCGTCTCCGCCTTCGCGCCCATCGCGAGCCCGAGGCGCGTCAACTCGGCAAAGCCGCGCGTAATCAGCGCGGCGCGCGCGCCGTCGCCCAGCTTGCGCCCTTCGGCGACGCCGCAGGCCACCGCGATCACGTTCTTCACCGCCCCGCCAATCTCGGCGCCGACGAGATCATCGGCGACGTATGGGCGGAAGGTCGGTAGGCCGATGGTGGCGACGATGCGCTGGGCAAGCGCCGCATCCGGGCTGGCGATCGTCGTCGCCGTCGGCAAGCCGCGCGCCACGTCCTTGGCGAAGCCGGGGCCGGAGAGCACGGCGGGGATCACGTCCGGGATCTCCTCGGCCAGCACGTCCGTCATCAAAGCCAGCGAGCCGCGCTCGACGCCCTTGGCGCACAGCACAAGCGGCGCACCGGGCTTCAAGTGCGGCCGCAGGCTGCGCAGCACCGCCCGCATGTGCTGGGCCGGCGGCACCGCCAGGATCAGCTCAGCTTCGGCCGCCTCTTCAATCGATCCGGTGGCCCCGACATTGGCGTGGAGCGTAACGCCCGGCAGAAAGAGTGGGGTTTCGTGGGCCCGGTTCACGCCATCGACCACCTCAGCCTCGCGAGCCCAGAGCGTGACCTTGTGGCCGGCGGCCGCCGCGACCTGCGCCAAGGCGGTCCCCCAAGCGCCACCGCCCAGGACGGCGACGCTACGGAAGCCGCCCCCGGCGTCCGACTCTGAATGCTTCATTGATCGTTCAGCCAAAACCCGCTATCCTGTAGGGATGGACGAAAAGCACTCGACCCGAGACCGCATCCTCGAAGCGGCCATCAACCGCATCAAGCATTACGGCTACGGCAAAACAACAATGGCCGAGATCGCAGCCGATTGCGACATGTCGCCGGGCAACATCTACCGCTTCTTCGAGGCCAAAATCGACATCGCCGAGGCCATGGCGCGCAAACACTACGCCGCCGAGCAGGCCGAACTCTCCGCCATCGCGCGGAAAAAAGACTGGCCAGCCGATAAGCGGATCCGCGAAATCTTCTTCAAACGCATGCGCGATTCCTACCTTATGTTCGAGGAAAACGATAAAATCCTCGAGATCGCACAGGTGCTGACGCGCGAACGGCCGATGTTTTCAAATGAGCAACTGGCGCTGGAGCGCGTGTTCTTAAGCGCCGTGCTGGAAGACGGCGAACGCGCCGGCATGTTCGCACCGGGCAACCACGTCTTCACGGCGGAAATGATGCAGGCCGCTACGATGAAGTTCGGCATCCCGCAGCTCTTCTCCAAGCTCACTTTGCCGAAGCTGGAGCGCGAATTGGACGGCGTGCTCAACCTCATCATGCACGGGCTTTATGCGCGCGAGGGCGCAGACACCGCCGTCGGCGTCCGGCAAACTGAAGCGGCGGCTACATAAAACTACCGCGCTAGTGAACGAAAATGATTTTATTCATTGATCAGCGAAAAGTGTGGTGCTACACCAAGGTCATCGAAGCCCGAGCCCTGGAGCCGCACATGTCCACCACCCGCCCCTCACTCCTGATCATGGCCACGTTCGTCGCCGCCGCCGCCGCTCTCGTCGCCGCAGCCGCCGCGCCCATCCTGCAAACCGCCGCCATGGTCATCGCCTAAAGCTCCGCCAAAAGCGCGTCTCCCAGCGCGCAAACGGCTCTTGTGCAGGCGCGAAGGCTTCGGTCATCGCGCCTGTCTTTTGTCTGCATTAACGGGGCGACATTAATCATGCCCCACCATTTCTGCATATCTGGCCCCGTGTTTTCCGGGCTACACACCGTGATCGCAAAGGCGCATCTCAACGCCACACGATGTTCGCACTCGCAGCATCACGCCTTTGGGGAACTGTTCTAATGTCTGCACAAGACCTGCCTGCCACCGCCCGCGCTATGTCGCTCGTGGTCGCGATCGCACTGGTCGCCACCGTGCTGGCGCCTGTGATTTTCACGGCCGCGCGGATCGTGGCCTGATCTCTGCCGCCGTCGCGCCGGGTTCTACCCGCACTTGGCGCGACGGAGGAGCCTGCTGAACGAAACATGCTTTCGTTCCCAAAAGCCCGCCTGCCCGGCGGGCTTTTGCGCTATAGGGGGCGATGACCACGACCCTTCTCCGCATCGGCGCCCGCGGCTCTAAGCTCTCGCTGGCCCAAACCGGCCAAACTCGCGCCGCCCTAGCCGCCCGCCTGGGCGTCGACCCCGAAACCATTTCCATCCTCCCCATCACCACCACCGGTGACCGCCTCCAGGAGGGCCGCCTCATCGAATCCGGCGGCAAAGGCCTTTTCACCAAGGAATTGGACGAAGCGCTGCGCGATGGCCGCATCGATATCGCCGTGCATTCGCTGAAAGATTTGCCGACGCAATTGCCGGACGACATCGTTTTGGCCTGCGTCCCCGAGCGCGAAGATCCGCGCGACGCGTTCGTGAGCTTGAGCGCCAAGACGCTCGCCGATTTGCCGGTCGGCGCGCATGTCGGCACTGCGAGTTTGCGACGCCAAGCGCAGACTCTGCATGCGCGCGGCGATGTCCGCGTCTCGGTTTTGCGCGGCAATGTCGATACACGTTTGCGCAAGATCGAAGCCGGCGAAGCTGACGCGACTTATCTCGCGATCGCGGGCTTGAAGCGGCTCGGGTTGGAAGCCCGCGCCGCAAGTCTCGTCGATCCAGATGCTATGCCGCCTGCCGCGTGCCAAGGCGCGCTCGCAATCACGGCGCGCCGCGATGATACATCGACGCTGCAAAAGTTGAGCGCTTTTGAAGATACGCATGCGCGCATCGAGATCGAAGCGGAGCGCGCGTTCCTGATGGCGCTCGACGGATCGTGCCGCACGCCAATCGGCGCTCTGGCGCGCATCAACGGCGCGCAGATGAGCTTCACCGGCGAAGCATTGACGCCCGACGGCGCACGACGCTGGCGGCGAAGCGAGAGC
>QBMO01000001.1:43046-57431 GCA_003242075.1 Alphaproteobacteria bacterium
CTGGGCCAAAATCCCATACAAAACGCGAAAAATCTCGGCGAGCGGCTTGGGAGCGAGATTCGCGACGAGGCCGGCGACGCGATCGTTATGGACACGGCGTGACACTCCGCGTCGCCATCACGCGCACGCAGCCGGAGGCGGACGCCACGGCTCGCCGCGTGCGCGAACACGGCGCAGAACCGGTGGTCGCGCCATTGCTCAGCATCGCCCCCGCGGCGTTCAACACGGACATAACCGGCGCACAGGCGCTCATCTTCACCAGCACGAACGGCGTCGCCGCTTATGCCGCGGCAAGCAGCGCACGCAACGTCCTCGCGCTCACCGTCGGCGACGCTACTGCAAACGCAGCGCGCGAAGCAGGCTTTCAAGCCGTACGTTCAGCCTCCGGCGACGTTTCGGCGCTCGCGGCAATGATCGAGCACACGCTCGATCCAAATGCGGGCGCGCTCATCCATATCGGCGGCGCGCATATTGCGGGGCAATTGGCGGGCGAGCTGCGCGGCGCGGGCTTCGCGTATGAGCGGCGCATCGCTTATGAGGCGGTCGCCGCGACGACGCTGCCGGAAGCGCTCGCCTCGCCGCTAGACATCATCCTCTTTCACAGCGCCCGCGCGGCGGAGACATTCATGTCCCTCGGCGCGCCGAATGCGCAAAACCTGGTGGCGGGCTGTCTCAGCGACGCGGTGGCGGACGCCGCGCGCGCGGCCAGTTGGAAAAGCCTGATCGTGGCGCCCGCGCCACGCGAAGAGGCGCTTCTGGCTGCAACACTTGGGGGGCAAAACTCCCCTGCTGGCGCAAGCGCTTGAGCGGCCTTCGCGGGGGCCGTAAGTTCGCCCTTCGGCCCCGACTCGTTGCCCGCTCGAAATAGCGGAAAAGTCAGGGAAAAGTCGCGGAAGTTGGCTTGGGGATGGAGATGAGCAGAGACGACGATGACGGCGAGCGCGGCCGCGCCGAGCCAATCGACGTTGAATACGAGCCCTATCGCGAGGAGCGCCGCAGCGGCGTCGGCATGGGAACGGCTCTGGTTCTGGCGGTGGTTGCGGCTGGCGTCGGCGCAGCTGGCGGCGCCGTCGCGCCGCGCTTGCCCGCCGTGCAGGGCGCGCTCAATTCAAGCTTTCCGGCGCAGACGGTCGATGGCCAACCGGTCGCCACCACGACGGAAGGCGTCGCCTCTCTCGATCAACGCCTCGACGCGATCGAAGCTTTGATCAATACGCCGCTCGCGGTCGCCGCCAGCGATGATGCGGGCGATGCAGGCACGATGGCGCGCGTGTTCGCGATCCAAGGGGGCCTGCGTGACGTCGAGCAGCGCTTGAGCCAAATGCCGTCATCGGCGGAAGTAGCAGCGCTGATTGGCGAAGTGCGCCGCTTGCAAGAAGAATTACCGGCGGTGGCCGCAGAAGCGCGTGCCGCAGCGACTGCTGCGCGTGCATCGTACGCCGTCGTCGCAGCGGCGGAAGCTTCGCGCTCGTCTGGTCCGTTCGAACAAGCGCACGCGGCGCTGGCGGCGTTGCTGCCGCAAGACGCGAACGTGGCCGCACTGGCGCCGCTCGCACGCACCGGCGCGCCGACACGCATAGAATTGCGTGATCAGTTCTCGCGCATCGACAATGAAATCGTGCGCGCCGCGCGGCAGAGCCAAGCGGGCGCCGGCTTTTGGGGCCGCATTCAAGCAGCGCTCGCGCAATGGATCGTCGTGCGCCGCGCTGGCGCTGGCGATACGCCCGAAGGCATTGTCGAACGTGCGGAAGGCTATCTTGCCGCCGATCGCCTCGCCGACGCCATTCAAGAACTAAACCGTCTGCCTGCCGCGCCGAAGCGCGTCGCGCAGCCATGGATCAACGACGCCCAGCGCCGGTTGGAAATCGACCAGCGCCTCGCGGCCATCCGACAAGAATTGTCGCGGAGCTAAACCCAGATGTTGCGCGTCGCTCTCCTGCTCATTGTCGCCGTCGCAGCGGCGCTCGCGTCGTGGCAGATCATCTCGACTGACCAAGGCACCGTGCAGGTGAACTGGTTCGGCACCGAGGTGACGACGAGCGCGCTGTTTGCGTTGTTGCTCCTGGTGTTCCTGCTGGCGATCGCGTTGCCGATCCTACGCTTGTTCATGTTCCTCATGGATGCGCCGGGGCGGCTAGGCAAAATGAGCCAACGCGCGCGCGTGCGCCGTGGCCAGGAAGCTCTGGCGCTCGGCCTGATCGCAGCGGAAGCGGGTGAGTTCGAAGAAGCACGCCGTCATGCCGATAAGGCGGAAGACCTGATCGACGAACCGCGCCTGGCGTTGTTGCTACAAGCACGCGCAGCAGAAGTTGGCGGCGACACGGCAGGCGCTGAACGCGCTTATTCGGGCATGCTGCAGAACGAGGACACGGAAGTTCTCGGCCGCAAAGGCTTGATGGCGGCAGCCTTGAAGCGCGGCGACCGCACAGCTGCGCGCGCACACGCGGAAGCGGCGCTGAAAGCCTCCAAGACTGCGACATGGCCGTTCCAGTACGCGTTCGATCTCGCCGTGCAGGCGGCGGATTGGGAGAACGCGATGGAGTCGCTCGACGCTGGCGACAAGCGCAAGCAGATCGAAGATAAAATCGCCAAGCGCCGCCGCGCCGTATTGATGACGGCGCAAGCCGCGAAGCTTGAGCGCGAGCGCCGCGCCGACAAGGCCGCCGAGATGGCGCAAAAGGCGTTCCGCATGGCCCCGCAATTTGCGCCAGCCGGTGCGATGGCCGCGCGACTTCTCGTGGGCGAAGGCAAGGGCGAACGCGCGGCGGCGATCATCGAGGAAGCGTGGGAGAACGCGCCACATCCAGCGCTGGCGCACGCCTATCGCGACATTGTGCCGGGCGAGACGCGCGAACAACGCGCCGACCGCATGCGCCTGCTGGCGGAAAAACGCCGCGATCACCGCGAGTCGAAGATCATCCAGGCCGAGCTTGCGATGGAACGCGGCGACTGGGGCGCGGCGCAATCACATCTCGAAGACGCTTATCGCGAAAATCCTTCCTCGCGCATCTGCATCCTCTTCGCGCAAGTCGCGCGCGGGCGCGGCGATGAGAATGCTGCGCGCACCTGGCTTGCGCAAGCGGCCGGCGCGCCGCGCGAGCTTGATTGGTCCGATCTCGATCCGGAAGGTCCGGCGTTTCTCTACGACGACAATGACTGGGCCCGCCTCGTCTATGTCTTCGGCGATGGCGGCCAGCTGATCCACCCGCGCCTCGAACGCGGCGGCAACGACGCGCTCGGCCCCGTGCTAGCGCTTCCAACGGCCGCACTCACAGCGCCGCGTCCAGACGCTGTCGCGCACCCCGCGCCGGACGATGTGGAAGTCGAAGAAGTCCGCTGAAACTAATCTAAAGCGACGATTGCTGCGGCAGCTTTGCTTTGGTGAGCCAGAAGTCGTTGATGCTCTTTACTAGGCTCTCAAACGCCTCGAGTTGGACCGGCTTGCTGAGATAGCTGTTCGCCTGCAGCTCATAGCTTCTCACGATGTCGGCTTCTGAGTCCGAGGTGGTGAGAATCACTGTTGGGATAAGCCTCAGGCTCTCGTCTTCCTTGATGCGCGCGAGCACTTCGCGTCCGTCCATCTTGGGCAAGTTCAAGTCGAGCAGAATGAGATCCGGGCGTGGCGCGTCCTTATGAACGCCCTCTTGGCGCAGGAACGCCATCGCTTCGACGCCGTCGTACGCGACGTGCATGCGAATGGCGCTGTTGGCCTCGCGGAACACCTCCTGCGTTAGGCGCACGTCGCCGAGGCTATCTTCGACCAGAAGCACTTCAATCGACGCGCCGCTTAACTCTGTGACTGTCATGACATCCCCTCAGGCCGCCGCCAGATCGAAGCGGAAGGTAGATCCCTGCCCCGGCCGTGATTCCACACTGATAAGTCCTCCGTGCCGCTCGACGATCTTCTTGCAAATCGCCAAGCCGATACCGGTGCCTTCAAATTCATCGCGCCTATGCAGGCGCTGAAACATACCGAAGATTTTTTCGAAGTACTGATCGTCGATGCCCAGCCCGTTATCGTCGACCGAGAACACCCACTTGCCGTCCTCGAAAACCGCAGCGACGTGAATCAGCGGCACGCCTGACCCTTGATACTTGATCGCGTTGCCGAGGAGGTTCTGGAACAGCTGTATCAACTGGGTCTCGTCGCCCGAGATAGTCGGCAGCGGGCCGTACGTGACGACGGCGCCGCTCTCCTCGATGGCGCCACGCAAGTTCATAAGCGCGTGGCAGAGCGCGACTTCGCTTTCGAGCTCGCGTCGCTCTTCGCCGCGCGTGCCAATTCTAGAATAGGCCAACAGATCCTGGATCAAGCGCTGCATGCGATTAGCGCCGTCTTCGGCGAAATCGATGAACTCGTCGGCTTGCGCGTCGAGCTGGCCTTTGTACCGCCTGGAGAGCAAGCGTGTGTAGCTCGCCACCATGCGCAACGGCTCCTGCAGATCGTGCGAGGCGATATAGGCGAACTGGCCAAGCTCCTCATTCGAGCGGTTCAACTCCGCGACGTTCTGGAGCAAGCGCGCTTCGGCGGACTTTCGCGCGGTGATGTCCCGGATCGCCGCTGTCACCAATATGCCGTCAGCCCCGCTCAACGGACTGAGCATCAACTCGATCGGAAATTCGCTTCCATCCTTGCGCAGCGCAGTGAGTTCGATGCCCATGCCGATTTGCTGCGCGAGCGCTTCTTCAGCTGATCGGAGGCCGTCCGCGACCAGGCGTTCGGCGAAACCTTCGGGAATAATGTTGGTGACCTTCTGCCCCAGCAACTCGTTGCGACGGTAGCCGAACTGTTTCTCCGCCTGCAGGTTGAGCAGAACGATCTCGCCGGCCTGATCCACCACCACCATGGCGTCGGGCGCGGCTTCCAGAAGCCCGCGATAGCGGCCCTCCATGTGCGCCAGAACGTTTTCGGCCGCCCGTCGAACACTGATGTCACGAATGGCGGCGGTCACAAGAACGCCCTCTGGGCTTTCGAGCGGGCTCAGCATCATCTCAATCGGAAACTCGCTGCCGTCCTTGCGCAGCGCCGTCAGCTCGATGCCGGCGCCGATCTGTTGCGCGAGCGCTTCCGCGGCGCTGCGCCCGCCGTCAGCGATCAACCGCTCGGCGAAGCCAACGGGAATGATGTTCGTCACTGCCTGGCCGACGAGTTCATCGCGACGATAGCCGAACTGCTTCTCGGCTTGGACGTTGAGCAGCACGATCTTTCCGCTCTGATCGACGACGACCATGGCATCGGGCGCGGCTTCCAACAGGCCGCGATATTTTGCGTCCGCTTCCGCGCTTTGAGTTAGATTCCGGCTGATCACCGAAAATCCGCGCAGGGCGCCCTTGGCGTCAAACACTGCGGTAAATGTCGAGCTGACGTGAAACACCGTACCGTTGGCGCGGATGCGGATGCCTTGCGCGTGGTGATAGCCATTGACCGCCGCAAGGCGCAAAATGTCGTCCGTGGCCCCGCTACGGATATCTTCCGGCAACGAGAACATTGAAACGCTTTTGCCCACGACGTCTTCGGCACGCGAGCCTGTCATGCGCTCCGCGCCGGCGTTCCAGCTGACAATCAGGCCCGCTGGATCAAGCATGATAATGGCGTGATCCTCAACGCCCTGAACGAGCGATTGATACTGGGCTTCACTATGGCGCAACGCTCGCTCGGCGACGCGGCGCCGGGTGGCGTCGCGATACACTCGCCAACACGCGGCGCCAGCGATTAGCGTAGCAAGCAGAGCCGCGAGAATAACAAGCAAACGTGTTTGAGCGACGCGCCGGCGCGAGTCAGCGGCGAGCCGCGCCAAGAAGCGCAACTCCTCCTCGCGCATAGTCAATAACGCGGCATCGAGCTCACGGGTCAAAGCAAAATTTCTGGCGGCCCGCGTTGCATCAACGGCGGCGGCGAACCCAGCGCTCCGGTAGAGCGCAATGGCAGTGGAGGACAATCGCACGCGTTCGGCCAGCAAGCGCTCGATCGCAGGAATGCGACGTTGCTGCGCCACATTGTCTACGGTCAGCGCTTGCAGGGCTGCTAAGTCGCCGCGCATGCTCTCAATGACGGCGCGGCGCGCCTCATCGTAAGCCACTTCACCGGTAATCACGTACGCGCGACTGTTCGATTCAATACTGACCGCCGCCCTGTGCGCGCGCTCAAGATTCTCCAACACCTCATGCGACTGGCTAACCAGGGCGTCGTCCTTTGCAGACGCATCGACCACCCGATACGCAAGCGCGCCAATAAGCAGCAGACTCAAAGCGGCCGCGCCGAAAACGAAGATTTCCCAGCTTCGAAGTGGCGTCACGGGCGCGCACCTCATAGCTGACGACGTGGTTCCCGTGACTTCAGAAGGCGCTTGCTCGTGCTCTGTCGCCGCGCGCTCTGCCGAAGCCTTGCCCCGAATCTGGGCGTCCAGTGAGCGCATTGGCATTTGGATGACCCTCTTCGCACCGATGCCGCGCGCACATGCGCTCTAAGGCCGTCGGCACACTACGCCGCGCATGACTTACACGCTGCTAAGATGCCTGCACTCAGTGTGTCGCGGCTTCATCAGGCCTGCGGGATGGGCCTCCGGAGAGTGGAATGCGAACGATGAACGTCGATCCAACGCCAACCTCGGATTCGCACTCTATCGTACCGTGCTGAGCTAGAATGGCCTTGCGCGCCAACGTCAAACCGAGACCGGTACCCGCATACTCGCTGGTCGTGTGCAACCTGACGAGCGGACGGAATATTTCACCGAGATATTGCTCGGCAATGCCGATGCCATTGTCCTGTATCGCAATCGTGCACTCATCGATTGTGCAGGTGGCGCGCACATCGATACGCGGCGGGTCGCTCTTATTGTACTTCATGCCGTTCAGGATCAGGTTCTGGAGCACCTGCCCCAGCAACGTTTCGTTACCATGCAAGCTGACATCGCCAGTGAACGTCAGCACAGCGCCCCGCTCCTTAATCTCAGAGTTAAGAGCGCCGGTGACGTTCTCCATGACTGCCGCGAGACTGATCTGATGCAGCTCGGGTTCCTGGTTCAGCAAAGTATATTGCGACATCACGTCGACGAGGCTGCCAAGCCGCTGCGCGGCTTGACCGAGAAAGGTCAAATATTGCTGCAACTCTGGTGAATCGCCGTTCGGCACTTCCTGAGAAATGAGCTCCGTGAAGGTGCGGATTTGGCGGATCGGCTGCTTGAAATCGTGCGCCAATGCATACGCGAACGTCTCCAGCTCCTCGCGTTGCGCAACGACGATCTTTCGCAAACTACAAGACTGGATCGCGCGCTCGACGATGCGACGCATCGATTCGACGTTGATGCGCGATTTTGGAATATAATCGGTCACACCGCGCCGCATGGCGTGCGACACCAGCATCTCGTCGCCCACCCCGGTCACGAGCACAATCGGCAAATGCGGATAAGCGCGGCGCAGCTCTTCGGCAAACGCCACGCCATCCATTTGCGGCATGCTGTAGTCAAGCAGAATGCAATCCAGCGACATGGCCGCAAACATGCCGCGCGCCGACTCCGCGTCGTTTGCTTGACTGATGGCCGCGTCGGGAAACGCATCGGAAAGCACGTGTTTGATGATCAAGCGCTCGCTAGCGCTGTCATCCAAAATTAGAAACGCTGGCTGGCTCATGCCGCTTCATGCGTTAAACATGGCATCGCGCGATCGGGCAGACTTAACTCCAGGCAGGCGCCGCGCTCCGCTTCGACAAAGCGAACGGCGCCGTCATGGCGCCGCACAATGCGCCGCAGGATCGCTAGCCCAGCGCCGACGCCCGGAAAGGCGCCCTCGGGCTCATCCTGATAAAACAGCTGAAACATCTTCTCTTGCCGATCGAGTGCAACGCCCGGCCCATTGTCCGCGATATGCACTGTCCAGACGCCGTCATGAGTCGCCGCTGAAACATTGATCTTCACGGGCTCGTCCGGCAGACGAAATTTGATTGCATTGCTGAGCGCGTGCTTGAATCCGAGCGTCATTAAGGGAGAGTCCATGCTGACTTTACCGAGCGGCTCGATGGTTATGTCCGCGCCGGCGGCGTGGACTTCCGCACTGAGCTGCAGCATCGCCATCTCCATCAACAATGTCGCATCACACGGCTCGATCGTCATGTACGCTTGCTGGGCTCGCGAGAACGCCAGTATTTCATCCAGCATCGCCTGACACTTGTGCGTTGCGTGCTGAATGTGCTCGCAATAGGCGATCTGATCGATGCTTGCGTCCGGTCCGAGGCTTCGGGCCAGTAGAGTTGAAAACGCGGTGACATGGCGAAGCGGCGCCGCCAAGTCGTGTGAGACAATATAGCTGAACTCGCTTAATTCTCTTTCCGCCGCCGTGGGCTCGGCTGCGGCTTGCTCGATCGCATCGGCATCGTCGGTTGTCAGAGCAATAATCTTCGGCACGCTTTCCACGTTGAATGGCTTAACAATGTACGACCGCGCGCGAACCGGATAGCGCCGCGCGATCGCGATGTCTGCTTCCGATGCCGCCATAACAACGATTGGAATTTTCCGAGCGAAGCAATCGCGGCCGATTTCTTCGATGACCTCAGGGCCATGCCTGCGCCGAACGTTGAGCTCCAAAAGGATAACATCTGGCGCCAGTTGATGCGTGTAAGGCGGTTGGCGGCGCAGAATGCGCAGCGCTTCCTCGCCATCCCCCGCAAGACATACTCTGTTTGGCATAGGCGACGCTCTGAACGCTTCGCGGCTGACTTCAGCGTCGGTCGCATTGGGTTCAATGAGCAGTATCTCGATGGGCCGCTGCTGTTCGCGCATTATGTCGGCCATGTGTTCGAGAGACGTCCAACATAGTAACCCGAAGGTTGCACTGCAGTTCCATCTGCAGTGAATACTTGTCATCGCCGGTTTATTAATGTCGTCGCGCTAAAACGAGACCGCTCACTCATGAGGTCCGTGTGTCTCGCTCCGCAACACAACATCGCAATGATCGTGCAGTCGCTCCGCTACCACACGCGCGATCCGAACGTACGCAGTCAGTGCATTGGACAATCGAAGTCCTCGTCGTCGAGGACGATGAGGCCGATCGCGCACTCATCACCGATGCGCTTAAGCGTCATCCGAACGTTAGCGCGATCCACGCCACTGACTCACCCGATCAAGCGCTAATCGATCTTGGAAGCGGCCGGCTTCGGCCGCACCTCATCTTTCTCGACATCAACATGCCACGACTAAACGGCTTTCAATTCCTGGAAGGCCTGCGCCTCATCCCGGAGATGCGAGAGACGGATGTCGTCGTGCTGACAACGTCAGCTCTGGCGCGTGACGTTAGAGAAGCGTGCACGAACGGCGTTAGCCTCTACATCGTCAAGCCGGACTCGCATGCCGAGCTGAAGGCTCGACTGGGAATCGTCGTCAATCAAGCGCGCACAGGCACTTGGGGCGCCTGAGCTCCGCGCCATAGGACAAATCGAATGTTCACGTTGAATGTTTCTGGCGGCGCAGGCTTTGCGGCGCGACAATTGGCGCCCTCGAAGGCGGCGCCGCTGCGCATCCTTATCGTCGAGGATGACGAAGCCGACGCCTATCTGATCAAACGTCTGCTGGTGGAACACCCGCGCATTGAGCAGGTCGTGCGCGCTGTCGATGGCATCGAAGCACTCGACATGCTCCACGTCGGGGTCAATCCGGACCTTGCTTTCATCGATCTCAAAATGCCGCGCATGGATGGTTTCAGGCTGGTGACGGAGATCGCCAACCAACGGCGCCCGTTCCCGATGGTCGTGCTGACGTCGCTCACCTCGATCTCAGACACGACGCGCAGGTCCCTCCGCCGCGCCGATCAAATTCTTTCCAAGCCCGAGAACGTCATCCAAATGCGTACGCTCATCGCCAAGACGATCGAGCGTATCGACAACTAGCGGCGTAGCACTTCGCCAAGCGCGGCAATGACACGTTGGTTATCCTCCGGCGCGCCGATGCTGATGCGCAGCCAGTCGGGCATGCCGTAGTTTCGTAAGTGCCGCACAAGGATGCCACGCTGCGCCAGCGCTGCGGTTACACCTTCGGCATTATCGAACCGCGCTGTGACGAAATTGGTCGCTGAGGGCAAAGTCTGGATGCTCCACGACCTGAGCGCCGTGTCGATATCTCGGCAACCTTGATCGCATGCGGCGACAGATCGCTGCACGAAGGCGTCGTCGCCCAACGCTGCGACTGCCGCCGCTTCGCCGGCACGCGGCACGGAAAACGGCAGACGAATGCGATTCAGCGCAGACACAACCTCCGCCGGCCCGTAGGCCCAGCCAATGCGCAGCGAAGCGAGGCCGTACATTTTCGAGAAGGTGCGCGTGACCAGCACGTTCTTCTTGTCGCGCGACCACTCGAGGCCGTCAGAGAAGCCATCGAGGCCGACGGCGCACTCCGCATACGCGCCGTCCAGCACAAGCAAGACGCGATCCGGCAATCCCGCATGCAAACGTTCGATCTCGCTGAACGGCAAATAGGTCCCCGTCGGATTTGCGGGGTTCGCGATGAAAACGACGCGCGTGTTCTCATCGACGGCGGCAATAATGGCGTCCACATCGACGACAAAGTTGTGCTCGGGGGCAGACTTCATCACCGCGCCGGTCGCAGCGACGGCGATGACCCAGGCGGCAAAGCCAAATTGTGGCTGCACCGCATTGTCGCCGGGCCCGAGAAACGCTTGCGCAGCGAAGGCAAAAATCTCGTCCGAGCCGGCGCCGAAGACGAGGCGTTCGGGTTCGAGCTTGTACTTATCGGCGATCGCGGCGCGTAAGCGTGAGGTGTTGGCGTCGGGATAGAGATGAAGTTCAGATGAGGCGGCGAGGTAAGCATCGCGCGCCGCTTCACTGCAGCCGAACGGATTTTCGTTGGCCGATAGTTTCAACGGCCGCGCGACGCCGTCGATTCTGGCGCGACCCGGCACGTAAGGCGCGATATCCAGAATGCCTGGCTTCGGAACAGGGCCGCTCATGACGTCTGCTCCGCACGCGCCGCGAGCACGGCCATCACATCCTCAAGGCTTAGCCCGCGCGCCTTCAACAAGATGACGAGATGGTAGAGCAAGTCCGCCGCCTCCGCGCAGACCTCAGCATCATCGCCCGCCACGCCGGCGAGCGCCGTTTCGACGCCCTCTTCACCAACCTTTTGCGCCACACGCTTCACGCCACGCGCGAGCAGCCGCGCTGTGCGGCTTTCTTCTGGCGGCGCCAGCGCACGTGCGCCGATGGTGCGCTCCAACGCACCGAGACGACCAATGCCCGGCGCGGTGGCTGAGCCAAAGCAACTCGTTGCGCCGAGATGACAAGCCGGGCCCGCTGGATCGACGGTGAGCAGCAACGTGTCACCGTCGCAATCGAGCGTGATCGCGGACACTTTCAGAACATTTCCCGACGTCTCGCCTTTGCGCCAGCGCGCTTGACGCGAACGCGAGAAGAATGTCGCCTCGCCGGAGGCCATCGTTTCATCCAGCGCCGCGCGGTCCATCCAAGCGACCATCAGCACCTGAAGCGTGAGACGATCCTGCGCAACGGCGCATACGAGGCCGCCGCCCTTGTCGAAATCCACTTTAGTGGCGTCAAGCGCGATCATAGCCGCACCTCCAAGCCGGCGCCGCGCACCGCCCGCTTCACATCGCCGATTGAAACAGCCCCGCTGTGGAATATGCCGGCCGCCAAGGCAGCCGAGACGTCCGCCTGCAAAAACACGTCAGCAAAATGCGATGGCGCACCAGCGCCACCTGATGCGATCAGCGGAATCCGCAAGCGCTCGCGCGCCGCTTGCAACTGCGCGATGTCGTATCCGCCGCGCACGCCATCCTGATCCATGCAATTGAGCACGATTTCGCCAGCGCCACGCTCCTGCGCTTCAACGATCCAGTCCAGCATCAGGCGTGGGGTTCTACGAATTGTGTTCGCCGCGCCGGTGTATTGAAACGTTCGCCACGCGCCCTCGATCATGCGGCTATCGACGCCGACTACGACACATTGCGAACCGGCGACCGCCGCAATCTCGCTGATAAGCTCCGGTCTCTCCAGCGCAGGTGAGTTGATCGACACCTTGTCTGCGCCATGTTCGAGACAGGCGATCGCTTGCTCACATGAGCGGATGCCGCCAGCCACCGCGAGCGGAATGTCCAGCACCCGGGCGACGCGTGCGAGCCAATCATAATCGATCGTGCGGCGTTCGGCGGAGGCAGTGATATCGTAAATCACGATCTCATCGGCGCCTTCGTCGCGGTAGCGCTGCGCCAGTTCGGCGGGATCGCCCATGTCGGCGTGGCCCTCGAAGCGCACCCCTTTAACGACGCGCCCTGCTTTCACATCGAGACAGGCGATGATGCGTTTAGAGGGCAAGAGCGTCCTCCAAAGTGAACCGCTTCTCGTAGAGCGCGCGGCCAACGATGGCGGCGCTCGCGCCAGCGCCCTTCAGCGCAGTGAGATCAGCGAGAGCTGAAACACCGCCGGACGCCTGCAGAGCGATTTCGGGGCGCATCGCTCGGAACGTTTGCATCAGGCCGACGTTTGGCCCGTTCAACGCACCGTCGCGCGCGATGTCGGTGACAAGCGCATGGCGTAACTCGCCCGGGGCGAAGTTCCCAAGCACGTCTTCCAACGTCTTGCCGCCATCGGCGGCCCAGCCATCCGCCGCCACGCGCCAGCCCTGATCGGACGCACGCACATCCAACGCAATGCAGATGCGCTCCGGGCCGAATGTGTTGAGCCACTCACGCGCCTCGTCCGGCTTCCGCACGGCGACAGAGCCGACGACAACCCGCGCAACGCCGGCACCTAGCAACGCCTCGACGTCTTCGCGCGCGCGCACGCCGCCGCCGCATTGGACGCGGAGCCCAGTTTCCTTCGCCAAACGCGCAATCAGCTCACCTTGGACCGGCCGGCCCAGGCGCGCGCCATCAAGATCGACGATATGCACCCACGTCGCGCCAGCTTCGGCGAACTGACGCACTTGCGCGATTGGATCGCCGTAATTGGTCACCGCGTCGAAGCGGCCATGCAACAGACGCACACACGCGCCCTCGCGCAAATCGATGGCGGGGTAGATCAACATGGCAGGCCCATGAAGTTGCGCAGCACGCGCGCGCCGACTGCGCCTGAACGCTCGGGGTGAAACTGACATCCAAACAGATTGCCGCGCGCGACCGCGGCGGAAAAGGCACGACCGTAGTCGGCCGTGGCGACTGTCGCGTCGTCTACAGGGCAGACGAAGGAGTGGACGAAATACGCGTAGTCGCCGGAATTGACGCCTTCGAGTAAGACGTTCTCACGTTCGATCCGCAATGCGCTCCAGCCCATGTGCGGTGTCGGCAATTGTGATGTCGCTTCGAGTGCGCTGACTTCGCCTGGCAACAAACCAAGCCCGGCAACACCGCCCTCTTGGCTGTACTCATACAAGAGTTGCTGGCCAAGGCAGACGCCAAGCAGCGGGCGGGAAAAGTTGCGCAACACCTCGCGCAAGCCGCCATCAAGCAAGCGCATCGCTGCAGCCGCCGCGCCAACGCCAGGCAATATCGCGCGCTCCGCTTCCGCGATGCGCACGGGATCATCGGTGAGCACCGCCTTTGCGCCAAGGCGCTCGAGCGCAAACATGACGGAGGCCGTATTGCCGACGCCGAGCTTGATCACCGCGACGTTCATCAGATCACGCCTTTGGTCGAAGGCAGCTCCGCGCCTTCGACGCGGATCGCTTGCCGCAAGGCGCGGCCCAGCGCCTTGAAGCACGCTTCGGTCTTGTGGTGATCATTCTCACCCGTCACTGACACATGGATCGTCGCGCCGAGCGCCTGCGAGAGCGAACGGAAGACGTGCTCCGTCATCTCTGTCGGATAGGCGCCGAGCGCAGCCGCTGTGAAAGCGCCGTCGAACACGAGGTACGGACGCCCACCAAGATCGATTGAAATCTTTGCTTCCGCTTCGTCCATCGGCAACACGAAGCCAAAGCGGGCAATGCCCCGGCGATCGATCAACGCGGCATTCAACGCTTGGCCGAAGGCAATCGCGCAATCTTCGATGCTGTGGTGCGCATCAATGTGCAGATCACCCGCACAGGAAAGCGTGAGTGAAAAACCACCATGGTGCGCGACCTGCTCCAACATGTGATCGAAGAAGCCAACACCGCTCGCAATCCGCACCGGCGCGGCACGGTCGAGATCGACGCTGACGGCAATCTCGGTCTCCTTGGTCTTGCGAACGATTTCACCGAGCCGGCGCCGGATGGGTGCTTCGGTCCGGACCTCCAAATTCTGCTCGGCGCGCACATCCGCAGCGCGTGCGTGAGCCTCTAGACCCTCCAAACGCGCCAACCGGGCGGCTGGACCGGCGAGTGCGCGCGCGCCCGCGGCATCGACTGTTTGAACAGCGAAGCTCTTCATGAACGACGCTGCACTCAC
>QBMO01000001.1:57441-58074 GCA_003242075.1 Alphaproteobacteria bacterium
CTCCACCCCCCCCGCCATAGGCTTTCGCCGCCGCATCTGTCGGCAGAACGTGGCTTGGACCCACGACATAATCGCCAAACGTCTCCGCACTCAGCGCGCCGACGAACACCGCGCCTGCATTCTGGATGGTGCGCAGTAGCGGCTCGGGCTCGGAAACCTGAAGAGACAAGTGCTCCGGGGCGTAGAGATTGGCCACATCAGCAGCTTCCTCAGGCGTATCGACACGAATAAAGCGCGCTTGCTCCAGCGAGCGCCGAGCGATCGCTTCGCGCGGAAGGCCGGTGACTTGCCGCTCTACCTCTGCTTCCACCTCGCCGATCAGCTCATCAGACGTGGACAACAAGACGACTTGCGCGTCCGCGTCGTGCTCGGCTTGGCTCAGCAGATCGGCAGCGACGTAGCGCGCATTCGCCGTTCGATCGGCGATCACCATGAGTTCGCTCGGACCCGCGGGCAGATCGATCGCGGGTCCGCCGCTCAGGCCAGCAGCATAGCGCTTTGCCTCCGCCACATAGCTATTGCCGGGGCCGAAAATCTTCTGCGCTTTTGGCGTGAATACGCCGAGCGCCAGCGCCGCAATCGCTTGCGCGCCGCCGATCATCCAAAGGCGTTCAATCCCGCACGCGACAGCAG
>QBMO01000001.1:58254-96749 GCA_003242075.1 Alphaproteobacteria bacterium
CGGCTGGCCGTCCGCGCCGGGTGGCGTCACCACAATGCGCTGCGTGACACCGGCAACACGCGCCGGCTCCGCCAGCATAATGAGCGTCGAGACCAGCGGCGCGCTGCCGGCCGGCACGTAAAGGCCGCATGTCTCGATCGGGCGCCATTCCAGGCGCGTGCACACGCCTGGCATGCTCTCGATTACCTGTGGCTTTGGCTTTGTGGCCTCGTGATAGAAGCGCACTTGATCAACAGCGAAGGCGATCGCGTCGAGATCCTCAGCGGCAAGCTTTGCGCGCGCTGCTGCAATGACATCCTCGCTCAGCTCAAGCACTGCCGGCGCTTGACGATCGAGCTTGACCGCCCAGCGCGTAAGCGCCGCCTCACCCTCCTCCGCCACTTCATTGAACAATTGTGCGACAAGTGCGGCCACTTCCGGCGCGCAGCGTTGGTCGGGACGCGCCAGAACGCGCTGGCGTTCGGTTTCGCTGAGGTCGCTCCAGACATAGCGTTTCATCGCGCCCTCACATCATCTTCTCGATGGGCAGCACAAGGATCGCGGAAGCGCCCGCTTCCTTCAGCGCCTCAAGCGTTTCCCAGAACACAGATTCCTGACAGACCGCGTGCACGGCGACCAAATCGTCACGCCCAGCCAGCGCCAGCACCGTCGGCGCTCCAGCGCCCGGGAGGATTTCGGCAATCCGCGCCAGCGCTGAACGCGGCGCATTCATCATCACGTATTTCGCATCCTGCGATGCAGCGACGCCGCGAAAGCGCGACTCCAGGATCTCCGCGACGCGCTCCACCCCGGCGTCGAGCTTCCGCGTCGAGCGCACCAGCACGGCTTCGCTTTCAAGGATGGTCGTCTGCGCGACGAGCCCGTTGGCCTCAAGCGTCGCGCCCGTCGAAACCAGGTCGCAGATGGCGTCCGCCAGCTTCAGCCGCGGCGCCACCTCGACCGCCCCGCGCATTGTGACGATGCTCGCTTCGATGCCCGCCTCCGCCAGATAGCGCGCGAGCAAGTTCGGATAGGTCGTCGCGATACGCAGACCCTGCAGCGATTGCGGTCCACGATAGTCAAAGCCGGCTGGCGTAGCGATCGAGAGACGGCAGCGGCCAAACCCCAACGCCATCACTTCGTGCAGACCGTTGCCACCGCCAGCGGCGCGCTCGGCCAGCACATTGCGGCCGACAATACCAAGATCGGCGACGCCATCAGCTACGAAGGTCGGAATGTCGTCATCGCGCAAACACCATAAATCTATCGGCGCGTTCTCGGCGCTATAGGCGAGATCGCTGGCGCTCTTGGTCAGCCGGTATCCCGCCGAGCCGATGAGCTCGAGACTACGCTCGGCCAAGCGGCCGCTCTTCTGGATGGCGATGTGCAAACGCTGGGAATTCATGGTGGTCACTCACGCGGGCGCAAAGTCGCGCCCAAGGCGAAATTCAAAGCTCTGGCGGCGAACAGCGCTAGGGCGCTTTCGCTCTTTCCGTTTAACGACGGGTCAGAGCTTCAATGTCGCGGCGCGTGATGCGCGGCGTGGCCATGATGGTGATGGACGCCAAACGCATGCGCCAGCACACCCCGGGCGGGGCTCGCAATGGTCATGGACTGGGCGGCAGTGCGCATATCTCTAGGCGTCCTCAGGCCATCCACTTAGGGGGACTGTCCGAGGCTCGTCAACTCCGCGCGCCCGCCAAGACGTCGCATCCGGCTCTTAGCGGCAGCACAACCGTCCGATCCGCCTCATGGCGTCGGTGACCCGGCATTGATAAACGACCGTTTACGGCGACGCCTTGATGTCCGGAGACTTGGAATGACAACCGGCCCGTTAGTGGGCGTTCGGGTGCTGGAGTTTGCCAGCATCGGGCCCGGCCCCTTCTGCGCCATGCTTCTCTCCGACATGGGCGCCGATGTCGTCCGCATCGATCGGCCGAGCGGTGTTGCCGGCACCGGACCCAACGCCGTGCTGCAGCGAGGACGGCCTTCGCTGGTGCTTGATCTGAAAAACGCCGAAGAGTGCGCCATCGCGGCGCGGGCGGCGGCGCTGGCGGATGTGCTGATCGAAGGCAACCGGCCCGGTGTGATGGAACGCTTGGTTCTCGGGCCGGAACCGCTCATGGCGGCGAACCCTGCACTCATTTACGCGCGCATGACTGGCTACGGCCAAACTGGGCCACAAGCGCTGACGGCCGGGCACGACATCAACTATCTGGGCTTGGTCGGCGCGCTTGCCGCTATCAGTGACGGCAAATCACCGCCACGCGCGCCGCTCAATTTGCTGGGCGACTTCGGTGGCGGCGCGCTCTATCTCGCTTTCGGGATCGTTGCCGCGTTGTTCGAACGCACCCGCTCCGGCAAGGGACAGATCGTGGACGCGGCCATCGTCGACGGCTCTGCGTCGCTGATGGGCATGGTGTTCGGCGCACTCGCAACCGGCTCACTGGCCCGAGATCCCAATGCGAATCTCCTCTCTGGCGCGGCGCCCTTCTATCGCTGCTACGCTTGCGCGGACGGTCACTATCTCGCTGTCGGCGCTCTCGAGCCGCAATTCTATGCGCGCTTCCTGGAGGCGATGCAGGTGCAAGACTACGCGCGCCATCAGCAGCGAGACCCAGTGTTCTGGGCGGAGTTGTCCGCACTGCTTGAACGCAAGTTCGCGTCGAAAACGCGCGCGGAATGGCTGACTTTGCTTGAGCCGCTCGATGCCTGCATCAGCGCCGTGCACACTGTCGAAGAAAGCCTCAACGATCCGCATGCGGTCGCGCGCGATATGTTCGTTGAGGTCAACGGCATGCGCCAACCGGCGCCAGCGCCCCGCTTTTCGCGTACACCCGGCGCGGTGCAAGGTCCGATGGCGAAACCCGGCGAAGGCGGACGCGAAGCGCTCGCGCGCTGGGGCGTCAGCTAGCCCGCTCGAAGATCGCGGCGAGGCCCTGGCCGCCGCCATCCCGCGCGTGAGGAAAATCATCTTATAATTTTGGCTAGCTTAGGTGAGCCGCCTGCTGCTCCACCTGCTTTATCTGGCTGTTTGTGGCCGATGAGGGAATAAATTATGCTATAATATGTGGTCGCATCGCCAAGGTCGTGATATGCGTCCCTAAGCCCGGGCGAGACCGGGAGGAGCAAGCGTGACTATGCTCGCCGCCATCGGCTTCGCCATGATCGCGACCTTCATGATCTTGATCATGACGCGCACGCTCTCTGCAGTCGCGGCGCTCACTCTCGTGCCGCTGATTTTCGGTGCGTTCGCGGGTCATAGCTTCGATATGACGGACATGGCGCTCAGCGGCGTCACCGCCTTGGCGCCGACGGCAGTCACACTCGTCTTCGCCGTTCTCTATTTCGGCATCATGACCGATGCGGGGCTCTTCGACCCGCTTGTGCGCGGCGCGGTGCGGTTTGCGCATGGCGATCCGCTGAGAATATCCATCGCCACCGCGACGGTCGCTACGATTGTCTCCCTTGATGGAGATGGCGCGACCACCGCCATCGTCACCATAGGCGCGTTCCTGCCAATCTATCGGCGGACAGGCATGAACCCGCTCATCCTTGCAGTGTTGCTCGGCTCGGCGAACTCGATCGTCAACATGATGCCCTGGGGCGGCCCGATGGCGCGCGTGTCATCGGCGCTGAATGTACCGATGCTCGACATTTTCGTACCCCTGATCCCCACCATACTGGCAGGCATTGCAGGCGTATTCACGATCGCCTTCGTTCTGGGCTCTTTGGAGCGCAAGCGTGTCGGCGTGGTCGCGTTGGAAACCGACCTCTCAGCGTCGTTGTTCGAGCGCGAGCCCGGCGTCGAGCGGCCACAGTTGTTCTGGATAAACCTGCTCCTAACTCTGACGCTTTTGTGCAGTGCTATGGCCGGCCTGGTTCCGCTGCCGCTCGTCTTCATGATCGGCCTCGCTCTCGCGTGCATGATCAACTATCCGCGCATCGCCATGCAGCGTGATCGCATCAGCGCGCATGCCGCCAACGCCCTACCCATCGTGTTGTTGATCTTCGCCGCGGGGGTCTTCACCGGCGTGCTTGACGGCACGGGCATGGTGGACGCCATGGGCCGCAGTTTGTTGGCGCTGGCGCCAGCAGAGTATGGCCCTTACTTCGGACCGCTCGTGGCGCTGACGAGTGGCCCCTTCACGTTCGTGATGTCCAACGACGCCTACTATTTCGGCATTGTGCCGATCCTGGCTGAAACCGCGGGCCACTTCGGCGTCGAACCAGCCGAAGTGGCCCGTGCTTCGCTGCTGGGACAAACGCTGCACGCGCTCAGCCCGCTCATAGCGGCCATCTATCTCGTGGCCGGCCTTATCAAGGTTGAGGTTGGCGAGCTTCAGCGCTTCGCGCTTCCGTTCGCCATTTTGCTCAATCTCCTCATGATCGCTGTCGCCGTGCTCACCGGCGCGGTTCCTCTCATTGCGTCTTAGGATTCATGATGATGAAGCCTCCTCCTCCATCACGCGGCGCCGGCGCGGAAACCATCGTCGAGCACGTCATTCAATCGATCCGTGAGGCCGTACGCCAAGGCGAGCTTGCTCAGGGCGAACGATTGGTCGTGGCCGACATCGCGCAAAGGTACGGCGTTAGCGTCGGCCCGGTGCGTGAGGCCATTCGCAGACTAACCGGCGAAGGGCTACTCGAGTTTGCGCCGCATCGCGGCGCCAGCGTGCGCGCCTATAGCGAGCGAGACGTGCGTGAGATATTTCAAGTACGGGAGGCGATCGAGGGCTATGCCGCCAAGCTGGCTGCAGAAAACATTCATCGTGCTGACTATGCCAAACGTCTTGAGGATTGCCGCAAGCGCCTCCACGCCACAGTCCACGCCTCGGTGGAAGAGCTTTCGAAGGTCCGTCAGCAGTTCCACGATCTGATTTACGAGTTCGGCGGCAACGCCGCGATCAAGGAAGCCGCCGAACGCCTCACCTTTCCTGTCAATCGGCTGGTGTTCAACGAACTTACCGGCCGGGCGCGCGCCAGCGCCTCGCTCAAAGAGCACGACGAGGTCATTGACGCTATCCTCGCCGGCGACGCGGTGCGCGCCGAACGCGCGATGCGGTCCCACTTGCACAACGGGGCCATCGCTGTCTGCGAGGCGCTCGTTGCATCAAGAACCGTCACACCTCCCCAAAAAAAGAAGGTCTGACCACGAATGCGCGAGGACGTAATTCGGATTCTTGTACCCGTGGGATCGCTGGGCGCCGGCGTGAGAGCTGATGAGGTGCGCTACGGCATTGAGCGCGGCGCTCATGCCATCGCCAGCGACGCCGGCTCGACCGATAGCGGCGCGGCTTACCTTGCGCTCGGGATTTCAAAGAACAATCGTGAAGCGGTAAAGCGCGATCTCAAGATCCTGATGAAAGCTCAAGCGGACGCGCGCATTCCGTTGATTATCGGCTCCTGCGGCCAAGCAGGCGGCGACGACGGACTCAACTGGACGCGCGATATCGCCCTCGAAGTTGCGAAGGAGCTTGGCGTCACGCCAAAGATTGCTTTGATCTACAGCGAGCAAAACAAGGATGTGCTGAAGGCCAAGAACGCGGCCGGAAAGATCACGCCGCTGCCACCGCTCGGTCCACTCGCAAACGACACCATCGACGCCTGTGAGCACATCGTCGCCGCTATGGGACCGGAGCCCTACATCGCAGCGCTAGAAGCGGGCGCCGACATCGTGCTGGGCGGCCGCACCACCGACACCGCCGTACTTGCGAGCTTCGCTCTCATGAAGGGCGCGCCTGCGGGCCCATCATGGCATGCAGCTAAAGTTGCCGAATGCGGCGCTCAGTGCACAGTAAATCCCACGCGCGGCTCAGGCGTGCTGATCTCAATCGGCGCCGACAGCTTTCAAGTCGAGCCGCTACGCACCGACAATCACTGCGATCCGCATAGCGTGTCGGCGCACATGCTCTACGAAAATGCCGATCCGTTTCTGTTGACCGAACCTGGCGGGGTGCTCGATGTGGCGGCGGCCCAATACAGTTTCGTCGGCGAGCGTGCGGTCGAAGTAACGGGCTCGATCTGGCGCGAGATGCCGTACACGATGAAGCTCGAAGGCGCCGCCAAGGGCCGTTATCAGACGATTATGCTGATTGGCATTCAAGACCCAATCATTCTCGCTCGCATCGACGACTTCCATGACCGGATGCTGGACGCGCTCTACGATCGCGTGCGCAATGCGGTCGGCCCATCCGCCGGCGACTTTCACATCTCGTTGCGCATGTACGGCTGGAACGCGGTCTCTGGCGACAGGCCTGCACCCGGAACGCCGCCGCCGCGCGAAGTTGGCGTGTTGTTTGTGGCGACGGCCGACACGCAAGCGATGGCAACGCAGATTGCCAAAGCGTGCAATCCATACTTTTTCCACTTCCCGCTTGAACTCGACAAAGAACTGCCGAGCCACGGCTTCGCCTTTTCGCCCGCCGATATCGAACGCGGACCGGTTTATGAGTTCAAGCTCAACCACGTGGTCGAAGTAGCTAATCCGATGGAGCTTGTGCGCCTGGAGTGGATCGATCTCGCGAATAAGGGAGCGGCGCAATGACAACAGTCAGACAAGCCTGTCGGCACATCCGCTCGAAGAATGCAGGGCCTTTCTGGGTGACGATCGATCTGTTTTTTGACGGCGAACGCAATTTTAAGAAGTACGCCGAAAGCCCGGCGCTTGGACCAGAGGCGTTGGCGCGCCTTTACGGCGCCGACGCCTCCCTCGTAAAGCGATACGCGGTGCCAAGCCTGCATATGGTGAAGGTCTCCTACCCCCGCGCCAACGCGCAAGGCGGAGAAGTCGAACGCGACATGCACTGCGGACAGCAGTTCGTGCGGCTCTTGGACGTCGAACTCGATTAGTCGGGACGATATGCCTAGGTAACTCGCGTCCGCCAAACAGCCGCGAGATTTGTCCTCAGCCCACCTCTTCAGGCCAATAGAGTCTCATCGGGTTGTCGATCAGGAGCTTGCGCTGCAGCGCTTCGGTGACCGCCAGTCTCGGGATCAGGTCGACGAGCGCGCCATCGTCGGGGATGGCGTCTTGCATGTTGGGATGCGGCCAATCGGTGCCCCACAACACGCGATCCTCGAACTCTTCGACCAGCGGGCGCACGGCGGCGATAAAATCATCATAGGCAGGCGGACCGAGGCGGCTTAGGCGCTCCGCGCAGCTGACCTTCGTCGAAATATTTGGGCGCGAGCGCAGCAGTTCACGAAACGCGCGCATGTCCGGACCATCGGGGCCCGCGCTCACATCCGGGCGCCCCATGTGGTCGATAACGATCGTCGTCGGTATGGCGTCCAGAAACGGCTTCAGCTCCTCAAGCAGGTCCGCTTCGAAATAGACGACGACATGCCAGCCGAGCGGCGCAATGCGCTTGGCGATTTCGATGAACTTGTCCTTCGGCGCGTCATCGACCAGGCGCTTTAGGAAATTGAAGCGCACAGCGCGGATACCGCCTTCGTGCAGCGCTGCCAGCTCTTCATCGCTGATGGCTGGATCGACAACAGCGACGCCGCGCGCCTTCCCATCGGATTTGGCGATCGCATTGAGCGTGGCGCGATTATCGGCGCCGTGGCAACTCGCTTGCACGATGACGTTACGCGTAAAGCCAAGCCGGTCGCGCAACGCGAACAGCATTTCCGGACCGGCGTCTTCGGGCAGGTATTTAGCGGCGGCGCTAAACGGAAACTCCGCTTGCGGGCCAAACACATGACAATGCGCATCTACCGCTCCGGGCGGCGGCGCATAGCGGGGCTTGGAGGGCGTATCGGTCCAGCTCTTAATTCGGGTCACGCGAAGACCTCGCCGTCCATCAGCTTGCGCGCCGTCCGTAGCAGCGCCGCACTCGTGATCTGGCCAGCTTTGTCCGTCTCAACCACGCATGTCATCTCCCCTGTCGGATGTTCGATCGAGAGCGTCTTGCGCGCGCCAGGCGCGACTTGAGCGACCGCCGCGGCGGGCGAGCCTTCAAGCAGACATGCGCTAGCCACCGTCACCGCGCCTAGCACGCCAATGCTCGCATGCGCGCGGTGAGGAATAAAACTTCGCACGCTGACCGCGCCACCCGCGCGCGGCGGCGCCACCAGCATAATCTTGGGCACGGACTTTTCCCGTACATCGCCCAGATTCATCAGCGGCCCCGCAACGAGACGGATCGCTTCGATCCGCGCTTTGAGTTCGCTGGCTGCGTCTAGCTCCTCGCGCGTCTCATAGCCCGTAGCGCCGACGCTGGCGGCGCTCATCACAATGCACGGCATGCCGTTATCGATCAGCGTACAGGCGACGCCATTGATGAGATCGGTCGCGTTGCCTGTCGGCAAGAGCGCGCCGCAACTTGAACCCGCAGTGTCGCGGAACTCGATCGGCACTGGCGCATGCGCGCCGGGTACGCCATCGATACGCGCCTCTCCCACATAACTGACTGTGCCGCCAGGCGTCTGCACCAACGCGACCGCCGTTTGGCTGGTGTTTTCCATGAAGATCGTCACAGGCGTTTCACCGTCGCGCGCTTGGACCAAACCGCGCTCGATCGCGAACGGGCCGACGCCTGCGAGAATGTTTCCGCAATTCTGCGTACTGGAAACGATGGCTTGATCGACGAACACTTGCAGAAAGAGATAGTCGACATCAACGCCATCGCGTTGCGAGGCGCTGACCACCGCCACCTTGCTGGTAAGCGGATCGGCGCCGCCCATGCCGTCGATCTGGCGGGCGTCGGGCGAGCCCATGATGCGAAGCAGAAAGGCGTCACGTTCAGCATCGTCGGCAGGCAAGTCATGCTTCAGGAAATAGCCGCCCTTCGACGTGCCGCCGCGCATCCACATGCAGCGCACGCCCTCAGACATATTTCAGGCCCATCTCTTTCAACCGCTCGCGCATCTTGTAGATGTCGAGACCAAGCTCCCCCGCAGCAAGCCGCTTGCGCTTGTCTTCCTCTGCAGCCTCGCGCGCGCGGGACGCGGCCGCCACGCTCGCTGCTTCCTCGCGCGCGACGACGCACACGCCATCATCGTCCGCTACAATCACATTGCCCGCGCGCACGAGCGCCTCGCCGCATACCACGGGGACGTTCACCGATCCCAACGTCGCCTTCACCGTGCCCTGCGCTGAGATCGCTTTCGACCACACGGGAAAGCCCATCCGCGTCAGATCACGCACATCGCGAACGCCCGCATCGATGACGAGGCCGCGGCATCCGCGCGCCATAGCGGACGTCGCCAGCAAGTCGCCGAAATAGCCATCCTCACACGGGCTGGTTGGCGCAAGCACGAGGATGTCGCCCGCCGCCAATTGCTCGATGGCGACATGGACCATCCAGTTATCGCCGGGCGGCGCCGAGATCGTCACCGCTGAACCAGCGATCCGCGCGCCTGAATAGATCGGACGCAATCGGCTCGCGAGCAGGCCTTTTCGTCCTTGCGCTTCATGAACGGTGGCGACGCCGAACGTCGCCAGCTCGTCGATCACGCGCGGGTCGGCGCGTTCAATCCGCTGCACCACCACGCCACTCATCGGTTTACGCCTTTCTCGACCCAATAGTCCGTATACGTGCCCCAATCCCCGCTACAGCGCGAATTGGGAGTTCAAGCGCGCTATAAGCTTGTGCTAATCTTAGATCGTGACCCCATGGGATATGAACCTGCGACACCTGCGCGCCTTCGCCCGGACGGTGGAGTTGGGCACGTTGGTGGGCGCGGCCAACGCCGTCCACATCTCGCAGCCGGCCCTAACTCAGGCGATCGCACGGCTTGAGGCGGCGCTCGGCGTAGATTTCTTCCTGCGCCAGAATGACGGCATGAAGCCGACTGCTGCGGCCGAGCTCTTCTACCCTCGGGTCATCGCGGCGCTCAGCCTCGTGCGGTCCACCAACGTTACGCACGCCCAGCTGAGAGCATTCTGGGCACTCGCCCGCGGCGGATCGTACGCAGAGGCAAGTCAGGGTACGGGACTGGCGCCGGCTTCTTTGCATCGAGCGGTGGGCGATCTGGAGCTCGCCTTAGGACAAACGCTGGTCCGGCGGCTCGGCCGCAAGCTCGAACTGACCCCGTACGGGCGAGCCTTCTCGCGCACGGTCAAGCTCGCACACGCGGAACTGGCGGCCGGGCTTTCGGAGCTCGATGCGTTGCGCGGAGAAGGCGCTGGAAGCATCGCGGTCGGCGCCATGCCGCTCTGCCGCGCCCGCATTCTTCCAGCTACAATCGTCGATTTTCAGCGAGAATTTCCAGAGTTCAAGATTCTCGTCGCGGAAGGCTCACACGCGGAATTGGTCGATCCGCTCCGCGATGGCGATCTCGATCTGTTGATCGGCGCATTGCGCGATCCAGCCCCGGGGCGCGATCTGATTCAGGAACCGCTCTTTATCGACAAGCCCGTCGTTCTCGGCCGCGCGCAGCATCCGCTAGCGGCCAAACGCGGACGAGCCACATTGCGTGACCTCGCACGCTACGAGTGGTGCCTCCCGCCGCGGGGCGTGCCGCTACGCGAACGGTGGCAAGCCTTGTTCGAGGCGGAAGGCCTTGAGCCGCCACGTGTGCGCGTGGAAATTGGCTCCGGCATCGCCATCCGCCAAATCCTAATCAATACCGACGCGCTGACGCTTCTCTCCCCTGACCAGGTGGCGTTAGAACTCGAAGCCGAATGGCTCACGATGCTGGCAAAGACTCAGCTCACACGCACCATTGGCCTCATCTACCGCGCCGACTGGCGGCCGACCCTGGCCCAGCGACGCTTCATCGAAACCATCAAGAGCCATTGCTGACATGGCTCTCATTCGTACTGGCTTATAGCCATTCGGGAGTTCCGATTGGGCGCGCTGGCGGCGCTCCTCTAGACTCGAGGCATGTTGGGCGCGATCGGTTTCTTGGGATTTGGCGAAGCGGCGCAGACGTTCGCCGGCGACGCGCGCTGGCGCGGCCCAGCGCAAGGATATGATCGACAGACGGACTCACCGGCTCTAGCCGAAGCAAAATCAGCAGAGTTCGCGCTCCTCGGCGTACGCAAATGCAGCTCTTCGCGCGAGGCCGTAGCCGACGCGGGGATTATTCTCAGTCTTGTCACAGCGGATCAAGCTGGCGTCGCGGCGCGCGATGCCGCTTTGCACATTGTCGAAGGCGCGCTTTATCTTGATATGAACTCGGTGGCTCCCGCCACGAAAAAGGCCGCTGCGGCGGCGATCGGCGCACGTGGCGGGCTCTATGTCGACGCCGCCATCATGTCGCCAGTGAAGCCGGCTGCTCTCGACGCGCCGATCCTTCTCAGCGGACCTGCGGCAGAGGCAGCGGAAACCGTGCTGTGCTCGCTCGGCTTCACCTCCGTTCGCAGTGTCGGCGCCGAAGTGGGGCGCGCTTCGCTGATCAAGATGGTGCGCTCGGTGCTGATCAAAGGCATTGAGGCCGTCACGGCCGAGTGTCTGCTGGCCGCGCATGCAGGCGGCGTCGTCGATGAAGTGCTCGCCTCTTTAGGCGAAAGCTGGCGCAAACAGGCTGACTACAATCTTGAACGCGTGCTCGTTCACGGTGTGCGGCGGGCTGCTGAGATGGAGGAAGTCGCGCATACGCTGCGCGATCTGGGCGTTAAGCCGCGTATGACGGAAGGCGCTGTTGCTTGGCAAAGTGAGATTGGCGCGTTGGGCCTCAACCCAGCGCCGGTTGCGCTGCACGATAAGCTCCACTCCGTCGCGGTAGTACAAACGGCAGCAGTCGCATGACACTGGTGATCGATTGCCACGGCCACTACACAACCGCGCCGGCGCCGCACAATGAGTGGCGCGACGCGCAGAAGGCCGCGTTCAAAGCGAGCGCGGCTATCCCTGCGTATCCCGACATTTCCGACGACTTCATTCGCGACACCATCGAAACCAATCAGCTCCGCCGCCTCCGCGAACGCGGCGCCGACATGACGCTCTTCAGCCCGCGCGCCTCGGCCATGGCGCACCATGTGGGCGACGCCTCCGTCTCGTTGGAATGGGCGCTGCGCTGCAACGACCTCATCGCGCGCGTGTGCACACTTTACCCCGAGACATTCATCGGCGTTTGCCAGCTGCCGCAATCACCCGCCGCCGATCTCTCAAGCTCAGTGCGCGAGCTTGAGCGCTGCGTGCTCGAACTCGGCTTCGTCGGGTGCAACCTCAATCCCGACCCGGGCGGAGGGCATTTCCAGCATCCGCCGCTCACCGACCCATACTGGTATCCGTTTTACGAAAAGATGGTCGAACTCGACGTGCCGGCTATGATCCACGTATCAGGATCGTGCAATCCATGCATGCACGCAACCGGCGCCTACTACATTGCCGCCGACACGATCGCGTTCATGCAGTTGATCGAGGGCGATCTCTTCCGCGACTTCCCGACTTTGCGCCTCATCATCCCGCACGGCGGCGGCGCCGCGCCTTATCATTGGGGCCGATACCGCGGCTTGGCGGACATGCTGAAAAAACCTCCGCTGGACAGGCACGTGATGCGCAACGTCTATTTCGACACGTGCGTCTATCATCAGCCAGGCATCGATCTACTGGTCGACGTGATCGATCATCGCAACATATTGTTCGGCTCGGAGATGGTCGGCGCAGTGCGCGGCATTGATCCAGAGACGGGGCACTATTTCGACGACACCAAACGCTACATCGACGCGCTGGATATCGCGCCCGAGGCGCGCCACGCCATTTTCGAAGGCAACGCCCGTCGCGTGTTTCCGCGTCTCGATGCAAAGCTGCGGGAGCGCGGGCTATGACCTTCGTCCGAAATCGCTGGTACGTCGCCGCATGGGACGGAGAAATCGGCGCCGGCGCGTTCAGCCGCACAATCTGCGGCGAGCCGATTGTGATGTACCGCAAGCTCGCTGGTGACGTCGTCGCCATGCGCGACGCCTGCCCTCACCGCTTGTTGCCGCTTTCGATGGGCATTCGCGAGGGCGACAATCTACGCTGCCGCTATCATGGCTTGCTGGTTGGGCCAGACGGCAAGCCGCGGCAAATGCCGATCGTGCATGAGCGCGTCAACGAGAAGATCTGCACGCCCACCTACGCCGTCGTCGAGCGCCATCGCTTCGTTTGGGTCTGGATCGGCGATCAAGCCAAGGCCAATCCCGATCTCGTGCCGGACTTCTGGCCGTGCTCGCGCGAGGGCTGGGTGTTCGACGGCGGCTACATGCATGTGAAGTGCGACTATCGCCTGTTCATCGATAATCTGATGGATCTTACGCACGAAACCTACGTGCACATGGGCTCGATCGGACAGCAGGAGTTGATGGAGGCGCCGTTAGAGACGCGCACCGACGGCGATCGCGTCGTGCTGTCGCGTTGGATGCCGGACATCGACGCACCGCCCTTCTGGCGGCAAGCGCTGAAGAAGGAAGGCAAAGTCGATCGCTGGCAGATTTGCCACTTCGTCGAGCCCTGCTCGGTGCTGATCGACGTTGGCGTATCTCCGGTGGAGGCGGGCGACACCCTGGCCAGTCACGATTCCGGCGTGCGCGGCTTCGTCATCGATTCCATGACGCCGGAAACAGAAACCAGCAGCCATTATTTTTGGGGCATGGCGCGCAATTTCGACATCCTCGATGCCGGCGTCACCGCGCGGCTGAAGGCCGGCCAGAGCCGCATCTTCGCCGAAGACATCGAGATTCTCGAGCGCCAGCAAGTATCGATCGCGGTCAATCCGGATATGGCGTTGCGGGTTCTTTCCATTGATTCCGGCGGCGCGCATTCGCGTCGCGTCATCGAGAGGCTGATGAAGCAGGATGCCTGATCGCCTCAAAGATTATCTCGCCGCGTTCGACGACATTCCCGGCACGCGCGTTTACACGACGGAGCGTGCGCGTCAGGGCTATTGGCTCAATCAGTTCTGCATGAGCCTGATGAAACCGGAAAACCGTGAACGCTGGCGCGCAGACGAACGCAGGTATCTTGAGGACTGGCAACTTACCGACGCGCAGAAGGAGGCGTTGCTCGCGCGCGATTACAACCGCCTGCTCGATCTCGGCGGCAACATCTACTACTTGGCCAAAGTCTTCTCCACCGACGGCCTCTCGTTCGTCCAAGCCGTATCGACCATGACGGGCATGAGCGTCGAGGAGTATCAGAAGATGATGCTCGCCGGCGGCCGCTCGCCGGATGGCCAGCGCTCCGTCAAGGAAGGACGCTGAGATGGCGCGGATCACCGCAGGCCTCGCGACCAGTCACATTCCGCTGATCGGCGTGGCGATCGATCAGAACCGAGGCGAAGAAGATTACTTCAAGCCAATTCTCGCGGCTTATGACTGGACGCGGCGTTGGATCATACAGCCGGAGAACAAACCGGATGTCGTGATCCTCATCTACAATGATCACGCCTCCGCCTTTGACATGAATTTCATACCGACGTTTGCCATCGGCTGCGCAGACTCATTTGAACCCGCAGATGAAGGCTGGGGCCGCCGCCCGGTGCCGACCGTGAAGAACCACGCCGAACTTGCGTGGCACATCGCCCAGAGCCTGATCCTCGATGACTTCGACATGACCATCATCAACAAGATGGATGTGGATCACGGGCTCACTGTGCCGCTCTCGGCTGTGTTCGGTCAGCCGAAGGAATGGCCGGTGAAGGTTATCCCGCTTGCTGTCAATGTCGTCACGTATCCTGTGCCTTCTGGCAATCGCTGCTGGTTGCTGGGCGAAGCCATCGCGCGCGCAGTCGCCAGTTTCCCCGAGAACCTCAATGTTCAGATTTGGGGAACGGGCGGCATGTCGCATCAGCTGCAGGGCGCGCGCGCCGGCCTCATCAACAAAGAATGGGACCAGCGCTTTCTTGACGACATGACGCGCGACCCACAGCGCCTGCGCGCCATTCCGCACATCGAGTACCTGCGCGAGACCGGGTCCGAGGGCATCGAGATGGTGATGTGGCTGATCATGCGCGGCGCGCTCTCGACGCAAGCGCGCGAACTGCACCGCGCCTATCACGTGCCGGCTTCGAACACTGCGCTTGGCCACCTTGTCTTGGAGAACGTCGAATGAAATTGGCCTTGGCCGGCGCTGGCGCGTTTGGCGAGAAGCATCTCGACGCGCTGAAGCTTATAGACGGAGTTGAGGTGGTGTCCCTCGTTGGACGCACGCTAGAAAAGACCAAGGCGATCGCCGACAAATACGGCATCGGGCACGCAACCGAGAACCTCGACGAAGCGCTCGCGCGTGCGGAGGTCGACGCCGTGCTACTTTGCACGCCGACACAAATGCACGCGGCGCAAGCGATTGCCTGCATGGACGCCGGCAAGCACGTCATGGTCGAAATTCCGTTGGCCGACAGCTGGGCCGATGCGCAAGCCGTGATGCGCAAACAGCGGGAAACCGGCCTCGTCTGCATGGTTGGCCACACGCGCCGGTTCAATCCGTCGCATCAATGGGTGCACCGACGCATCACGAAGGGTGAATTGTCCATCCAGCAGATGGATGTGCAAACCTACTTTTTCCGCCGCACCAACACCAACGCCAAGGGTGACGCACGCAGCTGGACCGACCACCTGCTCTGGCATCATGCGGCGCACACGGTCGATCTCTTCCAATATCAGACCGGCGAAAAGGTCGTGACGGCGAACGCCATCCAAGGACCACTGCACCCGGTGCTTGGCATTGCAATGGACATGTCCATTCAGCTGAAGAGCGAGTCGGGCAAGATCTGCACATTGTCGCTTTCGTTCAACAATGACGGACCGCTCGGCACATTCTTCCGCTACATTTGCGACAACGGCACTTATCTCGCTCGCTATGATGATTTGTTCGACGGGCGCGATCAGAAGATCGATGTCTCCAAGGTCGACGTCTCGAACAATGGCATCGAGTTGCAGGATCGGGAATTCATCGCCGCGATCCGCGAACGACGCGAACCGAACGCCTCGGTCGCGCAGGTACTGCCCTGTTACGAAGTGCTGCATCAGCTTGAAGCGGGAATGGGCTGATGCAGGCCGATGTCGTCATCATCGGCGCCGGGCCCGCGGGGCTTCTGCTGGGGCATAAGCTGCGCCGAGCCGGCATCGACGCAATCATCATCGAGCGGCAATCGAGGGAGCACGTGCTTGGCCGCATCCGCGCCGGGGTGCTTGAACAAGTGACGGTTGATCTCGTGGAGGAGATCGGACTCGGTGCGCGCCTCAAGCAAGAGGGCCTAGCGCATCATGGCTTCTATTTGGCCGATGGAGAACGCCTCATTCATATCGACATGCAGGGGCTCACCGGCAAAAGCGTCGTGGTGTACGGCCAGACCGAAATCACGCGCGACCTGATGGACGCTGCTCCAGAACGCGGGCTCGAGATTGTTTTCGAGGCCAGCGAAGTTGCGCTGCACGACATCGAGACGAACAAGCCGTTCGTGACCTACCTCAAGGATGGTGTGGAAGCACGTGTGGATGCGCGCTTCATCGCAGGCTGCGATGGCTTTCATGGTCCCTCGCGCCGCGCGATGCCTCAGTCCGTGGGCGTTGGGTACGAACGCGTCTATCCGTTCGGCTGGCTCGGCATCCTTGCCGACGTCGCGCCCTGTAGCGACGAGCTGATCTACGCCAATCATGATCGGGGGTTTGCGCTTGCATCCATGCGATCGCACACGCGCAGCCGTTATTATATCCAGGTGCCCACCGACGAGACGATCGAACACTGGCCGGATGATCGCCTCTGGGACGAACTCGCAATTCGTCTCGGCCCTGAGGTGGCCGAGCGACTCACGCGCGGGCCCGCGATCGAGAAATCCATTGCGCCGCTCCGCTCGTTCGTGTTCGAGCCTATGCGGCACCACAGCTTGTTCTTGGCAGGCGATGCTGCTCACATCGTTCCGCCGACAGGCGCGAAAGGGCTAAACCTCGCATCCTCCGACGTGGCCTATCTCGCGGCGGCGCTCATTCAGTGGTTTGAGGACGGCAAGTCGGACGGCATCGACAATTATTCGCAGACGGCGCTCAAACGCGTCTGGAAGGCCGAGCGCTTCTCGTGGTCTTTGACCTCGCTCATGCATCGCTTCCCGGATGCTGGCGCTTTCGGTCGGCGCATGCAGGTGGCGGAACTCGACTACATCGCTGAATCGCGCGCGGCGCAGACGGCGATCGCCGAAAACTATGTTGGCCTGCCGCTCTAGGGGCCGCTATCACTAGCGCTCCATCGCGCCTCAAAGGGCTGCGACATCTCCGCTCCGCACCCCGCGTGCCTGTATCCGCTTCCCCCCGGCTCGGATATCCGGCTCAATAGAGTGCGACTCACCTCGACCAAAAGGCCCCGGACCCGTGGCGACCAATCCCCTCACCCAACTACCTGGCTATCTTCTGCGACGTGCTTCGGCCTGGACGATGGCAGCGCTCGCCAAAAGGCTGGAGGAATTTGAACTGACGCCGACCGAGGCCTCTGTGCTTGTGGTGATCGCCTCCAACCCGGGCATCATTCAAAGCGAAATCGGCCGCATGCTCGGCATCGTCAGCGCCAACATGACGCCGCTGGTCGGGCGACTGGAGCAGCGCGAATTGGTGAAGCGCCTACCGGTCGACAAGCGATCCTTCGGACTTCGCACGACCCGCCGCGGCGCGGCAATCGCTGATCGTGCTTTCACAGCGATGCAAGAGCAGGAAGACGCGTTGATCGAATCGGTCCCCGCCAAGAACAGAGCGACATTCTTGCAGACGCTGCAGGATATCACCTCGGTGCTAGACGAATAACGCCCGGTCGGAGAACCGGCCGGGCGCTTTCGTTTCTCACGCGTCGGGGCTTTCGCCCCGCGTGCGATTTCAAAAGTCCATCGAGTAGCTAAGCGAGAAGCTGCGCTCCCGCGCGTAGATGATCTCGGAATAACCAGACGAAGTGGTCAGCGAAGACGTGCCGGCCACGGGATAGAACTCGTCGGTCAGGTTGTCACCGCGCAGTGTCAGACGCCAGCTTTCGCCCGCGCCGGCCAACACCAGCGAGCCGTTGATGATGGTGACCGCATCGAGCTGCGCAATCTCCGGAGAGTTGCCGGCGTCGAAATACTGTTCGTCGGTATAGCTCACGTTGATACGCGGCGTGAGCGTCAGCCCGTTTGAGAGCGGGAAGTCGTAGCCGACGCCCAGATTCATTTGCCATTCCGGCGTGAAGGGCAGCGTGCTGTTGAGCGTCGCCACGGAAGTCGGCGAAACCAGACCGAACGGCGGCGGGTCGGTGATGGAATCGAACCCATCATCCAGATAACCGATGCTGGCGTCGATACTCAGCCGATCCGTCGGCCGCCATGCGATTTCAACCTCGGCGCCGTCAATGGTCGCAACGCCCGCGTTGAACAGCAATGGCACGACACCGAGCCGGTAGGTCATTTGGATTTGGTCGTACTCGGTGCTGAAGATCGCCGCATTGATCCGCAGTCCAGGCATTGGCGTGGACTTAAAACCGAGTTCGATGGTTTCCGCGGTCTCGGCGTCGAAAGCGATCGGCGCATTGCCGGGCGGGGCGTTGTTGTAGCGTTGGTTGAAGCCGCCGCTCTTGAAACCCTGCGACCAGCTCGCATAGGTCATGAAATTGGGGTTCCAGCGATATTGAATGCTGGCCGAGCCCGTTGTGGACTCGAACGACTGGACGAACGGATCGCGCGTGATGAACAAGCAACCCGTCTGCGTAGGCGGCGCTCCGCCGAATGGGCATAACCCCGCCGGTGGCGCCGGTTCCGGCGTCGCCGCGCCGGCGACGTTAAACATCGTCCCCTGCAACAGCTTCTCTTCGTCGGTGTAGCGCAGGCCGGCGGAGACGCTCAGCGCGTCAGTGATGTCGAACGTCCACTCAGTAAACGCCGCCCAGGCCTGCGTCTCTAGCAAGACGCGTTGGGTGTCGTAGGACGTACCCGGATTGCCGAGATAGACCAACACGCGATCGGTTGTGCTTTCGTCGAAATAATAGCCGCCGACCACGCCGCGCAGACGACCCAGATCAACCGAAGCCTGAAGCTCCTGGCTGAACTGCTCGCTCTCGCTGGCGTAATTCGTGTGAAGGATGAGGAGCGGGGTGTTGTCGGCGTCGCGCGAGCCCGCCCATTCGAGGTGCCGGTTTGAAGTGATGGATCGCAACGTCACCGCATCGTTGAGCTCCCATTCCGCCGTCAGCGAGAACCCGAAATTTTCGAGCGTGCTGAATGCGGGGAATGTGCCGCCATTCGTGGATGAACCAAGGGCCTGCGAACTGTTGCCGCAACGGTCGTCGTCAAGCGGGCCAACCAGCACCGGCGGCGGCAGACCATCGAGAATGTTCGGACATCCGGCCGCGATACTGGCCGCGCCAACAAACAACGCCGCCGGGTTCATGTCACGGAAAACGAATGGCGAACCATTCTCGTCTTCGTTGGCATAGTCTACCCGTCCCGTGAACGTCAGATCAGCGGTCGGCGCCCACCGCAGGGCGAACTGACCCGAATACGTATCTTCGTTGCCGAGGTCGACGCCATCAAACGCTCGCGTGACGTAGCCATCACGCTGACGCAAGCCAGCCGATACGCGCGCATCCAGAGTTGGCGCAATCGGAATATCCAGCGCTCCGAATGCCTCAAATAGACCGTCCTCTCCAATGCCAACGCGCACGGTATTGCCTGCGCCTTCACCCGGCGCGTTGGTTGTGACGAGAACTGCGCCGCCGATCGTGTTGCGACCGAACAGCGTGCCTTGCGGACCGCGGAGGACTTGAACATTGGCGATATCGCGGAAGTCCATCGCGCCGCCGACAGAGCGACCGATATAGACTTCATCGATATAGAGGCCGACGCCCGGATCGACCGCTGGCGTAGGATCGGTTTGACCGATGCCGCGGATGAACACCTGCGCAGCGGAGTTGTTGCCGGACAAAGTGCCGTAGGTCGTGAATTGCAAGTTCGGCACGGCCTGGTCGAGATCGGTAGTCGATACCAAGCCGCGATCTTCGAGCGCCGCGCCGCTGATGACGGTCACCGCGACCGGCGTGTCTTGCAAGCTTTCCGCCCTGCGCCGCGCGGTAACGACGAGCTCTTCGCTCTCGCTCACCTCCGCTTGCTGATCTTGTGCAAGAGCGGGCGCGCCAAAAACGCTCGCACCCACGAGAGCCTGCAGGGCAATCACGGATGCTCGACCGTACGCCTTCGCGAACTTTCTCATTTCTCCCTCCCCTGGCGCCCGGTCATTGCCGAGTGCATTCTGCTATTCTTTATTGCTATGTTTCATAACTAACTGATCGAAGCAATACTTCTCTCGGCGCTGGTTACGATTTGGGCTTGCGGAGCGCGATCAATGCTGCAAGTGCGAGCGCCGAACCGCCGGCCATCGCGATCGAAACCTGAAGCAGGCCAGCGCCGCCGGTAAACATAATGCCCGCTACAATTGGCCCGAGCGCCGCGCCGCCGCGGCCAACGCCGATGACAAAGCCAGTGCCGCCTGCACGCAACTCAGTCGGCAGATAACTCGCCATCAACGCGTACAAACCGACGACCGCCGCGTTAGTGCAAAAGCCCGTCGCAGCCGCGACGAGCGACAAATCCAGCAACGTGTCGTAGCCAAGCCCGAAGACGGTGAGCATGCCGATCGAGAGCACGAGCGCGCCGATGACGAGGCCTTTCACGTTGATCTTTTGGCTCAACAGACCGAGCAGAATCGCACCGACTGCGCCGCCGACATTGGCCCAGACCAACACACCGCCCGCCAGCGGCGGCGCGTAACCCATATCGACGACGATCTTCGGGATCCATTTCAGGATGTAATAGAACGCCATGATATGAGCGAAGTAGGCGACGGTCAGCAGCATGATGACGCCGAACCAACGCTTCGAGAACAGGCCAACCCTGGCGCCCGTTTGCTCAACGACCTCCGGCAAGCTCGCGACGGTCTCGTGCCCCATGCGCTTCAGCGTCGTGTTGATGCGCTCCAGCGCGCGTTTGGGCCGCGCCTTGGCCAAGAAGGCGATCGATTCCGGCAGCATGAAGATGACGATCGGCAACAGCGCCAGCGTAAACCCGGCGCCGAGCAAGAACACGGCGTGCCAGGAATAGTGATTGAGCAATTGCGACGCTACCGCGCCGCCAGCGACAGCGCCGATCGGAAAGCCAGCCGCCATAATCGTCACGCAAAGATGCCGATGCTTGTCGCTCGAATACTCCGCCACCATCGCGTTGACCGAAGCCAGCATGCCGCCAATGCCGAGGCCGGTCAGCATGCGATAGCCAGAGAGAGAGGTGATGTCGTGCGCGAATGCGGCGGCCACCATACCGGCCACCATAATCAGGAGGCAAAGAATGATCACAGGTCGGCGGCCGATCTTGTCGGCGAGACGCCCGATCAACACCGAGCCGATCGCCATGCCGATGAGCTCCATCGAGAGCACGAGACCAAGCGCTGCGCGATCGACACCCCAATCAGCGGCGATGCCGGGCGAGGCAAAGCTGATGGACAGCACGTCGAAGCCGTCGACAGCGTTCAGCAGAATGCAGATCACAACGGCGGCGATCTGGAAGCCGCCCATTTTCTCTTTGGCGATAATGTCGCTCGGATCGCGGCTCATTCTCTCTCCCCTTCGCGCCTGCCGTTCTTGTGCGGCTATGGCGTCACGTTTCAGTTGTGCGCGTGCAGCCTCATCCAGGCGCTCTCGCATCGAGCGACATCAGCGCATCCAAAGCAGTGATCCCGTCAGATCGGACGATGACGGGATTGAGATCGATCTCCGCGATCCGCGGTTCGTGCAGCATGAGCTGGCCAAGCTTCGCCGCGGTCTCCGCAAGCGCGCCAATCGCGGCGGGTGCTGCGCCCCTGAATCCGGTCAGCAGCGGCGCGCCGCGTAGACGGAGGATTTCAGTCTCGATCTCCGGCGCAGAAAGATCAGGCGCCATGACGCGGAAATCCTTGATCACCTCGGCTTGCACACCGCCGAAGCCCACAAGCAGAACCGGCCCCCACAAAGCGTCGCGCTTGGCGCCCAGAATCATCTCCACGCCCTTGCCGCTCATGCGCTCGACAAGCACGCCATCAAGTTTGAGGCCCGGCGCATACCGCGCCACGCTTGCGTGCATTTTTATCCATGCCGCCTCGACACCCGCGCGAGACTCCACGTTGAGGACAACGCCTCCGGCCTCGGTTTTGTGAGCAAGCAGAGGCGATTGCGCCTTCAGCACAACAGGAAAACCCAAGCGCTCCGCTGCAGCGACGGCTTCATCAACGGTCGTGGCGAGCGCGCCTTCAGGAGAAGGCACGCCGACCGCGCTTAGAATTGCTTTGCTCTGATACTCCGGCACGACACCGGCTCCAGGCGGCAGATCGAGAGCTACCCGCTTGCCTGCCTTCTTCTTCGCCGTCGGCGTCACGTTGGAACGCGCGCCAAGACGCGCCAGCGCACGAACCGCGCGCTCGGCTGTCGGGATGCAGCTCGCGCCAAGCTCCCGCATCGCCCGCAGATATTGCGGCGGCACAGTCGCACCATCATCGAGTCCCGCATAAATGATCGGCTTGGTTATCTCGTTGCGCTTCAACGCATCGATGATGGCGGGCAATTTCAGCGCGCACGTCGCGTCGTCTGTCTGGATGATGCCGAGCACGATCGCGCCGATGCGATCATCCTCCAGCAGAGCGGCGATCGCGCGGCCGTAAAGCTCCGGATCGACCAACGCCTGCGCCGTCAGATCGACGGGATTGCTGACCGGCACGAACACCGGGAGCGCAGCGCGTAGCGCAGGCGAGTCCGCGTCACTAAGCGCCGGCAGAGCCAGGCCCACCTGCTCCGCGAGATCCAGTGTGAGCGCCTTGAATGCGCCGGACTCGGTCAACAGCGCGACTCCAGGGGATTTTGGCTGCTTCGCGCGCGCGACGATCTCGATCAGATCGGAAAGCTCCTCCACCGTCTCGGCGAAGACGACGCCGGCGCGCTCCACCAAAGTCCGCATCACAGCGTAGTCGCCGGCCATCGCGCCAGTGTGTGTTGCCGCCGACTCGCGCGCCGCGGCGCTGCGGCCGGGATGCAGGAGAACAATGGTCTTGCCCGCCGCTCGCGCGACTTCGGCCAGTGCGAGAAATCGCGGCGGATCGCGGAAATGTTCGACGATCATGCCGATTACATCGGCGCGGTCGTCGTTCAAAACATAAGCGACATAGTCCTCAACGCCAGTGGACGCCTCGTTGCCGGTGGAGACCGACAGCGTCACGCCAACATCCTTGCCCGCAAGATTGGTGGCCACCACCGCCGCCATCGCCCCGCTTTGAGAGATGAGCGCAGCATGTCGCCCTCCGCCGAGTTCGGCTGCCGGCGTTTGCACGAAGGTCAGCGCCACGCCGTCAATGTTGTTGACGAAGCCCAAACAGTTCGGCCCCATCACCGCCATGCGCCCCGCAAGCGCGAGCTTTGTGATCTCGCCCTGCTCCGTCCGCCCCGCCTCGCCGCCCTCGGCGAAGCCAGCCGAAAAGATAACAGCGCCGCCAACATCCTTCCGCGACAGCGTCGCAAGAGTGTCGAGTACGCCTGCTTTCGGTATCGCCAGCACGACAGCATCGACACCGTCCGGCAAGTCCTCGACAGAGGCGAGGCACGCGCGCCCGGCGATCTCGCTCCGCTTAGAGTTGATTAGGTGGATGTCGCCACTGAAGCCGCCGCGGAGCAGGTTTTCCAGCACGCTCGCGCCGAGCGCCCCAGCACTCGCCGACGCGCCGACAATAGCTACCGACCTCGGCCGCAACAGCCGCTCAAGATCGAAGCCGCTCGGACGCGCGCCGGCCATGCTCTACACCACCTGGTTTAGCTGGACTTCTTGTCGTAGGCGCCGAGACCGGGCTTGTAGCTCTTCTCGTCGATGAACTGCTTGATGCCCTCTTTGCGCCCATGATTGTCGAAGGAGTTCGCGGCTTCTTGCGCGCGGACCAGATAATCTTCGGCGTTATCGTAGGTCATCTCTCCAACACGGCGGATCGCATCCTTGGCGGCTTTGAGCGCGACGGGGTTTTTCTCCATCAGCACCTTCGCAACCTGCTCAACCCGTGCCTTGAGCTGATCGCCCGGCAGCGCCTCGTTGACGAGACCCCATTCGGCGGCGGTTTTGCCGTCAATATTCTCGCCCATCAGCGCGTGATACATTGCCTTGCGGAACGGCATGAGTTCGCGCGCCACCTTGGTCGCGCCGCCGCCCGGCAGAATGCCCCAGTTGATCTCGGAGAGGCCGAACTGCGCCTCTTCAGCCGCAAACGCTAAGTCGCACGCAAACAACGGCCCGTAGCCGCCGCCAAAGCACCAGCCGTTGACCATCGCGATGGTTGGCTTCTGATACCAACGCAGACGGCGCCACCAGCCATACGACTCGCGCTGCGCGCGGCGAACCCCGGGCAGGCCTTCGGCTTCGGTTTCGCGGAAATATTCCTTGAGATCCATGCCCGCCGACCATGACGTGCCTTCGCCCGAGAGCACCAGGACGAGAACGTCTTCGCGAAACTCCAACTCGTCCAGTACGCGCATCATTTGCCGGTTGAGCTTTGGGCTCATGCAATTGCGCTTCTCGGGACGATTAAACCGCACCCAGGCAATGCCATCGATCACGTCGAAGGCGACGGTATCGGCCTCGGCGCGATCCGATGAGTCCGGCGCGCTGGCTTTGGCCGCGCGGGCCGCTTTGCTCGTCATACTTTGAATCCTCTTCTGGTCTTCAAATCGGGAAGTGACCGCCCTGCGTCTCGATCGTGATCCAACGCAGTTCAGTGAATTGATCGATGCCGGCCTTGCCGCCGAAGCGGCCGTATCCAGAGGCGCCGACGCCGCCGAACGGCATCTGCGCTTCGTCGTGAACGGTCGGACCGTTGACGTGACAGATGCCAGAGCGGATTTGGCGCGCCACTTTCAGGCCGCGCGCCGTGTCACGTGTGAACACCGCAGCCGACAAACCGTACTGGCTATCATTGGCCAGGCGCACCGCGTCCGCTTCATCCTTGGCGCGAATGACCGCCACCACCGGGCCGAAACTCTCATCAGCGTAGATGCTCATCTCGTTGGTGACGCCGTCGATCACCGTCGCGGGCATCAGCACCGTTTCCGCCTCGCCGCCGGCCACGACTTTCGCACCCTTCTTGCGTGCGTCTGCGATCAACGCGTTCACGTGATCGGCGGCGCGCTTGTCCACGACGGCGCCGAGCGGCGTCTTGCCTTCGCGCGGATCGCCGACCGCCATCGACTTTGCCTTCGCGGCGAAGCGCGCAACGAAATCCTCCGCCACCGCATCGACCACGATGATCCGCTCGGTGGACATGCAAATCTGGCCCTGGTTCATGAAGGCGCCAAAGGCAGCGGCTTTCACCGCCTCATCCAGATCAGCGTCCTCTAAAACGATCAGCGGCGCCTTGCCGCCCAGCTCTAGCAAGCACGGCTTCAGATGCTCCGCCGCGCGCTTGGCGACAATCCGGCCTACCGCCGTAGAGCCGGTAAAATTGATGCGTTTCACCGCCGAATGGTCAATCAACGCACCGACGACCTCTCCCGCATCCTGCGGCGCGTTGGTGACGACATTGACGACGCCCGCCGGAAAGCCCGCCTCAGCGAATGCTTCAACGATCAATTGGTGCGTGCGCGGACAGGTCTCGGACGCTTTCAGGATCACCGCATTGCCGCACGCAAGCGGCACCGCAATGGCGCGCACGCCCAGGATGATCGGCGCATTCCACGGCGCGATCCCAAGCACGACGCCAGCCGGCTCGCGCAATGCCATCGCCAGGCAACCTGGCTTATCGGACGGGATCACCTCGCCGGAAATTTGAGTGGTCAGCGCCGCTGCTTCGCGCACCATCGACGCCGCAAGCATCAAATTAAAGCGCGCCCAGCCCTCGGTCGCGCCGATTTCGCCCATCATGGCTGCAACGAACGCATCCGCGCGCGCCTCGAGCGCGGCCGCCGCCTTCATCAAAAAAGCACGGCGCGCATTAGGCCCTGTCGCCGACCACGCCGGGAAAGCTGCAGCCGCGGTATCGGCCACTGCCCGGGCCTCGGCCACAGACATGGCCCGCGCCACGCTCGCGACGTCGCGCGTCAGCGGGTTCAATCTTTGAAACTCCACGGCGCTTCCTCTCTTGTTGTTATCCGACACATATCCAGTCGTATTGCTATGTTCAATAGCAATCTGCTTTGTGTGCGCCGCAACATGCGCGGCTGGGGAAGGTCAGCTATACATCATAGCACTTTAGCGTATGCTGTTCCCTTGCGAAGCGACACGGGGCCCCATGACAAAGCCAACGCCGCCCTTTCGGGCTGATCATGTGGGCAGCCTGATGCGCCCGCAATCAGTGCTGCAAGCCCGCAGCGACGCGGCGGCCAAGACGATCAGCGTTGGCGACCTGCGCGCCATCGAGGACAAAGAGATCATCCGTCTCGCCAAGAAACAGGAAGAGATCGGCCTGCGCGCGATAACTGACGGCGAAATCAGGCGCGCCTTCTTCCATCTCGACTTCCTGGAGCGGCTAGACGGCGTCACCGTCGATGGCATGATCGAGGCCAATTCGGATGCTGGCGAGACGGTGCATTTCACCCCGCCCCGGCTCAGCGTCACCGGTAAACTGCGCCACGCGCGAGACATTCAGGTCGATGACTTCAACTTCCTGAAGCGGCACGTGACCCGCACACCCAAGGTCACCATCCCTTCGCCGACCATGGTGCACTTCCGCGGCGGCCGCGCCGCCATCGATATCAAATCCTATCCCGACCTCGATCCCTTCTTCGAGGATCTGGCGCAATGCTATCGCGACGAAATCGCCACGCTCTATAGCGCCGGCTGCCGCTATATCCAGCTTGACGACACCAATCTCGCTTATCTCTGCGATCCCAAGATGCGCCAAGGCGCGCTCGATCGCGGCGATGACCCCGACGAGTTGCCACGCACCTATGCGGCGCTGATCAATGCCGCTTTACGGAACAAGCCAAGCGACCTCACTGTCTGCATCCACCTCTGCCGCGGAAATTTCCGCAGCACGTGGTTCGCGGAAGGCAGCTATGAGCCGGTCGCCGACGTTCTCTTCAACGAACTCAATGTCGACGGCTACTTCCTCGAATATGACGACGAGCGCTCAGGCGGCTTTTCGCCGCTGCGGTTCGTGCCGGGCAATAAGACTGTGGTGCTTGGACTTGTCACCTCGAAGCGGGCTGAACTCGAGCCGATGCGTGAACTGATCAACCGCGTCGAAGAAGCAGCGCAATACGTGCCGCTAGAGAACCTATGCCTCAGCCCGCAATGCGGCTTCTCCAGCACCGTTCACGGCAACGACATCAGCGAAGACGCCCAGTGGCGCAAACTCAAGCACGTCGTCGATACAGCGACTGAAATTTGGGGCGAGGCCTGACTGCGACACTCAGCGCGTCGCTCCCCGGCTGGGCTGGACGCCGGCGCAAAAATTGCGCGCTCGATGTGGGGAATGGCGCGACTCGGTGACTCGGGCGCATAAAAAATCCGCTGACTTCTCTGCGCGTTGCTCAAGACGGCTTCGGCCCCGACACTTACCCCCTAAGCATCCACATCCGCTTCCAGCGCGAACTCCTGGATGAACTCGCGCCTCGGCTCGACCACGTCGCCCATCAGCTTTGAGAACATCTCGTCCGCATCGTCGGCGTGATGCACTTTCACTTGCAGCAGATTGCGGATTTCGGGGTCTAGCGTGGTTTCCCAGAGTTGTTCGGCGTTCATTTCGCCGAGGCCCTTATAGCGCTGCACCGAAATGCCTTTGCGGCCGGCGCCTTCGATGGCGTGCAGCAGCGAGAGCGGGCCGTACACATCCGTCACGTCGCCGCCGCGCTTCAGCGTGCCGCGGCCGGTATAGGTTTCCCGCAAGGAGGCTGCGCGCTCGGCCAGGCGGCGCGCATCCGTCGATGAGAGGAAGAGCTTATCGAGCACGACGCGCTCGGCGACGCCGCGCACGATGCGCTCCAGCACCAGCGCGCCATCGGGATCGAAGCGGCCGCTCCAATCGGCTTCGCCTTCTTCGGCGAGCGCGTTGAGGCGGCGTGCCGCTTCCTGCGCTTGCGCGTCACCGGCGCCGACAGCGAAGGCGTCGGCGAGCGTGGCTTGCTCCAACACCGAGTCGGAGGCGCGCTGATGCAGGCGCTTGATCAAGGTTTCGACCGCGATGGCTTCGCGCGCTAGGCGCTTTAGATCGTCGCCCGCGATCTGTTCGCCGGCGGCGGTCTCGAACACGGCGCCAGCGCCGCCCTCTTCGATCAGGAAGTTGGCGAAGGCGGCTTCGTCTTTCAGATATTGGCCGGTCTTGCCTTTGCTGGCTTTGTAGAGCGGCGGCTGGGCGATGTAGATGTAGCCGCCCTCGAGCAGCTCCGGCATTTGCCGATAGAAGAACGTGAGCAAAAGCGTGCGGATGTGGGCGCCGTCAACATCGGCGTCGGTCATGATGATGATCTTGTGGTAGCGCAGTTTGGCGAGATCGATATCGCCCTCGCCGCGGCCGATGCCGGCGCCGAGCGCTGTGATCAACGTGCCGACTTGTTCCGATGAGAGCATCTTGTCGAAGCGGGCGCGCTCGACGTTCAGGATTTTGCCGCGCAGCGGCAGCACGGCTTGATACTCGCGCGAGCGGCCTTGCTTGGCCGAGCCGCCGGCGGAATCACCCTCGACGATGAAGAGTTCGGATTTCGCCGGATCCTTCTCCTGGCAATCGGCGAGCTTGCCGGGCAGCGAAGAGATATCGAGCGTCGACTTGCGGCGCATTTCGCGCGCCTTGCGCGCCGCTTCGCGCGCGGCGGCGGCTTGCACGATCTTGTTCATCACCGTTTTGGCCGCGCCGGGATTTTCCTCGAACCATTGCGTCAGCGTTTCGGCGACCAGGTTTTCGACAACCGGGCGGACTTCCGAGGAGACCAGTTTTTCCTTTGTTTGCGAGGAAAATTTCGGGTCGGGCACTTTGACGGAGAGCACGCAGGTGAGCCCTTCGCGCGCATCGTCGCCAGTGATTTCGACTTTTTCCTTTTTGGCGATGCCGGAGCTCTGCATGTAGGCGTTCACCACCCGCGTCAGCGCGCCGCGGAAGCCGGCCAAGTGCGTGCCGCCATCCTTTTGCGGGATGTTGTTGGTGAAGCAGAGCGTGTTTTCGTGATAGCCGTCATTCCATTGCATCGAGGCTTCGACGGTCATGCCGTCGCGCTCACCGATGACGTAGATGGCTTCCGGGATGATCGAGACGCGTGAGCGGTCGAGGTGTCCGACATAGGCTTTGACGCCGCCTTCGTAGAAGAGGGTTTCCTCAAACGGCTCGGGGCCGCGCAGATCCTTGAAGACGATGCGCACGCCGGAGTTCAGGAAGGCGAGCTCGCGCAGGCGGTGTTCGATCGTCTTGCGATCGTATTCCACCATGGTGAAGGTCTTGGGGCTGGCGAGGAAGCGCACGGCTGTGCCGTTTTTGATCTTGCCTTCGTCCTGCGGCGCGTCGCCGACGATTTTGAGCGGCGCCTCGGCGTCGCCCATGCGGAAGCGCATGTAGTGCTCTTTGCCGTCGCGCCAGATGCGCAGATCGAGCCACTCTGAGAGCGCGTTCACGACGCTCACACCGACGCCGTGCAGGCCGCCGGAAACTTTGTAGGAATTCTGGTCGAACTTACCGCCGGCGTGCAGCTGGGTCATGATCACCTCAGCCGCCGAGACGCCCTCTTCCTCATGGATCCCCGTCGGAATCCCGCGCCCATTGTCAGTGACTTCCGCTGACCCATCCGGGTGCAAAATCACCTCAACCCGCGTCGCATGCCCCGCCAACGCCTCATCGATCGCGTTATCAACGACCTCATAGACCATATGATGCAACCCGGACCCATCGTCCGTGTCGCCTATGTACATACCAGGACGCTTGCGAACAGCGTCTAAGCCTTTGAGAACTTTGATGGAATCTGCGCCATAGTCAGGCGCGCTCGAGGGAGCGGGTTGGACGGCTGTCATGGGTGTCGATTCGGGCTGAAAATCACATGCCAATATAGGGATTTTCGTGCGCGGAGTCGCGGTTTTGATGCCGCAGAGCAGGCGAATAAACAGCCGTGAAATCAGCTAGAAAAGGCGCGGTACTGCGAGCCAGAAGGCGCCGCCGACAATGAGCGTGCCGAGCAGCAGCCAAACGCCGTCGCGCGCGGTCATGCCAAGGCCGAAGGCGACTATGGCTATACCGGGGATAAGCGGGAGAAGCGGGACGAGGCCGAGCGGGAACGTGATCAGTGCAGCGGCGATGACGCAGAGTGCGACGATGTTCACGAATGGCGGCTTGCTTAGAAATTCGAGCCGCTTGCGCAGCAGGTGATCGATCCAGCGTGCGGCGGGACGGCCCTTCTCGATGCTGTCGTGCACGGTGCGGCGACCGATGCGGATGTTGCGCGCCGCTTTCGGCAGCCAGATGTTCGGCAGGCCAACCGCCATCTGGCCGGCGACGACCAGGGTCAGCACAGCCGTCGCCCAGGTCATCAGAGGCAGAGCCGTTGCGGGAGAGATCGCAAACAGGCCGATCAGCAGCAGCAGCGGCCCGTACGAGCGCCGCCCCACCGAATCCAACAGATCGCCAAGAGTCAGCGGCTGCGCCTCCGGCTGTGCGTCGGCCGTCTGTTCGATGTCGTCCAGAACTTCGCTGAGATTATCGGGCTCGCGCTCTTCCATGCGCCCTTCTGGGCGCTTGCCCCAGCGCCGGTCAATCGTCGCCATCAGAACAGAAGCGGCGCGGTGAACGCAAACACCAGCGCCGTCAGCGCCACACCGACGCACAGCCACAAGCCATCACGCGCCGTCATGCCGAGACCAAACAGCACCACAGCGAGCCCCGGCCCCACGGGCGCAAACGGGATCAGCGACAGCGGAAACGTGATCAGCGCCGCAGCCATCACGCAGAGCGCCACAAGGTTTACGCCGAAAGGCACTGTCAGAAACGTCCACCGCTCACGTAACAAGCCGCCGTCCAGAGCTTCGACGCGCGGACGGGTGCGATCGAGAAACTCGAACAGCATGCGGCGGGGGACTTTGATGTCGAGCACGCGCTTGGGCAGCCACGGCCGCTGCAGACCAACCGCCATCTGCGCCGCGACCAGCAGCGTCACGAACGCGGCGATAGATGTCATGCCGGGAAGGATGGTGGCGGGCGAAATCGAAATAAGGCCGATGAGCAGCAGCAACGGGCCGTACGAGCGGCGCCCGACAGCGCTCACCAAAACACCGAGGCGCACGCCTTCTAGTTCGCTTTCGCGGTTAACATTGTTGTCGAGCTCATCGAACACGCCGCTCAGTCCGCCCGTATAGGCGGCTTGCGGGGCTGCGACATACGCGCTGAGGGCAAAGCGGCTGATCATTCCAGCGGCAAACGCGCCCTTTAGGGCCGTGTTCCCGGCTGGTCTGAGGCGCTGGCGGCACTGTTGCGTCCAGGCCGCGCTTTAGCCTGCGATGCGAACCGGCAGCGTCTCGTAGCCCTTCACGAACGAGGAATAGACGCGCTTTGGTTCCCCCATAACTTCGATGTGATCGAAGCGCTTGAGGAACTCTTCCCAGACGATGCGGAGTTGCATTTCACCCAAGCGATTGCCGACGCAGCGGTGAATGCCGAAGCCGAAGGAGAGATGCCGGCGCACATTTTCGCGTTCGATATCGAACGCATCGGCGTTCGGGATCACCTCGTCGTCGCGATTGCCCGACACGTACCACATGACGACCTTGTCGCCCTTCTTGATAAGTTTGCCGCGCATCTCGACATCTTCGAGCGCGGTGCGGCGCATGTAAGCAAGCGGCGTTTGCCAGCGGATGGTTTCAGAAACCAAGTTCGGAATCAGCGCCGGATTGGCTTTCAGCTTGGCGTACTGCTCAGGGAATTTGCTGAGCGCATAGAGGCTGCCGGTGATCGAGTTGCGCGTCGTATCGTTGCCGCCGACGATCAGCAGGATCAGATTGCCGAGAAATTCCTGACGCGGCATGTCGCGCGTGCTCTCGCCATGCGCCAGCATCGAGATGAGATCAGGCTTCGGCGGCGCGTTCGCGCGATCTTCCCAAAGCATATTGAAATATTGCAGGCACTCCATCAGCTCCATGCGGCGCTGTTCGTCGCTCTCAACGACGCCCTGCCCTGGCGCCGCTGTCGCCACGTCCGACCAGCGCGTGAGCTTGCGGCGATCCTCCCACGGAAAATCGAACAGGGTCGCGAGCATTTGCGTGGTGAGTTCGATCGAGATTTTATCGACCCAGTTGAACACTTCGTTGCGCGGCACGGAATCGAGCAAGCCGGCAGCGCGTTCGCGGATCACCGGCTCCAGTTGCGCCAGATGGTTCGGCGCCACGATCGGCGACACGGTCTTGCGCTGCACGTCATGCTTGGGCGGATCCATGGCGATGAACATGGGCAGCGGAAAGTCTTCTTCCGGATCGAACAACACGATCGACGGTTCGGAAGAGAAGCGTTGGTGGTCGGTATCGACCGCCATGATGTCGTTATACTTCGTGATCGACCAATACGGCCCGTTCAGGCTGTCCGGGCAGTAATGCACCGGGTCTTCTTTGCGCAGACGCTCGAAGAACGGCCAGAACGTGTGATCGCGGAAGCGCTCGCCGCGACTCATGTCCAAAGTAGAGAGATCGGTGGTCCAGGCATCTTCGTTTGGATCGTAGTTGAAGACGTAATCCGGATTGTGCCGTGAGATATAATTAGGGTTTGCCATCGCGCTTCCTCTTGGCCGAGAGAGCAGCAAATTTTCCGGCTCTTGTCACGTTCACCCAGCGTACACTTGGCCCTCGCGCACCTCGAAGTGCTGCGCGCGTCCGCCGAACGCTTCGAACAGGCTTTCATCCGTGCCGGTGAGCCAAGCCTGGCCGGGATTGGCTAGCAATTCTTCGAACAACGCCGCGCGGCGCACCGAATCCAAATGCGCCGCCGCTTCGTCTATCAGCAGCAGCGACGCGCCGGCGCCTGGGTCGTCCGCCAAGGCGCGCGCTTGCGCCAGCGTGACGCCAAGCAGCAACGCCTTTTGTTCGCCGGTCGAGCACTGATCCGCGGGCATATCCTTGGCGGCGTGGCGCGCCAGCAAGTCGCTACGATGCGGCCCGTCGAGCGCGCGGCCGGCGCCGGCATCGCGGCCGCGCACATCGCGCAGCAGTTCGGCGAAGTCCTCTTCGACGTCGGCGCTCTTGGCCCCGCGCTCGAAGCGCGCTTCCAGCAAACCTTCGAGCGAGAGGATCGCTTTCGGAAACGCGCCGTCCGGCCGGGCATCGATGGCGTCCTGCAAACGCTGCAACGTTTCCACCCGCGCTGCCGCGATCGCCGCGCCATGCGCCGACATTTCGCGCTCCAATCCGCCGAGCCAAGCGTCGTCATAGACCTGCTCACTCAGCAGGCGCTGGCGCTCACGCATGGCGCGCTCGTAGGCGGCCGCCGATTGGCCGTGTTGCGACGCGCGCGCGAGCGTCAGCCGATCGAAAAATTTGCGCCGATCGCCGGCCGCGCCTGACCAGAGCCGATCCATCGCTGGCGTCAGCCACGTCATGCGCGCCGCTTCCGCGAGTTCGGATGCCGTCGCCGGCTGGCCATTGCGGCGCGCCAAGCGTTTGACGCCGCCTTCCGGCGTGCGCTCAGCGCCGGCGCCAAGAGTGGTCTCTTCGCCATCCTGAATGACGCGCGCGGACACCGCCCAGGGCTGTGGCCGAAACTCGTTGCCGGCGCGCGTTACGTCAGTGAGCGATGCGCTGCGCAAGCCCCTGCCCGGCGCGAGCATGGTCAGCGCCTCCAGAATATTCGTCTTGCCCGCGCCGTTCGGGCCAAACAGACAGACCGGGCGCGCATCAAGCTCGAGATCGAGCGCGGCGTGGTTGCGAAAATCTGCGAGTGTCAAACGCGCGATGGAGAGAGCGTGCGTCATGCGCCCCGCTCGGCCGCGCGCGGGCCAATGATCTCGATGCGATCCGTCACCACGCCGCCGCGCCAATCGCGCGGCACGGCGTCGAAGGTCTCGGCGTCATCAATGCCGCCAATGCCGGGGCGTTCGCCGCGACGGATGGGGCCGACAATCATTACGTCTGTGTTTGCGTTCTGCATGCGTTGCAGAAACAGATTTGGGTAGCCCCAGGCGATCCAGCCATAGTTGACCGGCACAAACACGATGGTGTTGCGACATTCGTCCGGCGTCGCGCCGAACCAGCCGGTGAGCATGTAATCCTTGGCGCAACGCATCAGCCGCTGACGGCCGGTGACGCGCAAGTCCGGGCGCAGCTGGCGCAGACGTTCGGCTGGGTTGGCGCCGTAAAAGGCGAGCCGCTCGTAATGCGCACCCGGCGTGGCGTCGAGGTAGGCAAGGAGCAGATCGGCTTCGGCCGGATCGTTGCCTTTGAAATTGATCAAGAAGCGCTCATCCGGGAACGCATCCAGCACTTCGCGCAAACTCGGCATTAGGCCGACGCCCTGCCCGCGCAGCGGAAACGTCGCTCCATCGTCAGCGGTGTAGCCGTAGCCGACATCGAGCGTGCGCAGATACGCCATCGTCTGCTCGCGCGTGACGCCTTCGCCATTCGTACGGCAGTCCAGCGTCCAGTCGTGAAAGACCGCGAACTCGCCGTCCGTGGTCGGATGGATGTCGATCTCGATCATGTCGGCGCCGAGCGCGAACGCCGCTTCCATCGATTGCAGCGTGTTCTCGAAGAAGGCGTGCTCGGGCGGATAGATGCGTGCTGCGGTGCAGGTTTCGTTGTCGAGATTTTCGCGGTGATAATCGTGATGGACGCCGCGGTGCGAGAGCAGTGTGAGTTCGCCGGTTGGCGCGCCACGGAACGAGGCGTTGAACGACGCAATGCCGCCCGCCGCCAAGACGATGGCGCCGAGTACAATCCAGCGCTTGCGCATGGTTGCTAGACCCGAAGCGGCATCAGCACGTAAAGCGCGTGCTCGTCGGCCTCGTCGCGCACCAGCGTCGGCGAACCGGAATCGGCGAGTTCGAACACCGCCTCTTCGCCTTCGATCTGGCCAGCGACATCCATCAGATAGCGCGCATTGAAGCCGATCTCGAGCGCGTCGTCGCCATAATCGGCGGCGATGTCTTCGGTGGCGACGCCGGCGTCCGGGTTGTTGACGGTGAGCGTGATCTTGTCCTTGTCGAGCGCCAAGCGCACCGAGCGCGAGCGCTCCGCCGACACGGTGGCGACGCGGTCAACCGCTTCGGCGAACACCTTGTTGTTGACCTTGAGCTTCTTCGAATTGCCCTTCGGAATGACGCGCGCATATTCCGGGAACGAGCCGTCAATCAGTTTCGAGGTCAACACCGCGTCGCCGAGCGCGAAGCGGATCTTCTGCGGCGACACCGCGATCTCGACCATGTCGGAGGCATCATCGAGCAAGCGCTTCAGTTCGTTGATGGTTTTGCGCGGCACGATGACGCCAGGCATCCCCTGCGCGCCCTTCGGCGCATCGGCGTCGGCGAGCGCCAGGCGGTGGCCATCGGTGGCGACGGCGCGGAGCTTGGCGCCATTGGCGTCCACCGTATGGAAGAAGATGCCGTTTAAATAATAGCGCGTCTCTTCGGTCGAGATTGCAAACCGCGTCTTATCGATCAGGCGGCCCAGGTCAGTCGGCTCGATTTCGAACTTGGTCTCGAAACCATCGGACGGCATGGACGGGAAATCGCCGGCCGGCAGGATCGGCAGATGCAGACGCGACTTGCCGGCCGAGATGAAGAGCCGCGGGTCGTCGCCCGAGACATCGAACTTTACCGCCGAGCCATCGGGCAACTTGCGCACGAAATCATAGAGATAATTGGCCGGCGCGGTCGTCTGACCGCCGCGTTCGACTTCCGCAGGCGCCGCCTCCGAAATCTCGATGTCGAGATCGGTGGCGGTAAGCTTCAAGCTGTCGCCCTGCGCCGAGAGAAGCACGTTGGACAGGATCGGTATCGTATTGCGCCGCTCAACAACGCTTTGGACGTGATTGAGTGCTTTCAGGAGCGCCGAGCGCTCGATCGTCAACCGCATTGCATCTTCCTGGCCATCAGCCCGCCGATGCACGTCTTGCTCTCGGAGGCTCGATACGATTACCCCCTGTGTGCGGCTGAGTCGCCGCCCGCAGGGGGTGAGAAACTACCAGAAGATACGCCAGCCCCAAGCCCGATTTTGCAAGACTTTGGGGCTGACCGATTTCCCAGCGCTAGGCTTAGGGCTCGCGGCGGATAGCGCGGGCGATGTTCTCGATTTCGGCCTTGAACGTCACGTCCTGCTCGACCAGAGCGGCGATACGATCGCGGGCGTACATTACCGTCGTGTGATCAAAACCGCCGAACCGGGCGCCGATATCCGGCAGCGACGCGTGAGTCATCTTGCAGGCCAGAAACATCGCAATCTGGCGCGGGCGCGCAATCGAGTGGCGGCGCGTGCGCTCAAGCAGTTGCGCGAGACTCATGTTGTAGTGACGCGCCACCACTTTCTGCACCAATTGCACGGTGATCCGTCGCTCCGAAGCGTCGGACAATTTGGCCTGCAGAGCATTGGCGGCAGCTTCAAGCGTCACTTCGGTACCTCCCGAGATTTTCCATTCAATCAGCAATTGGCAGAGCGCGCCATCAAGATCGCGCCCACTTCCGTGCATGCGTTCCGCGATCATCTGTAACGCATCCGAAGCCACACTGAAGCCCGGCGTCAAGCGTTGATGATGCTGCACGCGCATTTCAAGTATGCGGCGGCGGAGCGACGCATCGGCTTCGAGTATTTCGCACGACGCAGCACCTTTCAAGCGCGCACGCAACGTGTCGTCTAAACCTTCGAGTCCGGTAGCGCCATGATTTGCAGCAATGACCACTTGTCCGCCGCGGCGCGTTACATCGTTGAAAGTATCGAACGCTTCTTCTTCGGTGGCGCGCTTGCCGCAGATGCGATGAAAATCATCGATGATCAGCAAATCGGGTGCGCGCACGGCTTCCTTGAATGCGCCAGCGTCACGCTTCTTGTGCAACGCAGCCTGAAACTGTTCGAGAAATTCCTGGCCGGTCATCATCAGCACTTTGCGCTCCGGCGTGCGGATGGCTGCTTCCTGCGCGATCGCTGAAAGCAAATGGGTTTTTCCAAAGCCCGGGGCCGAGTGCAGCAGCCACACCGGAAACGCCACGCCAGCGCCTGCCGCGATCATCTGCGCGACGGTGAAGGCACGGTGGTTCGAAGCGTCCTGACAGAAGCTGTCGAACGAAAACGATTGCGGTTGGCCTGGGGGTGCGCCAGCGGCGCGCGCTTCCTCGATGCGCGCATCCGCGAGTTCGCGCAGGTCGCTCGGAATTTCGTGTTCCAGGAGAATCTGGGTCGAGACGATGCTCGGCTCATAGAGGCGCAGCTGATAATCCAGACGATGCTGGACCTGCTGCAGCAGCCGCTCCTTGGCGACTTGCGACCCGGCTCTGAACAGAACCACGCCGTCCATCTCAGCCACCAGGCGAAGCGGATCGATGTAGGAGCGGAAGAAATCCGCGCCGAATTCCCTCAGCAAATCCTTCCGGACCAATTCGTAGGCTCGCGCCGACCCGATACCCGCCGGATTCCGGCGGGCGAAATCACCCTGTTCCATAGCAACCCCCGCTTAGAACTATTGTTTTTAGCCGCCCCCCGACGGACACACGTTCTCTGTTCGAGCCGAATACGTTTTCGGCCCAATGCGCTAGGCACCGGTCTTCACTGAAGCGTCGAACAGCGAGCGGGCTCGCCGGACAAGCGAAACTTGCGCCGATCGTTTGAGGTCGTCAACAGGGAGTTTTTAACTTCTTAGCAATATCCCCAGCAGCTTATAATGCGCTGATTTTATTGCAATTTTACCGCCTAGGCCGAAAGGCGTGTATGTCCGAACACGGAGGGATAATCACCGGTTTTCCCAGTGTCCACAGCGCTGAAATGTCAGGGATTCGCGAGCCCTTGTCGATCAAACTTCGACGGCTCGCGGGAACTTTAGGACGTCTTGCTGAGGGCCGCGACGCGGCTCGCGAGGCGGGACACTTTGCGGGCGCCGAGGTTCTTGTGAACCACGCCCTTCGACACTGCTTTCATCGTCGCCGATTCAGCTTTGCGCAGCGCTTCTTCGGCCTTTTTGGGATCGCCAGCGACGATCGCCTCTTCAACACCGCGCCACGTCGACCGCATGCCCGTACGACGCGCCTTGTTGACCGCCGTGCGGCGGCCGATGACGCGATTGGCTTTCTTTGCGGACTTCGTATTCGCCATGAGAGAGGTATTCCAAACGATAGTTTCAGTGTGAAGCGGCGGGCTATAGCCTTGGCCGTTGCCGCCGTCAAATGATCAGCGGTGCTTAAAATCGGGGGGCCGCTTTGCGATAAAGGCCGCCATCCCCTCTTTCTGATCCTCGGTCGCGAACAGGCTGTAAAACAGCCGCCGCTCGAGCTTTAGCCCCTCATTCAAGGGGGTCTCGAACGCAGCGTTGACGGCCTCTTTATTGGCGAGAGTGGAGATCTGGCTCATGGCCGCGATCTTCTTTGCCGCGGCGATGGTTTCTTCCATCAGTTTGTCCGCAGCGACGACGCGCGCGACGAGCCCGCAACGCTCGGCTTCCGCCGCATCCATCATGCGGCCAGTGAGGCAGAGATCCATCGCTTTGGCTT
>QBMO01000001.1:96759-101581 GCA_003242075.1 Alphaproteobacteria bacterium
TTGGCCGACGGAGCGCGTGAGCCGCTGCGACCCGCCCCACGCCGGCATCACGCCGAGCGTCACTTCAGGCTGACCGAACTTCGCGGTGTCGGCGGCGATGATGAAGTCGCACATCATGGCCAGCTCGCAGCCCCCGCCCAACGCATAGCCCGCAACCGCTGCAATCAAAGGCTTTCGCGTGCGCGGCACGCGTTCGAGATTCGAGAACGGATCGCGCGCATAGAAATCGCTGAACTGGCCTTCCGCCATCTGCTTGATATCGGCGCCGGCGGCGAAGGCTTTTTCCGAACCGGTGATGACGATGCAGCCGATCGCGGCGTTCGCTTCGAACGCATCGAGCGCTGCGCTCAGTTCAGCGATCAGCGCATCGTTCAGCGCATTGAGCGCTTTCGGACGATTAAGACGAATGACGCCAACGCCGCCATCGGTTTCAACGAGAATATTTTCATAAGCCATGAGCGCTTGATGCGCCCGGTGCAGCGCAAAATCAATCGCCGCCGGTCGATGCCGGCAGCACGACAAGCTGCGCGCCAAGCCGTGTGCGGCCATTCGCGGTCGTCACCGTGAAGCTCAGCCGCTCGCGCCCGCGCTGGAACACGAGCGCGCCATCCGGCTGTGGGCTTAGCCCCCAGCCAAGCTGCGGCAGCGCTTCATAGTAGAAATCCCGCACCGTGAGGCCAGACGCCTCGCCCTCCGCTTCGACCAGAACGATGCGACCGCCAGCGCCCGCGAAGCTCTCCGCCGCGCTCGCGACTTCGGTAAAGCCTGGCGGCATCGGCAGATCGTCAATGGCCGCAAAATACCGCGCCTCCGCGATCGCTGGCGCGGCGATTGCGATGACGGCTGCAAGAGCGAAACGACTCATGGGCGCCATCATAACCCATCCCAGGCTAGCGCTGACATCTCGGGCACCAGAACGTCGAGCGCCCACTGTGCACAGCGCGTTTAATCGCGCCGCCGCAATCTGGCGTCGGGCATAGCTCGCCTTCGCGGTCATAGACGCGAAAGCGCTGTTGAAAACTGCCTTGCGTGCCATCGACGGCGGCGTAGTCGCTCAGCGTAGAGCCACCCGCCGCGATCGCTTCTTCGAGCACGACGCGGATGGCGTGATAGAGCTTTTCCAGACGCTGCGCGCCGATGCGGCCCGCTGCTTTCGACGGCGCGATGCCAGAGCGATGCAGCGCTTCGACGACGTAGATGTTGCCCAGCCCCGCAACGACACGCTGATCGAGCAACGCTGCTTTCACCGGCGCTTTTTTGTTTGCAAACGCGTGCTTCAAATAAGGCAGATGAAATTCGTTGCCGAGCGGCTCCGGGCCCATGCCTTTGAAGAACGGATGCGCGCTGAGCTCGCTTTCCGCGATGAGATCCATGTAACCGAAGCGGCGCGGGTCGTTGAACTCCAGCCGCGCGCCCTCTTCCATCTCGATCACGACGTGCGTGTGCGTCGGGTTCGTCGGTTCGGCATAGTAGAAATCACCGGGCTGACGCTTGGCGCCCAACACCGTCCAACGCCCGGTCATGCCGAGATGCGTCACCCACACGGCGCCATCGTCCAAATGCGCGAGCAGATATTTGGCGCGGCGATCGAGCGTGACGACGCGCCGCCCCGAAAGCCTTGCCGCAAAGCGTGGCGGAAACGGAAAGCGCAGATCTGCGCGTTTGGTCCGCGCGCGCAGGATCGTGCGCCCCACCAGAGCCGGCGCCAGGCCACGCCGCACGGTTTCCACTTCGGGAAGCTCAGGCATGCGGCGAAATGCCAGAAATCAAACGCAAATCCATTGCCGCCCGATATAGCCCCGCCTCGCCCCCGCCGCTATGGTCCGGCCATGGCGAACACGAGTTCCGGCGACACCGCTTCCTTCGGCTTCCAAGACGTACCGAAAGACGAAAAGGCAGGACGCGTCCGTGCCGTGTTCTCGTCTGTCGCGTCGAAGTACGACCTGATGAACGATGCGATGTCGGGCGGCATGCATCGGCTCTGGAAAGACGCCGCCGCCGCCAAGCTCAACCCGCAACCGGGCGAACTCATTCTCGATGTCGCGGGCGGCACCGGCGACATCGCGCGGCGGCTGAAGAAGCTTGGCGACGGTGCAGCACAGCGGCGCGGCCTCGAACCGCCCGAAATCCACGTCATCGACATCAACACCGAGATGTTGGAAGCCGGCCGCGCTAAGGGCGAAGGCGGGCTTCAGTGGCACGAAGGCGACGCCGAGAATTTACCCGTCGATGACCATGTTGCTGACGCCTACATTATCAGCTTCGGCATCCGGAACTGCACCGACGTCCCCGCCGTCCTCCGAGAGGCCAAGCGCGTCTTGAAGCCTGGCGGACGCTTCTTTTGCCTGGAGTTTTCGCGCCTCGCGATTGGCGGGCTCGAGCCGGTTTATGATTTCTATTCCTTTAACGCGATCCCGGCGCTGGGGAAATTGCTCGCAAACGACCCGGATTCTTACCGATATCTGGTCGAATCCATCCGCCGGTTTCCAGATCAGGAAGCTTTCTTGGCTATGATCCGTGAGGCGGGTTTCGCGCGCGCGGCCTATCGCAACATGGCCGGTGGGGTCTGCGCGCTGCATTGGGGTTGGTCGGTTTAGTGTCTTGGTCGGTTCTGATCCTCGTCCTCGCGATCGCGTTGCTGGTCGGCCTCGCCAATGGCGTGGTCGGTCACATTCGCCGATTGCTGCGCGTGGCGTTCACGCTGATCCGCTACGATGTGCTGCTGCCGGCTGAGTATTACGACCGCTACCCAACAGCCCTGCAAGCCGCGCACACGGCGCTCTCGATCTTCTCCAAACGCAAGCGCGGCCGAACCGTCGGTGAGCGCTTGGCCAAAGCACTGGAGCGGCTTGGCCCCGCTTATGTGAAAGTCGGCCAATTTCTCGCGACGCGTCCAGACATGATCGGCGTCACCGTTGCGCAAGAGCTGGGTCGCTTGAAGGATCGGCTGCCGCCCTTCCCGCACACAGCGGCGCTCGACACGATCAATTCCGAACTCGGCGGCACCGAGAAATTGTTCGGCACCATTTCCGAAGCCGTCGCCGCCGCCTCGATCGCGCAAGTGCACCAGGCCATCATTCCGCGCCAAGGCGTGGTCGCCATCAAAGTGCTGCGCCCGCGCATCGAAAAGAAGCTGGCCAAGGAAATGGCCGCGCTGCACTTTCTGGCATGGTGGATCGAGCGGCTCTCGCCGCGCTCACGCCGGCTTGAGCCGGTGCAGTTCATCGACACGGTGTCCTCCGCCATGGAGCGCGAACTCGATCTGCGCCTCGAAGCGGGTGCGGCCGCCGAATTCCGCGAAGTCGCGGCGAAAGACGGCTACCTCGCCGTGCCGGAGATCGATTGGTCGCGCTCGGCCAAGCGGGTGATGACGCTCGACTGGATCGACGGCACGCCGCTCACAGATCTGAAAGCACTCGACAAAGCCGGCGCCGACCGCAGTGAGCTCGCCATCAAGATCACGCGCGGTTTCCTGGCCGCCGCCCTCGACCACGGCTTCTTCCACGGCGACATGCACGAAGGTAATTTGCTCTACGGGCGCGACGGCCAACTCTGGATCGTCGACTTCGGCATCATGGGCCGCATCGGCCACAAAGAGCGCCGCTACCTCGCCGAGATCCTCTACGGCTTCCATCGCCGCGATTATCGCCGCGTCGCCGAAGTCCACCACGAAGCCGGCTACGTGCCGGACAAATTCACCATCGAAGAATTTGCGCAAGCGCTGCGCGCCATCGGCGAGCCGATCTTCGGCAAGACCGCAGACGGCATCTCGATGAGCCGCCTACTTTTGCAACTGTTCGACGTCACCCATCTGTTCGGCATGCACCTGCGCCCCGAACTGGTGTTATTGCAGAAGACGATGGTTCAGGTCGAAGGCGTCGCCCGCGGCCTCGATCCCCAGCACGATATGTGGAGCGCCTCGCGCCCGATCGTGGAGCGCTGGGTGCAACGCGAATTGGGCGCGGAGGCCGTGACCAAGCGTGGCATCGACGAAGCAGCTCAAGCGCTCGCCGCCATGCGCCGGCTGCCGCAGACGCTGACCGCCATCGAAGCCGCCGCTCGTAAAGTCAGCATCGAAGCGCCGCGCGAAGACCGCAAATGGTACCAGATGCCGGTATTCTGGATCGGCATGCTCGCCGGCGCGGTGCTCGCGCTTGTGCTGAGCGCCAGTGAGAGCCCACCGCTGGCGCCGACGCAACCGGCGCCCGAGCCGGCGCGTATAGAAGCGCAGCAACCAGCAGAACCGGCCCCGTCAGCGACGGCAACGATCCCGCCCGCTGATGCGTCAGGCGAGCCTATCCTGGAATCGCCGCCCGCGCTGGACGCAGAGAAAGCCGCGACGCCATGAGCGACAAGCGCGTTCTTCTGATCATCGGCGGCGGCATCGCCGCTTATAAAAGCCTCGAGCTGATCCGGCTGTTGGCGAAGGCGGGCGTCAAGTCGCGCGCCATCCTCACCAAAGCCGGCGCGGAATTCGTGACGCCGCTCTCTGTCAGCTCGCTCACGCAAGACAAGGTCTATCAGGACCTGTTCAATCTCACCGACGAAAGCGAGATGGGCCATATTGAGCTTTCGCGCTCCGCCGATCTCATCGTCCTCGCGCCCGCGACCGCCGATCTGATCGCCAAGGCCGCGCACGGCCTCGCCAACGATCTCGCCTCCACGACGCTGCTCGCGACCGATACGCCGGTGCTGATGGCGCCGGCGATGAACGTGCGCATGTGGCAGCACGCGGCCACGCAGCGCAACGTCGCGCGCCTGCAAGCCGACGGCGTACACTTCATCGGCCCGGATGAAGGCGACACGGCGTGCGGCGAGCACG
>QBMO01000001.1:101592-102082 GCA_003242075.1 Alphaproteobacteria bacterium
AAGCCATTCTCGGCGCGATCAAAACGCTCCTCGCCGACGGCCCGCTCAAGGGCAAACGCGCGCTGGTCACCGCAGGCCCCACGGTCGAGCCGATCGACCCGGTGCGCTTCATCTCCAACCGTTCCAGCGGCAAGCAAGGCTACGCCATCGCCGCCGCACTCGCCGAACTCGGCGCCGACGTCACGCTCGTCTCTGGCCCGACCAACCTGCCCGCCCCGCTCGGCGTGCATCGCGTTTCAGTGGAAACGGCGCATCAGATGCTGGAAGCATCGGAAGCATCTCTGCCGCTCGATATCGCCGTCATGGTCGCCGCTGTCGCCGATTGGCGCCCAGCGGAAGCCGCCGACGCGAAGCTGAAGAAGGACAAAGACGGGATCCAGGCCATCTCGCTTGTCGAAAACCCTGACATCCTCGCCACGCTCTCCAAGCCCGGCAAAAAGCGCCCGAAACTGATTGTGGGCTTTGCGGCGGAGACCGATCACGTCGAAGA
>QBMO01000001.1:102092-107803 GCA_003242075.1 Alphaproteobacteria bacterium
GAACACGCGCGCGCCAAGATCGCCAAGAAGGGCTGCGACTGGATCGTCGCCAACGACGTCTCCGGCGATGTCATGGGCGGCGACAACAACCAGGTGTTGCTGATCACCAAAGACTGCAGCGAAGCTTGGCCGCACATGGCGAAAGACGCCGTGGCGCGCAAATTAGCGGAACGCATTGGCGCCGAACTCACGAGCAGCGCTGCGCGACGCAAATAGCGCCGCCACGCCTTTACCGCTTCATGACGGCGGTGTGACGCAGCTGGAACTTGCCGTTTAGGGGCTTGAGCCGCGCGCGCGACGCGCTATATCCACCCCTCCACTTCCACCGCCGACTGAAGCGCTGAGCGCGACCGCGCGCCACGTAAGGACCCACGACTGCATGAGCTTCCAAAACCACAACGAACGCCGCGAAGCCGCCGACGCCGCCAAGAAGGCGATGCTGGAAAAATTCAAGACCAAGGCGACAGCGCCGGTGGATCCAGCGGTCGCGGCGCAAAAGGCGGCTGAAGCGCAAGCGCGTGAAGAAAAGCGCATCGCCGCCGAGCAGAAACGCCGCGAGCGGGTCGAGTTCGAAAAGCTCGAACGCAAGTTGGCGATCGAAGCGAAGGCCAAGGCCGAAGCGGAAGCCGAAGCGCTCGCAGCCGAAGAAGCTGAGCGTAAGCGCTTGGCCGATATCGAAGCCGAAGAAATCCGCGCCTTCGAACAAAAAGCCCGCCGCGACCTGAAATACGCCGCGCGCAAAGCGCGTCAGAAGTAAGCGCAACCCGAGCGACCGCCTTTCGCGTATGCCCCTCGCCCGGAATCGGGTAGTCGGGAGCCATGAGCAACACCGTCCGTATCCAAGTCGCGCCGCTGCCGCACTTCGAGGGCTTGCAACTGCCCGCGTACGAAACCGCGCTCTCCGCCGGCATGGATTTGCGCGCGGCTGTGCCTGAGAACGAGCCCATGACGATCGCGCCCGGCGCGCGCGTGTTGGCGCCGACTGGGCTCACCATCGCGCTGCCCGCCGGATACGAAGCGCAAGTGCGCCCGCGCTCAGGGCTGGCGCTGAAGCATGGCGTGACCTGTCTCAACACGCCGGGCACGATCGACGCGGATTATCGCGGCGAGGTGAAGGTCATCTTGATCAATCTCGGCCAAGAGCCGTTTGTGATCCAACGCGGCGAGCGCATCGCGCAAATGGTGATCGCGTCGGTGACGCAAGGCGCGTGGGATGTCGTCGAGACGCTCAGCGAAACCGCGCGCGGCGCCGGCGGATTTGGCTCCACCGGCCGGGGCTAACGACGCGAGCGCAGGCCGATAAAGCTGGAGCGCTTGCGCAGACGCGGACGTGCTTCTTCCTCAACCTCTTCTTGCCCGACTTCGTGTTCGTTCGGCGTAGCGTCCTCATTGGCGGCGCGGTCGATCGCAGCGCGATCGTCTCGATCAAGATGAACCTCGCTGCTCGACTGGCGCGCTGCCTCGATCGAGCGGCGGAAAGCGACCGGGTGCGCCATCGGCGGAAAGCGGATCACGGCGTCGCCCGTGCCGGTAACGACAATGCTCCCATAGCCGAACATGCGCGCAATCAACGATTGGTCCAACGTCACCCCTTCTACGCTTTCGACTGAGAGCTCTTGCGTCTTCCGATTAAGCCAGCCGCGCTTCAGGATCACGCGCCGGTTGGTGACCGCGAAATCCGTCGTCGACATCACGATCCACGAGCGCACGAAAATGAAAATGCCGACGATGATGATGCCGAGAAAGATCAGCGCCGCCCAAGCGCCAAACCAAAACACGCCCGGATACTGGCCGCGCGAAAGGATTTCCTCGCCTGGGGCGAGGCTTGAGTCGATGTATCGCATAAGGGGCCAACGCCCGCGCAGCGCGCGCGTTCCCAATCAGTTGGAACAGCGCCGCGTTTGCATTACCTACAGGCCATGAGCGCCTTCTCCGCCGACGAACATGAGCGTTATGCGCGCCATATCCTGTTGAAGGAGATTGGCGGGCCTGGTCAGCAAAAGCTGAAGGCCGCGACTGTCGCGCTGGTCGGCGTCGGCGGGCTCGGCGCACCGGCGGCGCTTTATCTGGCAGCGGCTGGCGTCGGCACGTTGCGCCTGATCGATTTCGACACCGTCGCGCTCTCGAATTTGCAGCGGCAAGTGTTGTTCAGAACTGATGACGTGGGCGAGCCGAAGATCTCCAGCGCCGAAAGCGCGGTTATCGCGCTCAACCCGCATGTCGAGATCGACGCGCGCAGTGAACGGATGGACGACGCCAATGCCTCAGAACTCCTGGACGGCGCTGATATCGCTCTCGACGGCAGCGACGATTTCGCTACGCGATTCGCCGTCAACGCGGCGTGTCGCGCTCTCGGCATCACGCTGATCTCCGGCGCAGTTGGGCGTTGGGATGGACAGGTGGCGACGTTCAAACGTGGCGGCCCCTGCTATCGCTGTCTCGTCCCGGAGACGCCGCCCGATGCGGAAACATGCGCCCAAACCGGCATCGTCGGCGCACTGAGCGGCGTGATCGGATCGATGATGGCGCTGGAGGCCATCAAGGAAATCGCCGGCGCCGGAGAAAGTCTCGCGGGCCGTTTGCTCATCTATGACGCGCTCGCGACGCAAGCCCGCGTCGTCGCGCTATCGCGTGATCCGAATTGCCTTGTGTGCAGCCATGACTGAGCAAGTTTGGCGCGAGCGTCTTATCGCCGCCGCACGTCGCGATTACGAAACCCGCGCGCGCCTCGCCGCGAGCGGCGATCTCTTCATCGGCTACCATCCCGAAATGGAGGCCGTGCACAATGAGAATGCGGCGCTCCTGGATGATGCATTCGACGCCATCGGCTGGCCCGGCCGCGACAAGCTGAGCGATGACGGCGCCGCCGCCGCATTCGTCATTCTGCAACACGCCATCGGCAAGCCTGACATTCAACGGCGCGGGCTCGAACTGATGCTCGAACAAATCCCGCTCGGCGCCGCCAACGCGCTCGATGCGGCTTACCTCGCCGACCGCATCGCCACATTCGAGGGCCGCGAGCAGACTTTCGGCACGCAATTCGATTGGGATTCCAACGGCCAGCTCTCACCCTCACCGACGCGCGACATCGCGGAACTCGACGATCGCCGCGCCAGCGTGGGGCTGCCGCCGATCGCCGACGCCATCGCCGAAATGCGCGCCAATGCCGCCGCGGAGGGCCAAACCGCGCCGGCTGATCTCGCCACACGCCGCGCCAAATTCGAAATCTGGGCCCGCCGCGTCGGTTGGCGCGCTTGACCCAGCGCGCTCGCGCGTCACTCTAGCGAAGACGGAGGGTGGACATGCGGTGGTTACTTGGCGGCCTGTTGGTTCTTATCGGAATTGTCGCAATTCTGGCGGCCGGCGGCTATTTCGCGCTGAAGCGCGACGACATCGCCTATGAGACGCTGGCGGCGCGCTACGAGAGCGCGGCCTCGCGCTATGTCGATCTGCCCGGCGGCATTCGCATGCATTATCGCGACGAAGGCGATCCGAACGGGCCCACGCTGTTACTGATCCACGGCTTCTCGGCGTCGCTGCACACTTGGGAACCTTGGGTCGAGCGTCTCGCCACCGGCGAGCAGCGTCTCAACGATTATCGCGTCATCACACTCGATCTCCCCGGTCACGGCCTCACCCGGGCGCAGGCCGGCTATCAAGCCTCGATCGAAGCATTCCGTGACGCCGTCGAAGCGTTCGTGCGCTCGCAGCAGCTCACCGATTTCGCGCTCGCCGGCAGTTCAATGGGCGGCAATGTCGCGTGGGAATATGCACTGGCGCATCCTGAGCAAGTGAACGCGCTGATCCTAGTCGATGCATCTGGTTGGCCGGAAACGCGCGCGGAGTACGCCGACGAACCGCTCATCTTCAAACTGCTGCGCAGCCCGGCAGCGCCATTGTTGCGCGACCTCGACAACACCGCGCTCGTTCGGCAAGGCCTGGAAAACTCGTTCGTCGATACCGCGCTCGTCGACGACGCGATGGTGGCGCGCTACACAGAACTCTCACGCGCGCCAGGCCATCGCGACATCCTGCTGCAAATCACCCTCGGCTTCCGCGAGCGCAATTACGCAACGCCTGAGCGCCTAGCGGCGCTGCAAATGCCAACGTTGGTGTTCACCGGCGATCAAGATCGCCTCATCCCGCCGGAGAACGCGCGCCAATTCGCTGACGCCATCCCGAACGCGGAACTGGTTGTGTTCGAGAATGTCGGCCACATCCCGCAAGAAGAGCGGCCGAACGAATCTTCCATGGCGGTGCATGAATTCCTGTATCGGATCATCGAAGGGTCGGCGCTGGCGCCGGCGGCAGTCGCGGCGGAGTAAAGCTCATGCGCACGTCGCGCCGCACGCTTCTCGCCGCAGCGTCGCTCGTGGCGCTGCCGCGCGCGGCATGGGCACAAACTTTGGCGCGCGGCGTGTTCTCGCACGGCGTCGCCTCCGGTGATCCGCTTTCCGATGGCGTGATCCTCTGGACGCGATTTGTCGGCGAAGGCGGGACGCGGATCGCATGGGAGGTCGCGGAGGATGAGAGCTTCGCGATGGTCGCACAACGCGGCGAAGCGGAAGCGACGGCGGCGACGGATTATTGCGTCAAAATCGATGCGCGTGGCCTCGCGCCAGACCGGCGCTATTTCTATCGCTTCCTCTCCGGCGGCGAGCCCTCGCCCACCGGCCTGACCCGTACAGCGCCCGCGAGCGGCGGCGATGCGCTCACCATCGGCCTCGTCTCCTGCTCCAACTTCGCCTTCGGCCATTTCCACGCCTACGGCCACATCGCCGCGCGCGATGACATCGACATTGTCCTGCACACAGGCGACTACATCTACGAATACGGCACCGACGATTATCCGAGCCCGCGCGAAGCCGTGCCGGGCCGCACCTTCGATCCGGCGCACGAGATCGTCACGCTCGCCGATTATTACGCACGCTATGCCGCCTATCACACCGATCCCAACCTGCTCGAACTGCGCCGCACCAAGCCGATCTCCGTCACCTGGGACGATCACGAGATCGCCAACAACGCCACCGCAACCGGCGCGCAAAATCATCAGCGCAATGAAGGCGCCTATTCCGACCGGCTCGCCGCCGCGTCGAAAGCCTATTTCGACTGGATGCCGATCCGCGGCGCCAGCGTCTATCGCCACTTCGATTGGGGCGACCTCGCGCGCATTGCGCTGCTCGATACGCGCATCGCTGGCCGGCAGCGGCAATTGGATTATCGCCGCGCCCTCGGCATGCGCTTGCTACAAGATGGCGAAGGCGCGGCGGCGGCGTTCGATGAATTCCGCCGCACTCAACTCAACGATTCGCGCCGCACCATACTTGGCGCCGAGCAGGAAGCTTGGCTTGCGGATGCGCTCGCCCAATCGCGCGCACGCGGCCAGCCTTGGCAAATCATGGCGCAACAAGTGGTCGTCGGCGTGCAAGTGAGCGGCGAAGGCGCCGAAGCGATGGTATCGCCTGAGGCGCACGGCAATGTGCGCCGCTACGCTAGAATCGCCGAACGCTTAAGCCGCCACGGCTTGCCGTGGAATCTCGATGCCTGGGACGGCTATCCCGCCGCGCGCACACGCTTGCTCGCCGCCTGCACCGCAAACGCCAACAACGCCGTCGTGCTCGGCGGCGATAGCCACAACACGTGGCTGAACAATCTCGCGGCCGAGAGCGGCGATCGGCTCGCTGCCATCGAATTTGCCGGCGGCAGCGTCA
>QBMO01000001.1:107813-109483 GCA_003242075.1 Alphaproteobacteria bacterium
ACCTCACCCGGCCTCGAACGCGCGCTGACCAACGCCGCGCCCGGCCAGCGCGAAACCATGATGCGCGCCGCCAACCCACACTTGGCCTGGTGCGACGTCACCAGTAGGGGCTACGGCGCACTGCGCTTCACTCGTGAAGCCTGCGAGGCTGACTGGGTCGCGTTCGCCGACGTGCGCAGCGCGGAAATGCAGACGCCGACGGTGACGCGCCTAGTCTCTGAAGCCAGCACGAGCGCTGGCCCCGGCGCGTGGGCGCCACAACGCGTGGATCACCGCCACCCGCGTTAGACCTTGCATCGCCGCGCAACGTTCGCCATGCGTGAGTCATGACCGATTGGCTCCGCGGCGCAGTCATCTATCAGATCTATCCGCGCTCGTTTCGCGACAGCGATAGCGATGGCGTGGGCGATCTTAAGGGCGCGATTGAGAAGCTCGACCACATCGCGGCGCTCGGCTGCGATGCAATCTGGCTCTCACCCTTCTTCCGCTCGCCGATGAAGGATTATGGCTACGACGTTAGCGACTATACTGACGTCGATCCGCTGTTCGGCTCGATCGCCGATGCGGATGCGCTGATCAAACGCGCGCACGAACTGGGCCTCAAAGTCATCATCGACCAAGTCTGGTCGCATTCATCCGATCAGCACGCCTGGTTCGCCGAAAGCCGCGCCAGCCGCGATAATGCGAAAGCCGATTGGTATGTCTGGGCTGATGCGAAGCCGGACGGCTCGCCGCCCAACAATTGGCAAGCCATGTTCGGCGGCTGCGCTTGGACGTGGGACGCGCGGCGGCGGCAATATTATCTGCACAACTTCCTGCCCGAGCAGCCCGATCTCAACGTGCGCAATCCGGCCGTGCAGGATGCGCTGCTCGATGTCGCGCGCTTCTGGTTGGATCGCGGCATCGACGGCTTCAGGCTCGATGTCGTGAACTTCTTCGTGCAGGACGCCGCCCTCCGCGACAATCCGCCGATCACCACGCTGAAACGCGCGCCGCCGCGCCCGCACCAGTTTCAGCGCCATCTCTACGACCGCACGCAGCCGGAAACGCTGCACTTCATCGCCCGCCTGCGCGCGCTGCTGGATCAGTACGGCGCCATGGCTGTCGGCGAGATCGAAGATGAAGAGCCGCTGAAGGTGCAGCGCGAGTACACAGACGGGCCGGATCGTTTGCACACGGCCTACTCGTTCTTTCTGCTGCGCCAGCGCGCCATGACGCCCGCAATCATCAAGGACGCGATGGCGCAATGGGAGGGCGCGCGCGGTTGGCCGTCTTGGTCGCTCTCCAATCACGACGTCATCCGTTTCCCTACCCGCTTGGCCGACAACGATCCGCAACGCACGAAGCTGATGTTGGCGCTGCTGCTCTCGCTGCGCGGCGCGGCGTTTATCTATCAGGGTGACGAACTCGGCCTGCCGCATGCGGAGGTGCCGTTCGAGCGCTTGCGCGATCCCGAAGCAATCGCGTTCTGGCCGAGCGGCATCGGCCGCGACGGCGCGCGCACGCCGATGCCGTGGCGGCGCGATGCAAACGTGGCCGGCTTCACAGAGGCGCCGGATGCGTGGCTGCCGCTCGATCCGCGCCACGCCGCACTCGCCGTCGATGCACAGGAAAGCGACCCGGACTCCATGCTCGCTTTCACGCGCGCGATGATCGCGCTGCGCAAGCAC
>QBMO01000001.1:109493-114967 GCA_003242075.1 Alphaproteobacteria bacterium
CGTTGCGTGAGGGCGAGTTCATCGCGCTCGACGCGCCGGAGCCTGTGCTCGCCTTCGAGCGCCGGGCCGACGGGGAGCGCATGCTCTGCCTATTCAATCTGGGGCCCGACCCGGTGCTCCGCCCGCTACCGGCGGGCGCCGCGACCAAGCTCACCATTGGCGAGGCGCATCTCCAGGCCGGCGGGGTGACGCTGGGCGGGTATTCCGGCCTCCTGGTCGCACTCTGAGGCGAACCGGTTGGCCAGCGCCACGAGTTACATTATAACCCGCCCGTGATGACACCGAGCAGCAGAACGCCGGATCGGAAGCAGGGCCGCGCCTCCGCGCGCGCGTTCGCCATGCTCGCCGCCACCGCCGCGCTTTTCCTGCAAGTCTTCGTCGTCCAGACCCACACCCACGTCCAAGCGCCGTTGGGCAATGCCGGATACGAGCGTGTCGCCGACGCGCACGGGCCCGGCGACGGCCCGGGCCACGCGCACGTCAGCGCCACGCACGAACAAGCCGGCTGCATCATCTGCTCAGTGTTCGCATCAGCGAGCCAATCGATTGCGCCGGACGCGGCCGCACTCAGCGCCGGCCACAACGCCGCTTACCAAACCGCAGCGCTCGCTATTCGCCGCGCGCCACGTGCACTCACGCACGTCTGGCAAAGCCGGGCGCCACCCACCCTTCTCTAAGCAACGACCGCCGCGCTCTCTCGCTTGAGCGCAACGCCGCGCGCCCGCGCGCGCACACCACGCTTAGAGGCTTATCATGCGTACCAATTTCAGAACCTATCTGCTCGGCTTCGTCGCCTTCGCCGTCCTCGTCCCCAGCGCCGCACTCGCTCAAGAGGCGGAGACCGGACAAGAAATCATCGTCACCGCACCGCTTGAGGGCTCACGCATCGAGAGCTTGCAAGGCGCGGAAGTGCTTCGCCGCGACGACATTATCGCGCAGCTCAATGGCGGCCTGGGCGACACGCTCGACGCCACGCCCGGCATCGCCAGCACCTTCTTCGGCGCCGGCGCCAGCCGCCCAATCATCCGCGGCCTCGGCGAAGACCGCGTACGCGTGCTGCAAAACGGCATCGGCGCAATCGACGCCTCGACCGCTTCGCCCGACCACGCCGTCACCTCCGACGGTCTCGACGCCGAACGCATCGAGATCCTACGCGGTTCGGCAGCCTTGGCTTATGGCGGCAACGCCATTGGCGGCGTCGTCAACGTCATCGACCAATCGATCCCGACGCGTGCGATCGACGGCCTCAACATGGACACGCTGCTGGCTTACTCAACGGTCGACGAAGGCATGCACGGCGCGGCGCGCGCGCAATTCGGCGCCGGCCCCGCTGCCTTCAACCTATCCTACGCCGCCAGCCAAACCGATCCGTACGAAACTCCGCTCGGCGTCGCGCCCAATCAGTATAACGAAACGCTGAGCTATGGCGCCGGCGGCGCGCTGGTTGGCGGCTGGGGCTTTGCCGGCCTCGCCATCAAGCGCAGCGAGAACGAATACGGCCTCTTGCCGCACCATGACGACGAACCCGCCGGCCACATCGAACTCGAACAAACCCGCATCGAGTCACGCGGTGATTTCCGCGTCGACTGGGGCCCGTTCGATCGCCTCGACTACGGCATCCAACACTCGGATTACACGCACACTGAGTTTGAAGGCGACGGCGAAGCCGGCACCGTCTTCGACAGCGAAGGCTGGGAAGCCCGTCTCGAAGCGCACCATGGCGGCGAGCGTCTAGACGGCGCTATCGGCCTGCAATTCTCTGACGTCGATTTCGGCGCCGTTGGCGAAGAGGCCTTCATCACCGACACCAATACGCGAGACATCGGCGTCTTCGTCGTCGAACGCTTGGATTTCGGCCGCTGGGGCCTCGAAGGCGGCGCGCGTTTCGAGCAACGCGAGTTGGATAACGTCACCGTCGGCGCCCGCGAATTCGACACCTGGAGCGCATCGGGCGGCGTCTTCTTCCGCCCGGCCGAGAACTGGTTCCTCGGCGCCACCGTGGCCCGCACTGAACGCGCACCGACCGCCGTCGAGCTTTTCTCCGATGGCTTACACTTGGCGACTGAGACTTACGAAATCGGCAATCCCGATCTCTCGCCGGAAACCGCGCTCTCGTTCGAGGCCTCCGCGCGTTACGACAGCGGCCCTCTGCGCTTCGAACTCAATCTCTTCCGTATGGAGTTTGAAGACTACATCGCGCTGCTCGATACCGGCGTGGTGTTCTGGGTCGATGAAGACTCGGGCACGGACGGCTTTGATCCGCCGGACGCCGCGCCCATCGACGCCGAAGAATTCGGCGTGTTCGCCTTCGGCCAACAGGATGCGACCTTCCAAGGCGGCGAGTTCATCGTGCGCGCGCGCTTGTTCGAAACCAACGGCTTCGCCATCAGCACTGACGCCGCCTATGATTGGGTGCGCGCCAGCTTCGATGGCGGCGGCGCCCCGCCGCGCATTCCGCCGGCTTCGCTTACCCTCGGCATCGCCGCTGACAGCGAACACTGGTCTGGCCGTGTGGAAGTGGTCGATGTGGCGGAGCAGGATCGCCTAGCGGCGTTCGAAACCGCGACTGACGGCTACACCTTCGTCAATGCCGGCGTCGCGTTTCGCCCGTACGGCGAAGACAGCCCGTGGAGCTTGCGTCTCGACGCGCGCAATCTGACGGACGAAGAAGGCCGCGTGCACAGCTCATTCTTGAAGGATGATCTGCTGCTGCCCGGGCGCAACTTCCGCTTCACGGTGCTGGCGAGCTTCTAATCGAACACCCGTCATTCCGGACGCGCGATCCGGAATGACGGGTGTTGTTTACTGGTCCGAACCGGCGAACATCAAACCGAACTCGGTGACCGCAGGCGCGGCGGCGCGCATGGCGGGAAGATCGGAGGCAAATTCGCTGTCGCCCAAAACGCCAGTCGGCTCGTTCGCGGCTTCGAAGTGGACGCGTACGCGGCAATTGTTTTGATCGCTGAGTTGGCCGCCATTCCACTCGGAAACCCAGCCGCCATAATCCCAGCCAAAGCCCCAGAGACGAAACGGCCCGCCATTCGCCGCTTCGACGTGCGCGATGTCGTCGCCGATCGCAATGTTATGCGGCCCACGCCACAAGCTACCCTCACCTGAAACGGATACGCTCGCCGGCGCGGTTCTCGCGTCATCGGCCCACACGATCTCAAGCCGCCGCGCCGTGTCGCCAGGATAAAGCACCGTCGCGATGTAGCTCTCGCCTTCAGGCCCGGGCATCGTCTCTTCGCGCAGATTGTCCGCGCCATACGCCGCCGCCAGCGCATCGAACGAAACATGCGCGAAGGCGTCACAGAGCAACGACAGCTCGGTATCTGCGGACGCCGCCTCCTCCGTGTTCGGCGGCGCCGGATCGCATGCAGCGAGAGCGAACGCGGCGATCACAAATAGCGCACGTTGCATCGGTTCGCTCCTTTGCGCTCGCGCGCTTACAGCATGGACGGAATGACCCGGTCCGGCGGCTTATGGCCATCGGCGAAGGTCTTGATGTTGATGATGACCTTCTCGCCCATGTCGATGCGGCCTTCGAGGGTGCCCGAGCCCATGTGCGGCAACAACACGACGTTGGTCAGCTTACGCAGCTTCGGATTGATCGCCGGCTCGTGCTCGAACACGTCGAGCCCGGCGCCCGCGAGTTCACCTTTCTCCAGCATGCGCGCCAGCGCGGCTTCGTCGATCACCTCGCCGCGCGCGGTGTTGACCACGTAGGCATGCGCCTTCAGCAGCGCCAAGCGGCGCGACGAGAGCAAGTGATAGGTCGCCGGCGTGTGCGGGCAATTGACCGACACGATATCCATCCGCGCCAGCATTTGGTCGAGGCTTTCCCAATAGGTCGCCTCAAGCTCCTGCTCGATATGCGGGCTCACCTTGCGGCGGTTGTGATAGTGCACCTGCAAGCCAAACGCCCGCGCGCGCCGCGCCACCGCTTGGCCGATGCGGCCCATGCCGATAATGCCGAGCCGCTTGCCCCAAATGCGCCGGCCCATCATCCAGGTCGGCGACCAGCCGACGAACTCGTCGCGCTCGATCACCTTCACGCCTTCGACAATCCGGCGCGGCACGGCGAGGATGAGCGCCATGGTCATGTCGGCCGTGTCTTCGGTGAGAACACCCGGCGTGTTGGTGACAGTAATGCCGCGTTGCACGGCTGTGGCGACATCGATGTTATCGACGCCGGCGCCGAACTGCGCGATCAGCCGCAATTGTTCGCCCGCACGCGACAGCACGCGACCATCGACGCGATCGGTCACAGTCGGCACCAGCACATCAGCGCGCGCGACAGCCGCGGCGAGGTCCTCGGTCGTGAACGGCTTGTCCTCGACATTGAGTTCCGCATCGAACAATTCGCGCAGCCGCGTTTCCACCGGATCGGGCAGACGGCGCGTGACGACAACTTTGAGCTTCTTCGAGGGCATTCAGACTCCATAAACCACGATCCGCGCCGCTCCAAGGCAGACCCATTAAACCGACCTTCACGCGGCCGTCGCATGATCCGCCTTCCCTTCCGGCATGAAGGGCAAGAGCTAAAGGTTGGGTAGATGCGCCGTGGGAAAATCGCCGCGATTGTCGCGGCCGCCGCTTTTTTAGCTTTGGGCGCCGCCAGCGCCGACACCCCGGCCGTGGGTACGGACTCACAGCTGCCTGTTCCCCGCTTTGTCAGCCTGAAAACGCCCGGCGCCAACGGACGCCATGGCCCCGGCCTCGAACACCGGGTCGATTGGATTTATGAGCGCGCCGGCCTGCCGCTGCAGGTCACCGGCGAAAGCGGCCCCTGGCGCCGCGTGGTCGATCCGGACGGCGCCGTCACCTGGATGCACAGCCAGAGCCTCGACAATCGCCGCATGGCTTATGTCCGCGCCGAAACCCCGCTGCGCCGATCAGCCCGGACCGATTCCCGCACCGTCGCCTATCTCGGCGAAGGCGTCGTCGGCGCGTTGACGGGGTGCGAAGGCGAATGGCGTCGCGTCGCTGTCGGCGGCCGTGTCGGCTGGGTGGAAAACGACGCGCTCTGGGGCGCGGAGTGCGAGGGGCTTTAGGCGGCTCAAACCGTTGTTTTCGGTCGCATAGCGCCTGGCGGGCGGCCGGCTTGCCTTGCCCCTCCGGCCTCTAATGTCTAAGCCCAAGCTTCATTTCCCAATGGCTTGAGCGAGACCAGCATGGCCGAGCGGCCCTCCTCCTTCTCTTACGAAGACCTGATCGCCTCCGGCGAAGGTCGTTTGCATGGCCCGGGCAACGCGCAGCTGCCGCTGCCGCCGATGCTGATGTTCGACCGCATCACCAGTGTCACCGATCAGGGCGGCGACCACGGCAAGGGCGTGATGATTGCCGAGTTCGACATCAATCCTGAGCGCTGGTTCTTCGAATGCCACTTCCGGGGCGACCCGGTCATGCCGGGCTGCCTCGGCCTCGACGCCATGTGGCAGCTCTCCGGCTTCTTCATGGCCTGGGCGGGTTCG
>QBMO01000001.1:115061-131901 GCA_003242075.1 Alphaproteobacteria bacterium
GCCCGGTCGTGGCCGCGCGCTGGGTGTTGGTGAAGTCGCCTTCCGCGGCCAGATCACGCCAAAGACCAAGCTCGTGACTTACGAAATCCATCCCAAGCGCATCATCCAGCGCTCGCTGCACATGATCGTGGCGGACGGCATCACGAAGGCGGACGGCGTCACTATCTATACGGCCAAGGATCTCAAAGTCGGTCTGTTCAGCCCTGAACAGCTCGAAGCGCAGATGAAATAACGGAGAAGCGCATGCGTCGCGTCGTCGTCACCGGCATGGGGATCGTCTCCTCGATCGGCAACAATACGCAGGAAGTGCTGGCTTCCCTCCGCGAAGCCAAGAGCGGCATCCGCGCCGCACCCGAATACGCCGATAAAGGCATGCGTTGCCAGGTTCACGGCGAACCCTCGCTGAAGCCGGAAGACGTCGTCGACAAACGCAACATGCGGTTCATGGGCGAAGGCTCCGGCTGGAACTTCGTCGCGATGGAGCAAGCCATCGTCGATGCTGGCCTGAAGCCCGAAGAGGTTTCGCACGAGCGCACCGGCATCATCATGGGCTCCGGCGGTCCCTCCGCGCGCGCGATCGTGCAAGCCGCCGACACTGCGCGCGAAAAGGGCGCGCGCCGCGTGGGACCTTTCGCGGTGCCGAAAGCGATGAGCTCCACCGCCAGCGCCACGCTTGCAACGCCATTCGAAATTCGTGGCGTGAATTATTCGATCAGCTCGGCGTGCGCGACCAGCGCGCACTGCATCGGCAATTCGTACGAAATGATCCGCGACGGCCGCCAGGACATCATGTTCGCCGGCGGCAGCGAAGAGCTGGATTGGACGCTCTCGGTGTTGTTCGACGCCATGGGCGCGATGAGCACCAAGTATAATGAAACGCCTGAACGCGCCTCGCGTGCTTATGACAAAAACCGCGACGGCTTCGTCATTGCCGGCGGCGCGGGCGTGCTGGTGCTGGAAGAATATCAGCGCGCCAAGAAACGCGGCGCAAAGATTTACGCCGAACTTGCCGGCTACGGCGCCAATAGCGACGGCTTCGATATGGTCGCGCCATCAGGCGAAGGCGCCGCGCGCTGCATGAAGATGGCGCTCAAATACGTTGATCGCCCCGTCGATTACTTGAACCCGCACGGCACCTCGACGCCCGTCGGCGATCTGAAAGAGATGGAAGCCGTGCGCGCCGTGTTCGGCGCAAAGCCGCCGATGATCTCCAGCACCAAGTCGCTGACAGGCCACTCGCTCGGCGCGGCCGGCGTGCAGGAAGCGATCTATTCGATCCTCATGCTCAATAACGGCTTTGCCTGCGAAAGCGCGCACATCGAAGAACTCGATCCGGCGTTCGAGGATCTGCCGATCCTGCGCAAGCGCGAGGACCGCGAACTGAATTGCGTGCTGAGCAATTCATTCGGCTTCGGCGGGACGAATGCGAGCTTGGCGTTCACGCGCGCTGCTTAGACCCTCTGCTCGCCCTTGATGGGCGAGCTGTCAGCGCGCGATGGCGCGATGACTGAGTGGGTGATAGCGCAATTCCAAGATGGCGGAGCCACCACCCACTCCGGCGCTGCGCGCCACCTCGCCCATCAAGGGCGAGGACAGGGACGTAAAGAACGCCGGCCTGCTTTCGCAGACCGGCGTTCAAAGCGATCCCTTGAGACGAGGGGTAGTTCGTCCTTCTGCGATCGCCAAGCTTAGTTCGTCGCGCGCTCGACTTGGTCGCCAGCGTTTTCAATCGCGTCGCCAGCGTTCTCAACGGCGCCTTCGGTCTGCGTCTCCACTTGCTCGGCGGCGCGATCGGCTTCAGCGCCGGCGTTTTGGAACGAGCCTTGGCTATAGGCGAACGCGATGATGCCGCCGGCGATCACCAGCACGGCGAACAGCATGCCCCAGCCGAACCCGCCGCCGCCCTTGCGGCGCTCTACAACTTTGGTGTCGACGACATTGCCGTTGGCGTCACGCTCGACATGCGTTTCACGAATTTCTGCCATTTCAAGCTCCGGGGGGAATGCGCATAGGCGCTTGAGCATTGAAACGCCGCGCGCGGCTTGGGGTTCCGGGGCGCCGCCGGAGACGCTATAGCTGCCTCTAAACAAGGAGTTCGAGATGGCCGACGAGTGGGTGTTTCCGAAGGGCGCGTTGATGGCCGGCAAGCGCGGCCTGATCATGGGCGTCGCCAACGACAAATCGATCGCCTGGGGCATCGCCAGTCAACTCGCGGCGCAGGGCGCCGAGCTTGCCTTCACCTATCAAGGCGAAGCGCTGGAAAAGCGCGTGCGGCCGCTGGCGGAAAGCGTCGGCTCGCAAATCCTGCTCGAATGCGACGCCACCAACGACGATCATCTCGACGCCGTCTTCGATCGCTTGAAAACCAATTGGGGCAAGCTCGATTTCCTCGTCCACTCCATCGCCTTCTCCGACAAGAACGAGCTCAAGGGTTCGTTCGTCGAAAACACCACACGCGAAAACTTCCTGCGCTCGATGGATATCTCCGCCTTCTCGTTCGTCGCCGCCGGCAAGCGCGCGTCGAAACTGATGGAGCGCGGCGGCTCAATGATCACGCTTACCTATCTCGGCGCCGAGAGGGTGCTGCCGAGCTATAATGTGATGGGCGTCGCCAAAGCCGCACTTGAAGCCAGCATGCGCTACATGGCGCGCGATCTCGGCCCCGCCGGCATTCGCGTCAACGCCATCAGCGCCGGCGCCATGCGTACGCTCGCTATCGCCGGCATCCAAGGCGGACGCGGGCTCATCGCGACCGGCCGCGAATGGTCGTTGATGAAGGAAGACACCTCGATGGAAGGCATTGCCGGCTGCGCGCTGTGGCTCTGCTCCGACCTCGGCCGCTCCACCACCGGCGAAGTCGTCCACGTCGATGCCGGCTTCCATGTCGTCGGCTTGCCGGATACGGGCGGCGAGTGATCAACGGCACGCAGGGGTACGAGCAGGAAGCGCCGGAGCTACTGCAGCGCTATGAGCGGATGGCGTTCGAGCACCCGCATAGCGGCCTGCTCGATCTCATCCCGCCGCCACGCATTCGCGTGCTCGATATCGGCGCCGGCACCGGGCGCGACGCGGCATGGTTTGCGGCGCGCGGCGATGACGTCACCGCCATCGAACCAACGCGCGGGATGCGCGAAGGCGCGATGAAGCTGCACCCGGCGCCGAACATCGCTTGGATCGATGATTGCCTTCCCGACATCGCCAGCGTGCGCGGCCGCGTGTTCGATGTCGTCTGGATGTCGGCGGTATGGATGCATTTCGATCTCGCCGAACGCGCATGCATGATGCCGAATGTTGCCGCACTCGTGGCGCCCGACGGCGCGCTGATGATCAGCCTGCGTCACGGCCCGATCCCCGAGGGGCGGCGCATGTTCGATGTCACCGTGGATGAAACTGAAGCTCTCGCGTTGGCCGAGGGCCTGACATGCGTGCGCAGAGAAAACATCGGCTCATCCTACGCACCGGGCGTGTTCTGGGACCGGCTCTGGTTCACGAAACCTTAGAAGCGCGTTCCCCGGCGGGAACTTTTCCGCCGCTCATGCGTACCCGGCTACGTCAATATTCCAGAGCTGAGTTTATCCGTGTACGCCGGATCAATGCCTTACGTGCCATGTCCCAGCGGTCCGTTGCGCGCCAACGGGCCGTTCAAGCAGTACGCCGATCGCGACATCAAATTCCTCGATAATCTGAAGAAGGATCACCTGACCGTCGAAGCCGGCCGCGACATCATCGACGCGGGCGATCCCAACCCGCCGCTCTTCACTTTGTTTTCCGGCTGGGCGTTTCGCTACAAAATGCTGCCCGATGGCCGGCGCCAGATTCTGAACTTCTTGCTGCCAGGCGACGTGATCGGCTTCCAGGGCCACATGTTCGACGCCGCGCCGCACAGTGTGCAAACGCTAACCGACGTCGAGCTTTGCTCCTTCCATCGCAGCAAGGTGTGGGAGCTGTTCAGCGCCCACCCCGAACTCGCCTTCGATCTCACCTGGCTCACGGCGCGCGAGGAATGTTATGTCGACGACAATCTGCTCACTGTCGGCCGCCGCAGTGCGGTTGAGGCGGTCGGCACGCTGTTGATCCATCTCTATAAGCGCGCCGATGCGCTGAATTTGCGCAAGAATGGCGGCGTCACGTTTCCGCTGACGCAATCGCACATCGCCGACGCGCTGGGCCTGTCGCTGGTGCACACCAACAAGTCGCTGCGCAAGCTAGCCAAGATGGGCTTGCACGAAATCAAGAACGGCTCGCTGACGCTGACCAATGGCCGCGCACTCGAAAAGCTCGCGCAGTTTTTTGACGAACCGCTCGCAGCGCGGCCACTGCTTTAGACTCCGCCCTGTTCCTGCGCCTCCGCCAGGATCGCGCGCGCGTCGGCAGCATCCTCTTCCGCCGCCATCAGCCGCCAGCCGTGCTCCATCATGGATGGGTCCAACTCCGCCATCAGCACGTTGAACTCCGGCAGCAGCGTCTCCAGCCCAGCGCTGCGCAACACCGATTGGGCGACGACGGCCTCCGGCCGGGATGAAAAGCGCGCAACGATGACGAGTGCAGGCATGGGGCGAGCTTAGCACCAGAAGCGGCGAAATATGGACCGATTAGCGCCCAGCAGCGGTGAGCCAAGAATGCCGCCTCATCGGAATCCAGAAAATGAGGCCCACCAACAGGAATTGCGCGAGATGAAAGACGGCAAACGTGACGGGAAAATGCCGCGTGGTTAGCACCTCATCACATTCCGCTGGACGAGCTTGCGCCTCTGCAAGCACGGCCAGCGACGAGGCAAGATCATCATCGCAAACGATGATCTTGTATCCGTCATAAACGATCTCGTGCAGCGGATTGATATTGATCATCTCCGCGCCAAACAGGAAGTGGGGCACGCCTGCCGCATCGAGGCAGCTGCTCATGACCAGCGCCTCGGAGCGGTCATACAAACGCGCGACAAGCCTCAGCCCCATGCGCGGACGTTAGCGGCGAGAGCCAAATGAGAAAAGCCCGCCGCTTGCGCGACGGGCTTTCCGGTTTGCGTTTGCGCTAAGGCTTAGTCGCCCGAGCTTTCACGGCGCGGGCGGTCGCGGCCACCGCCGCCGCCACGACGCGGGCCGCGGTCACGGTCACCGCCGCTGCGTTCGCGGCGCGGACCTTCGTCCAGCGCCTCTTCGCCCAGCTCGGACGTGAGATCGGCGCCGGTGGCTTGATCGACCACCTTCATCGAAAGGCGAACCTTGCCGCGATCGTCGAAGCCCAAGAGCTTCACCTTCACGGTGTCGCCTTCCTTGACCACATCGCCCGGCTTCTCGACGCGCTCGCGCGCCAACTGGGAAACGTGAACGAGGCCGTCCTTGGCGCCGAAGAAGTTCACGAAGGCGCCGAACTCCATCACCTTCACGACCTTGCCTTCGTAGATCTGACCGACTTCCGGTTCGGAGGTCAGCGACTTGATCCACTTGATCGCCGCTTCGATCGACTCGGCGTTGGCGGAGGCCACCTTCACCGTGCCGTCGTCTTCGACGTTCACTTTCGCGCCGGTCTTTTCCACGATTTCGCGGATGACCTTGCCGCCCGTGCCGATCACGTCCCGGATCTTATCGACCGGGATTTTGATCTGCTCGATGCGCGGTGCATTCTTGCCGACTTCGCCGCGCGGGGCGTCCATCGCCTTGTTCATCTCGCCGAGAATGTGCAAGCGCGCCGTATGCGCACGCTCGAGCGCGACCGTCATGATCTCCTGCGTGATGCCGGCGACCTTGATGTCCATTTGCAGCGAGGTGATGCCCTTCTCGGTGCCCGCGACCTTGAAGTCCATGTCGCCCAGATGATCTTCGTCACCCAGGATGTCGGTCAGAACTTCGAAGCCGTAGTCTTCGAGGATGAGGCCCATGGCGACGCCGGCGACTGGCGCCGAAATCGGAACGCCCGCATCCATCAGCGCCAACGATGAGCCGCAAACCGTGGCCATCGAGCTTGAGCCGTTCGACTCGGTGATCTCGGAAACGAGGCGCACCGTGTACGGGAATTGCTCAGCTGTCGGCAGAACCGCTTTCATCGCGCGCCACGCCAACTTGCCGTGACCGATTTCGCGGCGGCCGGCGCCACCCATACGGCCGGTTTCACCGACGCTGTAGGGAGGGAAGTTGTAGTGGAGCATGAAGCGCTCCTTGGTCGTGCCCGAAAGCGCGTCGATGAATTGCTCATCTTCACCGGTGCCGAGCGTGGCGACGACGATCGATTGCGTTTCACCGCGCGTGAACAAGGCTGAACCGTGCGTTCGCGGCAGGAAGCCGACCATGCTTTCGATCGGACGAACCTTATCGACGGCGCGGCCATCGATGCGGCCCTTTTCCTTCACGATGCGGGTGCGGACGATGTCGCTTTCGACTTCCTTGAAGACTTCCTTGATCACGTTGGCGTCGTAGCCATCGGGATTGGCTTCCGTCTTAAGAAGGGCCGCCTTCACCTTGTCACGCAGCACGCCGACCTTGCCGTAACGCTCGGCCTTGACGGTGACTTTGTACGCTTCAGCCAGATCGGCGCCGACGAGATCCTTGATCTTGGCCTTCAGCGCCGAATTGTCGGCCGGTTCGAATTCGAACGGCTCTTTGCCGGCTTTCTCGGCAAGCTCGATGATCGCATCGATCACCGGCTGCATGCCTTTGTGCGCGAGCGACAGCGCTTGCAGCATTTGCTCTTCGCTCAGTTCCTTCACTTCCGACTCGACCATCATGATCGCGTTGGCGGTGCCGGCGACGACGAGATCGAGCTGCGAGGTCGCCATGTCGGGGATGGTCGGGTTCAGAACGGCCTTGCCGTCGATCCAACCAACGCGCGAGGCTGCGATCGGGCCCATGAACGGCACGCCGGAAATCGTCAGCGCCGCGGAGGCCGCGACCAGTGCGAGCAGGTCGGACTCGTTTTCGTTGTCCCAGCTCAGCACCGTGATGATGACTTGCACTTCGTTCTTGAAGCCATCGACGAAGAGCGGGCGGATCGGACGATCGATCAGGCGCGACAGCAGCGTTTCACGTTCTGTCGGGCGGCCTTCACGCTTGAAGAAGCCGCCGGGAATGCGGCCCGATGCGAAGTACTTTTCTTGGTAGTTCACGGTCAGCGGGAAGAAATCCTGCCCCGGCTTTGCTTCCTTCGCGAACACGACCGTCGCGAGCAGCGCGGTTTCGCCCCACGTGGCGTAGACGGCGCCGTCAGCTTGCCGCGCAACGCGGCCGGTTTCGAGCGTGAGCGGACGCCCAGCCCAATCGATGGAAACGGTTTTGGTATCAAACATACATCTAACTCCAGGCCGATGAGCCGGTGCTCCGGCGGCCTATTCGATGCGCAACAGCGGATTCCGTTGCGCGTATTGCCTCCTCCGCGGATCGGAGGAGGTTCGCGACCGCGCTTGCGCGCGGCTTTTTGAAGGGTGATCGCGCGGGTCTAGCTTTGCGCCAGCACCCTTCGAAGTCTGCGCTTAGCGGCGCAGACCCAGCTTTTCGATGATGGCTTGGTAGCGCGGCACATCATTGTTCTTGAGGTAGTCGAGCAACCGTCGGCGCTGGCTGACCATCTTGAGCAGGCCTTGGCGCGAGTGGTTGTCCTTCTTGTGCGTCTTGAAGTGCTCGGTCAGGTTCGAGATGCGCTCCGAGAGGATCGCAACCTGCACTTCCGGCGAACCGGTGTCGTTCTTCGTTTTGGCGTTGTCTTTAATGAGCGCAGCCTTGCGCTCTACTGTAATCGACATCGGGACTCCTATTGGTCTGAGATGTGAAACACGCGCGTCGGCGAAAACTTGCCGGCCCGCACGTCACCCAGAGCCACCGCTTTGCCCTCGAAGAGGGCCACTGCCGCGCGGGAGGCATCCTGCCCGGCAATGGTGCGATCGCGGAATTTCGGCTTCAGCGCCTCCATCACATGCGGAAGGAGAACGATGGGCCGTCCTTGTCTGAGCTTGAACGCGTCCTCGCCGTTGATGGCCAGTGCCGGGATGTCGTCCAGCGCGGTCTCAACGGGCTTCAGGCGTTCTGACGCGGCGTCCTTTTGACCTAAAAGCTGCAGATCGTCCAGTGTGACGCTTTCGGCCTCGGTAAACGGGCCGACCGCCGTCCGGCGCAGCCGCCAGACATGGCCTTCCGCGCCCAATTTTGCCGCCAGATCGCGGACGAGCGCGCGGATATAGAAGCCTTTTCCCGAGCGGACGCGGAAATGGGCGAGATCGTCCTCGGTCCCGACCAGCTCAGCCTCGTAAACCGTGACCTGGCGCGGCTCAAGTTCCACCGTCTCGCCTGAGCGGGCGATATCGTAGGCGCGCTCGCCATCGACTTTGACGGCGCTGTACTGCGGGGGGATCTGCTCAATCTCGCCGATGAAAGCCGGCAGCGCCGCCCGGATCGCCTCCGGCGTCGGCCGCACGTCGCTCTCGGCAATGGACTTGCCTTCGCGATCCTGGGTATCGGTGGAGACACCCCATTTGATCGTGAAGAGGTAGGTCTTCTTGGCTTCCATCAGCCAAGGCACCGTCTTCGTCGCCTCGCCCAGCGCGATCGGCAAAATCCCGGACGCCAGCGGATCAAGCGTGCCGGCATGGCCCGCCTTCTGCGCATTGAACACGCGCCGCACAGCCGCCACCGCATGCGTGGACGTCATGTCGTCCGGCTTATCGAGCACCACCCAGCCCGAAACATCCTCGCCCTTTTTGCGCCGGCCCATGTCAGAGCCACCCGCCGGGAAAAAACGCGAGGCTCATTCCTCTTCGCCGCGCTTCAGATCGCGCGCAACATCCGGGCTTGCGAGCAATTCGTCGATGTGGCGGGCTTCGTCGTAGGAGATGTCCGGCTGGAAGTGCAGCTCCGGCGTGAAGCGCAAGTCAACCTGACGCGCCAAGCGCCCGCGCAGGAACGCAGTACTGCGCGTCAAGCCGTCGGCGATCTGTTTCGGATCGGCTGGGCCGAGCGCGGAGACGAACGCGGTCATATGCTTTAAGTCTGGCGAGGCGCGCACTTCGCCGATGGTGATCGAAGCGCCGAGCAAAGCGGGGTCGCGAAGCTCCTCGCGCGCGACGATTTCCACCAACGCATGACGCACGAGCTCGGCCGCGCGCAATTGGCGTTGCGACGGCCCGTGGCCGCTATCGCGTCCCTTGCCACGCTTCATTTACTGCGCCGTGTACGCATAGGTGTTGCAGAGCGTGGGATCTTGGCCGGGCTGGCCGTCGCCACGGAACGCCGCAACCTTGAACACCCAGCGCCCACTCGCATCGACGAATTCGCTGACAGCGAGATAGCGGGCACGCTCCGCGCCGCAGAGCCCGCCTTGCGCGGCGCTTGCGGTGACGTTCTCGCCTTGCACGCGGTAGAGCCAAACGTTGACGCGCGGATCGCCGCCGAGCACCGCGGCATAGCTTTGCCCGCCGACGCCAGAGCGCGAATTGGCCGGCACTTCGGCATAGGGCTGCGCCTGGATCGTCACGCCATTGGCGAACGCGAATACGATCGGCCCGCCGCGGGGGCCCAACAAGCTCACACGCAGATTGCCCAACACCGTGCGCGCCGTATCCGACGCCGCGCGCCATTGCTGACGCGCCACCGCGGGCTCTTCCTGCGGCACGACGTCAACGCCGCGCACCTCGGGTTCAACAATGGTGGAGCGGCGAACCGTTGGCGGTTGTTCGGCGTCGTTGTCGCGTTGGCAGCCGGAAGCCGCCAAGCCAAACGCCGCGATTGCCGCAAGCACTAAACCACGCATGGCTTTGCCCTCAGAGCGACCGCTGGACGACTTCGACGTTGAAGCACTCGATGACATCGCCTTGCTTGATGTCCTGGAACGGGCCGAAGCTCATGCCGCATTCCTGGCCGGCGACGACCTGATCGACTTCATCCTTGAAGCGCTTCAGCGTGGAGAGCACGCCCATTTCCTGGATCACGACGTTCTCGCGCAGGATACGAACCTTGGCGCCCTTGCGGACGACGCCGTCGCTCACGCGGCAACCAGCGACCTTGCCGACCTTGGAGATGTTGAACACCTCCAGCACTTCGGCATTGCCGAGGAAGGTTTCGCGATGCTGCGGCGCGAGCATGCCCGACATGACGCCTTTGATGTCGTCAATCAGGTCATAGATGATCGCGTAATAACGGATTTCGACGCCTTCGCGCTCGGCCAGATCGCGCGCTTCTTTCGAGGCGCGGACGTTGAAGCCGATGATCGGCGCGCCCGAACCCTTGGCGAGTTGGACGTCCGACTCGTTGATGCCGCCGACGCCCGAGAGCACGACGCGCGCGCGCACTTCTTCATGAGCCAACTTGTCGAGCGAACCGACGATTGCTTCGGCCGAGCCTTGCACGTCGGCCTTGAGCAGGATCGGCAGCTCTTTCGCGGTCGAATCCTTGAACTTCGCCATCATCGACTCGAGCGAGGTGCCCGTGCTCTTGACGCCGGTGTTGCGCTGTTTCTTGGCGCGGGCGCGATAGTTTGCGACTTCGCGCGCGCGGTTTTCGTTTTCGACGACGTTCAGCACGTCGCCCGGCTCCGGCACGCCTTCGAGACCCATGATCTCAACCGGCTCGGACGGACCGGCCGCTTGCAACTGCTGGCCGCGCTCGTTGGTGATGGCGCGGACGCGGCCCACTTGAGCGCCGACGACGACGATGTCGCCACGCTTCAGCGTACCCATTTGGATCAGCACGGTCGCAACCGTGCCGCGGCCCTTATCGAGCTTGGATTCGATCACCGCCGCCTCGGCCGGGCGGTTCGGATTGGCGCGCAGGTTCAGCACTTCCGCTTGCAGCAGAATCTGATCAACCAGATCTTCGAGGCCTTCCTTCTTCAGCGCCGACACTTTCACGACCTGGACGTCGCCGCCGAATTGTTCAGCGACGATTTCGTGCTGCAGCAATTCGCTCAGCACGCGGTCTGGATTGGCGTCGGGCTTATCCATCTTGTTGATGGCGACGATGATCGGCACGCCGGAGGCTTTGGCGTGATGAATGGCTTCGACCGTTTGCGGCATGACGCCGTCATCGCCGGCCACAACCAGCACGACGATATCCGTCACTTGCGCGCCGCGCGCGCGCATGGCGCTGAACGCGGCGTGGCCCGGCGTATCGAGGAAGGTGACGCGTTGGCCGCTTGGCACGCGCACTTGATAGGCGCCGATGTGCTGCGTGATGCCACCAGCTTCGCCCGCCACAACGTCGGTTTGGCGCAGCGCGTCGAGCAGCGAGGTTTTGCCGTGATCGACGTGGCCCATAATGGTCACGACCGGCGGACGCGGCTCAAGGTTTTCGTCGCTATCGACGATATCGCCGGCGAGACCTTCTTCAACGTCCGATTCCGCAACGCGGCGAACGATGTGGCCGTGTTCGGTCGCGATCAGTTCGGCCGTATCGGCATCGAGCTCGTCGCTCTGCTTCAGCATCTGGCCTTGGCGCATCATGAACTTGATGATGTCAGCCACACGCACGGCCATGCGGTTCGAGAGCTCTTGAACCGTGATGGATTCCGGAATGATGACTTCGCGCGCGACGCGCTCGCGCTCGCCGCCGCCAAGCATCTTGGCGCGGCGTTCTTTTTCTTTTTGCTGTGCACGGCGATAGGCCGCGAGCGAGCGCACGCGATCATCGTCGCCAGCGACCTCGCGCTCGACCATGTCGAGCGTCAGGCGGCCTTCGCGGCGCTTGGGTTCGCCCTTCTTGGTCGGCTTCACCGGCGCCACCGGCATCGGCTTGCGCGCTGACTTCACACGGCCGCCGAGTTCGCTCAGCACGTCAGCTTGCTGACGCGCTTGTTGTTCTGGCGCGGGCGCGCCTGGGCGCGCTAGCGCGGGCTGCTGCTGACGCGCTTGTTCAGCCGGCTCGGGCTCGGCGTCCACGCCTTCGGCTTCGCGGCGGCGTGCTTCGATTTCGGCCTGCTGCGCTTCGTCTTCAGCGGCTTTGCGGCGCTGCGCATCTTCGAGCGCGCGGCGTTGATCTTCTTCCGCCTTCAGACGCTGATCGCGGGCTTCGCGCTCAGCCATCGAGCGGCGCACCGCTTCTTCGCGGCGGCGCGTTTCATCATCGGTGATGCCGCCCGGCTTGGGCGGCGCACGCGGCGCTTCGGCGACCGGCGCTGCGGGTGTGGCGCGTGCACGGATTGGCGGCGGCACGCCGGGGCCAGCGGCGCCACCGGCAGCCGGCGTTCCACCAGCGCCGGGCCGATTGATCGAGCGCTTCTCGCGCACTTCGACGGCGACTTGTTTGGTGCGGCCGTGGCTGAAACTCTGGCGCACTGTGCCGGCGCTCGCGGTGCGCGTGAGCGTCAGCGGCTTGCGGCCGGAGGGAGTGTCTTTCTGTTCGTTGCCGTCAGACATGCAGTGGTATTGCCAATCCTAAATTTTATTCACGAGCGCCCCGCATGGACGCCATAACTCAAACGTCTGTCTGCTCGCCGCGCCCATGGACCATAGCTGATCCAGCGGCCGCGCCGCCCAGTTTCCACGACACAGAGCGCCAGGAATCGGGCCAAGAGTCTGGAACGATGGCGCGGAACCCCGCGAGGCGGCCAATTTCCACCGCCCAGGCCAGCGCCAAACGCTCTTGAAGCAGGCAAGCGTGTATCACACGTTCCCGCCCCAGCGCCACGCCCAAATCCTCGCTGGCAAAGCAGCCAACCGCCGGCGGAGACGCGCCCCAAAGCCCTATATGGAGGCCCAAAAGCTTTTCGCGACCCTCGACGGCGCCATCTTCCGCTTCGATCAACACAAGCAGCGGCGCCTTGCGGATCGCGGCCTCCACTTGCGTCGCCCCGATCGCGATGGCGCCGGCGCGCCGCGCCATGCCCAGCATGTCGATGCAGCGCTTCGCCAGGAGCTGTGCGGTTAGATCGGCGAGGCCTTCGGGCGCCTTGGCATTGGCTTTGAAAGCGCGCGCGAACGCGCCCTTCTTTACCGCCTGCTCCAAGCTCGCGCGATCGGCGCTGACCCAGGCGCCGCGCCCCGGCAATTTAGCCGCGACATCGGGCGTGATCACACCGGCGCCGTCGAGCGCGAACCGGATCAAGTTCGCCTCGTCGACACCGTCGCCATTCACGATGCACCGCCGCTCTCGTCCGCGGCGGCCGCCTTCAGCTTCGATCTGGGAAGACGTTGGAATAATCATCCACGTCCCCTTCCACTTCGACCACTTCCGGCTCGGGCGGCGCCTCGATCCAGCCCGCCGCGATGCGCGCATTGAGGATCAACGCGTCGGCTTGTTCTTGCGTCAGCTGGAATTCCTCCAGCGTGCCTGGCTCGCGCACACGCTCGCCGTTCTTGGTCTCGAACCAACCACGCAGATCGTCGCCAACCAGGCCGGCGAAATCGTCGAGCGTCTTCACGCCCTTCTCGCCGAGCGCCACCAGCATCGGCCCAGTCAGGCCCGGCACGCTCTTCAGCGAATCCTCGACGCCGAGCGCCACGCGCTTGGCTTCGAGTTCAGCGGCCAAGCGATCGAGGAAGTCTTTCGCGCGCGCTTGCAATTCATCGGCGATTTCGTCGTTCAGGCCTTCGATGGAAGCCAGTTCCATCTGGTCGACATAGGCAATTTCTTCGACCGTGACGAAGCCTTCCGACGCCAGCAGCTGCGCGAACATTTCGTCCACTTCGAGCGCTTTCACGAACAATTCGGTGCGGGTGGCGAATTCCTTCTGACGGCGCTCGGATTCTTCCGCTTCAGTCAGAATATCGATCGACCAGCCGGTGAGTTGCGAGGCCAAGCGCACGTTCTGGCCGCGGCGGCCGATGGCGAGCGAGAGTTGCGCTTCGCCGACCACCACTTCCACGCGCGCCTCTTCCGGATCGAGCACGACCTTGGAGACTTCCGCCGGCTGCAGCGCGTTGACGATGAAGGTCGCCGGATCGGACGACCACGGGATGATGTCGATCTTCTCGCCCTGCAATTCACCGACGACCGCCTGCACGCGCGCGCCGCGCATACCGACGCAGGCGCCGACCGGATCGATCGATGAATCATGGCTCAAAACCGCGATTTTGGCGCGCGAACCCGGGTCGCGGGCCGCAGCCTTGATCTCGATCACGCCTTCATAAACTTCCGGCACTTCCTGCGCGAACAGGCGCGCCATGAATTCCGGCTTGGCGCGCGAGAGGAAGATTTGCGGGCCTTTGGTTTCGCGGCGCACGTCATAGACGTAAGCCCGGGTGCGGTCGCCGACGCGGAGATTTTCGCGCGGAATCGACTCGCTCTTGCGGATCACGCCTTCGGCGCGGCCGAGATCGACGATCACATTGTAGAACTCAACGCGCTTGACGACGCCATTGATGATTTCGCCGATGCGATCCTTGTACTCGCCGTACTGGCGCTCACGCTCGGCCTCGCGAACTTCGTGATTGATCACTTGTTTGGCGGTTTGCGCGGCGACGCGGCCGAACTCGATCGGCGGCAGCGGCTCGTCATATTCCTTGCCGACCACGGCTTCCGGATCGGTCTTCTGCGCCACATCGAGCATGATGTCGGTCGACGGATTGAACGGCCGCGTCTCGGGATCGAGCGTCGACTCGTCCACCACCGTCATCACGCGCTTTAGCGCCATTTCGCCGGTTTTTTGATCGATGGTGGCGCGGATGTCGTGCTCGGCGCCGTAGCGCGAGCGCGCCGCTTTCTGGAGCGCGTGCTCCATCGCCTCGATCACGATTTCCTTGTCGATCGACTTTTCACGCGCGACTGCATCGGCGATCTGCAGGATTTCCAGCCGGTTTGCGGAAATGCCAGTGCTCATGGTGTCTTCCCTTCGTCAGTATTTTCGTCAGCAGCGGCCTCGGCCGCTTTTGCTCGTTTCAAATCTTCCGCGATCAGCTTGTCGGTCAGCACCAGACGTGCGTCCGACAAAGCCGAAACCTGCAACGTCGCCTCGCCGTGATCGCCGACCAGCGTGAACGCATCGCCCGACACCGCGGTGATAACGCCCTTCCAGCGGCGGCGGTTGTCGATCATCGCGGCGGTTTCGACCTTGGCTTCGTGACCGATAAAGCGCTCGAAATCCTCGACCCGGATCAGCGGCCGGTCGATACCGGGCGAACTGACCTCGAGATCGTATTCGCCGCCCGGAATCGGATCTTCGAGATCAAACACCGGCGACAGCGCCCGCGACAGACGCGAGCAATCGTCAATGCCCATCTCCCCGTCCGAGACGCGCTCGGCCATGATTTGTAGGCGCTTGCGCCGGTTGCCCGAGACGCGCACGCGCACGATCCGGAAACCGAGGCCCGAAGCCGTCGGCTCGATCAGCGCAATCACGCGCTCTTCCACTGGGTTCGTCGCGCGCAGGGGCGGCTCCGGTAACAAAAAAGCGGCGGAGCCCGGGGCCCCGCCGCTGCGCCTTCATCGAAGGCATCAGCGATGTAGAGCTTTGGATATAGCGGGTTAGCGGAGGCTCGCCAAGCCCCCTTAGCGCCCAGGTTGACGCGCCCGGCCCGCGAGCCGAGAGCTTCCGCCGCACATGGCGCTGCCGCACCCCTTCCTCAACGCCCGCCGCAAGCTGCGCAATGGCTGGTGGATCGCGATCTTCTTTGTGGTGCTTACGGCGCTGCTCTTCCCGTTGATCCTGAGCGCGCGCGACAGCGAAGCGGGCGTGCCGATCTATCAGCAGCTCGCCGTCATCCTCGTCGCATCGCTGATCTGCCAGGTGCTCCGCCGCAAGCCCATCGCCGAACTGATCGGCGCGCTCGACTGGCGTTGGCCGCGGCAGCTTCTGCTCGGCATGGCCGCCGGTGCGCTGCTGATGGCCGCTCCGGCACTGATGTTAGCCGCTGGCGGCGTCGTGACGTGGCGCCTCAACCCGGACTGGGCGAGCGCGCTCGGCGCAACACTGCTTTTGCTCGCGCTCGCCGCGGCGACTGAAGAACTGATGTTCCGCGGCTTCCTGTTTCAGCGCTTGCTCGATGGGCTTGGGCAATGGCCCGCGCAACTCCTGATCGCCGCGCTGTTCACGCTCACGCATTCGGATGCGCTCGCCGAACTCGGCCCGCTGGCCTATCTCGCCGGCGCCAACATCTTTGTCGCCTCGATCCTGTTCGGCCTCGCCTTCATCCGCACCCGCAGCCTCGCAATGCCGCTCGGCCTCCACTTCGCGGCGAACGCGATGCAAGGGCCGGTGCTTGGTTTCGGCGTCAGCGGCAATGAAGCGCCAGGTTTGCTGACCGCAACGCTCAACGATGCGCCAGCCTGGCTCACGGGCGGCGCGTTTGGGCCAGAGGCCAGCGTCCCCGGTTTCGCCTGCGTCGTCGCGGCGACGGCAGGCCTCTGGCTATGGCGTCCGCAAAACGTGTCAAAGATCTAAATCCGCACGAACCGCAACCATATCGGCGCGCAGTCACCGAGCTTCTTCGCTTCATACCGCGTCGTCACGTGCCCCGGCCATGGGCTGCGCCAATCCTCCGCGCGCTCAGCCGTCCACCTAAACCGCGCATCGCGCGTGAACTGCTCAAGCGTCCACTCCGCATAATTCGCCCAATCCGTCGCAAACCGCACTTCACCGCCGGGCTTCAGCACGCGCGCCAGTTCGTCCAAAAATTCAGCCTGGATCAGCCGCCGCTTGTGGTGGCGCGCTTTCGGCCAGGGATCGGGAAACAGGATGTAGCAAAGATCGAGCGACGCATCCGGCAGCCGCGCGATCACATCGCGCGCGTCGCCATTATGGATGCGCACATTGGAGACGTTGGCCTCCTCCACATGCCGCAAGCACGACGCCACGCCATTGAGGAACGGCTCAACGCCGATGAAGCGCTGCTCGGGATGCGCGGAAGCTTGAGCGACGAGATGCTCCCCGCCGCCGAAGCCGATTTCAAGCACGAGCGACTCCCCGCCCCCTTGTGGGGCGGGGTTGGGGG